>CBINJQ010000055.1:0-15075 GCA_966251015.1 uncultured Akkermansia sp. | reverse complement strand
ATCGTGAAGGACCAGCGCGAGATCATCACCCGCGAGACCGGCCGGCCCGCGCGGGAGGTTCCCCAGCTCTGGGCGCTCTACAAGGAGGTGCAGGAGTATTTCGAGAAGGGCATGCGCGTGCCCGACGACGTCACCCTCCTTTGGTGCGACGACAACTGGGGCAACATCCGCCGCCTGCCCACGCCGGAGGAGCGCGCCCGTCCCGGAGGCGCCGGGGTGTATTACCATTTCGACTACGTCGGCAGCCCGCGTTCCTACAAGTGGCTGAACGTCACCCCGCTCGAAAAGGTCTGGGAGCAGATGCACCTCGCCTGGCGCCACGAGGCCACGCGCGTCTGGATCGTCAACGTCGGCGACCTGAAGCCCATGGAGATTCCCATGGAGTTCTTCCTCCGCTACGCCTGGGACCCCGCGCGCTGGCCGGTGAACTCCACCGACGACTTTCTCCGCGCCTGGGCCGCGCGCGAGTTCGGCCCGGAGAACGCCGCCGAGGCCGCCGCGCTCGTCGCGGGCTACACCCGGTTGAACGGCCTCCGGAAACCCGAGCAACTCGAGCCCGAGACCTTCAGCATCGTCCACGAACGGGAGTCCGAACGCATTGTCGGCGCGTGGACCGATCTCCGGGAACGCGCCCGCGCCCTCGACGCCAAACTCGCCGCCGATGCGCGCGCGGCGTTTTACCAGCTCGTCCTCCATCCCGTCGAATCCTGCGCCATCGTGAACGAGCTCCACCGGGCCGCGGCCCGCAACCGGCTCTACGCCGTGCAAGGCCGCGCCTCGGCCAATCGCGAGGCGGCCCGCGCCCGCGAGCTCTTCGCCGCCGACTCCGCGATGACCGCGCGCTGGGACGCTCTCCTCGGCGGCAAGTGGAAGCACCTGATGGACCAGGTCCGTCTCGGTTACACGACGTGGGAACAGCCCAACCTTTCCGCCATGCCCGCCGTCACCGAGGTCGCGCCCCGCGCCGAGGGACAGCTCGCCGTCGCGGTGGAGGGCGACCCTCACGCGCGTCCCGGCGGCTACGGACTGCCTCCCGTTCCCCGCCTGCCCTCCTTGCACGCCTGGGCCAGGGGAGACGCCGCCACCCGTTGGTTCGATGTGTTCAACCGCGGCTCCACGCCCGTCCGCTTCTCGGTCGAAACACGCGAGCCGTGGCTGCGCGTGTCGGTCCGCGAGGGAGAGATCGGCGCCGAGGACAGGCGCGTCGAGGTCGGCGCCGACTGGGCGGCCGTTCCGCCGGGCCGACATTCGGGGCGCATCATCGTCAGATCCGGAGACGACACCTTGCGCATCGACGTGCCGGTGGTCCGCCCGGACGACGCGGAGGCCTCGGCGATGAGCGGCGCGTTTGTGGAGCTGGATCGACAACTCGCCATCGAGGCCCCGCATTTTTCGCGCGCCGCGGCCGGCGACGGGATAAGCTGGCAGGTCCTTGAGAAGCACGGACGCACCCTGGGCGGCGTGACGAGCTTCCCCGTCACCCACGGCTCCGTGGAGCAGCCCGGCGACGATTCGGCGCGGCTGGAGTATCCTCTCTGGCTCGAGTCCCGGGGCGAGGCCCGCCTTCGCCTGGTCGCGTCCCCCACCCTCGGCTACGTCCCGGGACGCGGCCTGCGTGTCGCGGTGTCGCTCAACGACGAGAGACCGCGCGTCATCGACCTCCTCGCCGACCGCTCCGGCGCCGCGTGGGAACGCATGGTCTCGGACGGAGTCAACCAGGTGACGACGAGCCTGCGCGTCCCCGCGCCCGGACGCCACGTCCTGAAGGTCTGGTTGGTCGATCCGGGGGTGGTGTTGCAGCGCATCGAGCTGGTTTTCGGCGACGCCAGGCCGACCTACCTCGGTCCCAGGGAAAGCCCGCGGGCGCCCTGAAGCGCCCCGCCCGGAAGGAACGGCCGGGCCTGCATCCGGGAAGGGCCGCGTCCCCTCGATATCGTATCCGTGTTCCCGTTACGCCTTGGCCCGCGAGGGTTTGGCCGTCGGCGCCCCGCTCCGGTCAAATGTTAGCGTTCCGGCAAACTGGAGCTTCGGGCAAAGACGCGCGAATAAGAGCGGCGTCGTCGGACCACGTCCGCGCGCGTTCGCCCCCGCCCTTCGCCGCCCGCAACCCCGCGGCCCTCGAACCCTTCGTTTTCCGTTCATCATGACTACCCCCGCCTCCCGCACCCGTCGCGGTTTCACTCTTATCGAGCTGCTTACCGTCATAGCGATCATCGGCGTCCTTGCCGCGATCCTCATTCCGACCGTCAGCCGCGTTCGCGAGAGCGCCAAGCGCGCCAAATGCATGAGCAACGTTCGCCAGCTCACGCTTTCGCTCATCTCGCAGGCGAACCAGAACAAGAACCAGAAGTTCCCCGAGAACAACGGCGGCCACTGGGCTTGGGACATGACGCACTCGATCATCAAGGACGCCGTCGGGCTGGCCGGACGCGAGGTGCTCTACTGCCCTTCGTCGCAAATGCTCCTGAGTTCCAACATCGAGAGCATGTATAACTTCAACCCGAACAACTACGCCGTCGCGAGCTACATACTGCTGTTGAACGGAACCAAGCAGCTTGATGCCGTCTGGAAGAACGACCGCATCAAAGACATCTACATGAACAAGGAGGGCGCGGCTCTCGTGCCGGTCGCTCCAAGCAAACGCCTGCTGGTGGTCGACGCGGTGATCTCGACCGGCGTCTCGGCGGCCAGCTTCGAGAATGTTCCCATCGGTGGTCTGCCCGTGAACGTCAGCAACCACATGAACGGGAGGATGCCCTCCGGCGCGCATGCCGGCTACGTGGACGGTCACGTTCGCTGGAGGAAGTTCGTTCTCTCGAGCACCCCCGGCCCCGAAGTCTTTTCAATCGGCACCGAGGCGGGAAGCCAGCCCCGCTTCTGGTTCTGACGCGAACCCCGCTTCCCTCTCATTCCGGGGCTTGCATCCCCGGCGCCCGCCCGAAACCCAGGTTTCGGGCGGGCTTTTTTTTGGCGGCGATGATCGGGGGCGTGGCCGACGTGCGATGAAGGCCTCGCTTAGCGACCCGGCTTATCGCTTATCGCGCACGGGCTGACGGCTCCGAGTTGATGAGTTCAGGTAGGACGGGACCGCCGGGACCGCCGCAGGCTGACGGCGAATTATCTTCTCGCTCGGGAAAAATCCGCTCCGACGCGGCTGGCCCGGCGGTCCAGCGCTACCTCGAAACAGCCACGGTTTCCGTGGAATCTCTCCATATGCCGGCGCCGTCCAAAGAGAGCGCGTAACCACGACACCAGCCGGTTCCTTTTCTCGGAAAAACAAAAGCCCCCTCGCTTGCGCGAGGGGGCTCGATCATCGGAGCGGTTTCCGAACGATGTCGCTCAGGGCAGTTCCTGGTAGGAAACCGAGACGCGCAAGAAGCGGCGGACGCCCGCGGCGTCGACGTTCACGTCGTCGGTGTAGGTGGAGACGGAACCCGTGGTGACCGTCGAGCCCGTTCCGGGCGCGAAGGTCGCGAGGTCGTTGCTCCCCTGCACCGTGTAGACCAGCGCGTCGTCGGCAGGCGTGCGGCGCGGGTAGCTCAGGGTCAGGAAGCCGCCGGACTTCGCCACGGTGACCGGGTTCGCGTTTGCCGCGGTCGGACTGGTGCCGAAGGCGTATTCGATCAGGTTCGCCAAGCCGTCGCCGTCGAAATCCTCGGCGTCGCCGGCGAGCACGGTTCCGTCGTCGTCATGCACCCCGAAGTTGTCGAAGCGCCAGGTCTGCAAGGCGGAGTAAGGAGCCGCGTCCGGTGTCGCGGACACCTCGGCCGAAACAGGCCCGGTCAGCCCCGAGGCGGAGTCCTTGGCGAGCACGACATAGTAGTAGGTGGTGCCGTTGACCACGCCGTTGTCCGTGTAGCTCGTGCCGGCCACGCCGTTGGCGATCGTCGCGTAGGGACCGCCGGCGACCGTGGAGCGCTGTAGCACGTAGGAGTCGGCGTTGGTCGCCGCGGTCCAGGTGAGGCCGACCGAACCGTCTCCCGCCGCCGCGGAAAGCGTGGTGGAGCCGGGGACCACCGCGTCGAGCCCGCCGCTGACGGTGAGGGCGCCCGTCGTGGGATTGAAGACATAGGTCACCGCGCCGGAGGTCAGGCGCCAATCGCTCGCGTCCCGGGTCAGGGGGAGGTCCGTCTCCCCGGAATTGGTCGTGGTGAGCAGAACCTGCGTGAAGTCGCCGCTCGGCGTGCCGTTGATCTGGAAGAGCTGGTAGGTGCCGTTGTAGATGCCGGAGGTGAAGTTCAGGCGGAGGTTTCCGCCATAGGTGAGACCCGCGCTCGCGGTGCTGTTGACACCGGTAAACACCGCGCCCGCCAAGTCGAACTGCGTGGACGAGAAGCCGTCGAGATAGAGAGGGCCGTCGAAGCGCAACGCGCCGCCCGGCTGGCCGCCAGCCGACGGGCGGAGGATGCCGTAGACCTCCGTGTTGCCCGCGATGGAGCCCGTGCCCGCAAGCGTGCCGTCGAGCTCCACAACGACCAAGGACGCGATCGAGAGCGAGGTGTTGGTGGCGAGCTGTCCGTCGACGCGGAGCACGCCGTTGTAGATCATGGTATTCTGGGTGTAGTCGCTCACGCCGTTGAGGGTGAGGACGCCGGAGCCGTTTTTCGTCAGGCCGATCCGGGCCGTGGATGTAAGGCTGTTGTGGATACCGCCGTTGACGGTGATGTTGCCCGCGCCGACGAAATCGAACGTGCGGTTGGCCGTGGTCCAGTTCAACCCCGCGGAGATGGTGAGATTGCCTCCCAGCGTCAGGGTGCCGGCGGTGGAGCGCACCGTGGTGACGACGTTGCCGACGTTGGCGAACTCGAACGCGCCGCCCAGCGTGTTGTCGCCGGACACGTTCTCGACCGTGACGCCGCCGCCCGTGTTGATCGCGTTCGGGAGGGTGACGCCGCCCGACAAGGCCAGGCGGTTGCCGAAGCCGTTGATGTTGACCGGACCGGTTCCGAGCGCCCCGCTGGCCAGCACCTCGAGCGTGCCGACGAGAAGGTTGGTCGTTCCCGTGTAGCTGTTGGCGACGTTGAGGGTCGTCGTGCTGGCGCCGCGCTGGGTGAAGCCGCCCGCGCCGGTGATGACGCCGAAGTCGACGCCTTGCACGGTCGGAACGACACGGTTGACCGCGAACGCCGCGCCGGAGGCGACGGTGATCGGGCTGGCCGGGGAGATCGAGCCGACGTCCTCGCCGTTGCCGAGCTGCAGCGTGCCGCCGTTGACCGTGGTCGCTCCGGTGTAGGTGTTCGTGCCCTCGAGCGCGAGGGTTCCGCCGACGCCGGAGGACGTCACCGAACCCGTGCCCGTCAAGGTGGCCGACACGACTGCGGTGCCGGAGGTCAGCGTGGCCGCGACCGGGGTGTTGTGGAGCGTGCCGTTCTGCACGGCGCCGGCGCCGGACATGGTGAGCACGCCGAGCGTCTGCGAGGAGCCGCCGAGATCGAGGACGCCGCCGGAGACGGTGGCGTTCGCGCCGGTCGCGCCCAAGGTGCCGGAGCCCGACAGGACGAGCGTGCCGGCGTTCACCGTCGTGCCACCCGTGTAGGTGTTGGCGGCGGACAACACCATCGTGCCGCCGGCGCCGTTCATGCGAACCGAGCCGGAGCCGGTGACGCGGGCGGAAACCGTGGCGGTGCCGGACGTGCCCGAACCGAGCAACTCGGCGGCGGCGAGGTCGCCGTTCACCACCGAGCCGTCGCCTGCGACCGCGACGGTGCCGAAGGGTCGCGCCGCCGCGCCGAGGTCCAAGGCGCCGCCGTTGACGGTGACGTTCGCGCTCGATCCGCCCAGCGTGCCCGAGCCGGACAAGGCGATGGTGCCGGCGTTGATCGTGGTGCCGCCGGTGTAGGTGTTGTTGGCCGTCACGGTAAGCGTGCCCGTGCCGCTCTTGATGAGGCTGCCCGCGGTGATCCCGCCCGGGCCCGCGAGCGTGTAGCCGAGGGCGCTGTTGTCGAACTGGGCCGACGAGGGCTGCACGCCCGCGGCCCCGACGCTGACGGTGGCGCTCGTCGCGGTGTCGTCAAAGCGCACGACGTCGCCGTTGATGAAGGTCGTGGAGCCTCCGCCGATAATCAGCGCCCAGTTTCCGGTGGAGCTGGTGTCCCAGATGGCGTTTCCACCGCCGGTCCAGCGCGGGCTGTCGCCGTTGATCATGACGCCCACCGAGGAGCCTTGCACGGCGACCGAGGCGCTCTGGCGGCTGGTGAGGCCGGAGATGGTCCCGATTTCAAAACTGGCGGCGCCGCCGGAGAGGCTGCCCGCCTGCACCAGGTTGTAGAACTGCGCGCTGGTCCAGAACGGCAGCGTGGAGCTGAGCTTTATCTTGCCGTTCGCGGGCGTGGTGGTGAGCGAGCCCGTGACGTTTACCGAGGCGGTGGCGGGATCGCCGACCTTGGTGACGCGAAGCTCCGCGTCGCCCTGGAAGGTCAGCGAGCCGACCGTAAGCGTCTCCGCGCCGCTGCGGCCGAGCGAGACGACCGTGCCGGTCTGGTCGGGGACCACGACCGAATCGAACACGCCGGTGCCGGACAAGGTGCCGGCGCGCAGGGTGACGGGCGCGGAGATCGCCCCCGTCGAGTTGTTGGCGAGCCCGGCGGCGGAACCGTTAACGACGATTGAAGACGCGGAGTTGATCGAGCCCGCGCCGCCGACGCCCAAGGTGCCGCCCGTGACCGTGACGGCGCCGCCGTAGGTGTTGACGCCGGTCAAGGTGATGTTGCCCGCGCTTTGATTGAACGGCGCCGATCCGGAGATGACGCCGGAGATGGTCTGGTTGGCCGAGCTCGCGAAATTAAACGTGCCCGAGTTGAGCGCGATGGGCTGGGCGAAGCTGCCGCCCGTGCCGAACGATCCGCTGCCGGAGACGGTGAGCGCGCCCTGATTGAGCGTGAGCCCGCCGGCGCTCGCGCCGAAATTCTCGGGGCCGGCCAGCTCGAGCGCGCCGGAACCGTTCTTGATCAAGGTGAGGCCGGATTGCCCCTGCGACGCGTCGATGCGGAAAGACGAGTTGAACAACCACCCGCCGGTTCCGTCGATCGTCACGGTCTTGGCCGCTCCGCCGCCCGCGCGCCAAAGGACGTCCTGGGCGACGACCGCGCGGTTGGCGCTGTTGTTGGTGAAGGTGCTTTGGTTGTTCGCCCCGCGATAGACCAAGGTGCTGCCGGCGGCGGCGTCACCCAGCGTGAAGACGCCGGCACCGCTCGCGACGGTGATGTTGCCGATCCCGAAGAACGCCGTCGCCGGATTGCCGTCGAGCGTGAGGTTGCCCGTTCCCGTGTAGTTCACATGGAGGCCGTCGGTCGCGCCGAATCCCGGACCAAGCTGCGCGTTCCAGACGAGGGTCGAGCCGAGCGGCGTCGTGTTGTCGAAGGTGATGACATCGCCGCTCACGAAGGCGGCGGAACCGGTGCTCCAGTTCGTGTCTTGGTTGAGGTTCGTCTGGAGCCCGTCCGCGCCGCCCGTCCAGGTCGCGCTGGCGGCGCGCGCGGTGGAGGGAAGCCCGATCGAGGTAAGTGCGGCGCAAAGGCCGAGAGCGAGCAGCGAGGAGCTGCTGACGTAGGAGAAACCAATCTTTTTGCCGTCTGAGAGCAGCTGGCCGGGGACGTTGTTCATGGAGAAGACCGGAAGGGTCGGACGTGACTACAAGCGTGTTGAGGGGAGACTTGGGGGACGTCCGGGGCACGTGGGGGAACGCCTCGGACCTCGCCCTTATCAGGCGGTCTTACCGCGGTATAAAATCAATTGACGCTCTAACTATTGACCCGGGCGGCCCGAAAGGGACGGCGCCCGGGCGGCGCGGCCTTGAGCAAGATCAAGGCGCGCGCGCCGCATATCTGCCAAGCTCCCGGCATGGCCGCCTACTACGGACTCTTCGTCACCCTGCACCTTCTCTGCGCGCTCACCTTCGTGGGCGCCGTTTTCTTCGAGGTCCTCGTCGTCGAGCCGATCGAGAAGACTCTCCCGCCGGAGGTGGGCTGCCAGATCGCCGAGGCGATACCGCGGCGTGTGCGCGGGTTCATGCCCTCCGTGATCGCGACGCTCTACCTGAGCGGCGCCGCGATGTTCTGGGTTCACTACTCGGCGCGCCCGGATTTCTTCCACACGAAATTCGGCCTGCTGCTCACGGCCAAGATCCTGCTCACCTTCATCGTGCTCGGCGTGTTCATCGCCTCGATGCGCGCCGCGCGTCGCGGCACCATGGACGTCTGCCGCTTTCGCCATACCCACCGCGTCGTCGCCTGCGTCATGCTCGGCATCGTGCTCCTCGCCAAAGGCATGTTCTACCTCTGAGTCGCGGGGTCGCAGCAAAACCGCGACGGCCGTGCTATCGTTTCCGCATCCATGAGCTCCCTCCGCCCGCTCGAACTCGACGTCCGTCCGATCTGCTCCGCCAAACGCCCCCCGCTTCCCGCCATCCTCGACGCGGTGGGCCGGCTGGAGCCCGGTCAGGACTTCCTCCTGATCGCCCCCTTCGAACCCGCTCCGCTCTACCAGTTGCTCGGGCAACAGGGCTTCACCCACGCCGCGCGCGAACTTCCCGACGGCGCGTGGGAGATCACTTTCCGCTCGCCGGCAAACGAACCCGCCTGACGCTCCCGCCGCCACGCGAGCCCGTGAACTCGATCCCGGCGCCCCGCCCAGAGCGGCGTCGCCTGGCCGGCGAACGCCACCGTCGGCCGGATAGCCCGGCCGGCATGCGACGACGAGAAATCGTGGCGGAAACGGTGATGTTCACGGCCGGACAGGCGGGGGCCGGACAGGCGGAGATTCGCTTATCGCGCCCCCCCGGCGAGCTCAGCCGCCTCAGGCGGCGGCCAGGGCGCGGGGAAAGAGGACGTTGTTCTCCTTGTGGACATGCTGATGCATGTTCGCCTCCAGCCGGCCCAGCGCGTCGAACAAGGCCCGGTAGGTGTTGCACGCCCATTCCGGCGGCGTGAAGTCGTCGGTGAGCGAGCGGAAGCGGGCCAGCGCGTCGCCCGCCTTTTCGTGCTCCTGCTCGAGCTGGCGGATCACGGTCTTCAGCTCCTCCCGCTCGGCCGCGGAACCTCCCGTCGCATCCAGCCTGCGGATACGCGGGAACGCCGAGGTCTCCTCGTCCTCCATGTGCGCCGCGAGCTCGCGCGCGAAGGGCTCGAACACCTCCCGGATTTCCACCAGGCGCGGCTCCTCCCCGCCGTGAACCGCCGCCACCTTGCGGGTCATGAAGTCCAGGCGCGGCAGCTCCTCCCGCAGGTAGTCGTGGTGCGCGACCTCGATATGGTCGCACAGCTTGGCCAATCCCATCGCGTCCGCGTCGACAAGACCCGCGGACGCGTCGGCGTCGATCGCGTTCAGCAGCGCGAGCACCGTCGCGCCGTCCAGGCCCTTCGCCTGGCACACTTCCACGAGGGGCTTCTTTCCGCCGCAGCAGTAGTCGACTCCCAGTTTCTCAAAGACGCGCGCCCGGATCGGGGCGGAGCGCACCAGTTCTCCAACGGTGGATTCCAAGGTGAGGGTTTTCATGTTCTTCGTCGCGCCCTCGTCGGGACGACGAGCGGTTCGCGGCGCCCCAGATTGGGCGGCCGACGCCGCCCGCCAAGCGACGCCGCCGGCAAACTTGATCTCGATCAAGAACGGGGCGCGAAAAACATCTCACGCCGCCGCGCGTCAGCAAAGACGAGGCGTCTTGACCTGCGTCAAGGCGCCCATGTCCGGATCGGCTATGCTTCGTGGCATGGACTCCGCCCCGGCTCCCTCCCGACGCACACCCCTGACGGTCAAGATCGGCTACGCGCAACTCGTCCTGGCCGTGATGGCGTTCGCCACCGTTCCCATCTACGCGCTGAAAAAGAACGCCTCCGCCGACTCCGCCCCCGGCGAGGCCGGCATCGCCGCGGTCGTCGTCGACGAGGCCGAATCCGCCCCGGCCGCCGACGCGCTTCCGGCGGACCCCGTCGCGCGCGGCGAGGCGCTTTTCGCCCAAAATTGCGCGGCCTGCCATCAGCCGAACGGCGAGGGCATCCCCGGCGCGTTTCCCCCTCTTGCCAAATCCGACTACCTGCTCGCCGATCCCGACCGCGCCGTCGGCGTCGTGCTCCGCGGTCTGATCGGCCCGGTCACCGTCAACGGCGTCCACTACGAGAGCGCGATGCCGCCCATGCCGCTGGACGACACCGACACCGCCGCCGTCCTCAGCTACGTGTTGCAAGCCTGGGGCAACCAGGGCCCCGCGATCAGCCCCGCCGACGTCGCGCGCGTCCGCGCCGCGGGCGCCCCGGGCTCCTGAACCACGCCCGCGCCCGCGTGGAGCGCTTCGCCAAACGCCGCCTCGCTTGATGCAGGTCAATGCGTCCCGCCTCGACATCCCCTACCCTTTCCTCGCCATGAAAATCCGCCCCCTCCTCGTCCTCACCGCCATCGGGCTCGGCTCCGCGTTCCTCCCCGCGCTTCACGCGGCCGACGCCGCCCGCGAAATCGCGATCACCGCCAACGACGCGATGCAATTCAACCTGAAGGAAATCACCGCCGCTCCCGGCGAAAAGCTCAGCATCAAGCTCAGCCATATCGGCAAGCTGCCTAAGGCCGCCATGGGCCACAACTGGGTGCTGTTCTCCGCCACGTCGGACGCCGACGTGCAAAAGATCGCCATGGAGTGCATGAAAAACGCCCCCGACTACCTGCCGAAGGACCGTTCCGTCGTCCTCGCCCACACCAAGCTCATCGGCGGCGGCGAAAGCGACGTGATCACCTTCACCGCGCCCGACAAGCCCGGCTCCTATCCCTATATCTGCACCTTCCCGGGCCACTTCAGCATGATGAAGGGCAAGCTCATCGTGAAGTAGCCCCGGAGACTCACCTCGTTTCCTTTCCGAGGCCTCTCTTGCGAGGGGCCTTTTTTGCGTCACCACGCCCGTTGCAAGCGCTCCTGCCGGAATCGCGGAGCATGGAAGGACGCCGTCCCCGGCGTCCGCACCCGCGAGCAAAGGCGCCGACGGTCGCCAAGCCGCCGTCAGAGACAATCGATCACCAACGCCGCCATCACGGGCGGCAGGTAGAGAATCGTCGTGAAAAACAGCCGGCGCCCTTCGCGGTTACGCGTCTCGACGCGGCTCCAAAAGCGCCAGCTCGACCAAAGCATCGCCGCCCCGCCGACCGCGGCCGCGACGCCAAAAACCGGCCCGGCCCATCCAAACGCCCACGCGGCGACCGACGCCGCGCACAACAGAACGCTGTGCGCCAAGGACCACGCCGCCGTCGCGCCTCCGCTCCGGTCCACCGCCGGCAGCAGCGGAAATCCCGCCGCTCGGTAATCTTCGCGATACATCCACCCGACGGCGAAGAAGTGCGGCATCTGCCAAAACAAAATCACCGTCGCCAAAACCCACGCCTGCCGCGACCACGCGTCCCCCGCCGCGGCCGCGCCCAACAACGGGGGCAACGCCCCTGAAATCGAGCCGATCTCCGTCGCCCACCGCGTCCTCCGCTTCAACGGCGTGTAGACGAGCCCGTAGACCACGATCGTCGCCAACGCCAGCGAGGCCGCCGCCCCGTTCGCGAAAGCGAGGAGCGAAACCACGCCTCCCGCGCCCAGCCCGAGGCTCCACGCCAACGCGAGCCGCGGCGAAACGTGCCCCAGCGGGAGAGGCCGTCCCGCCGTGCGCCGCATCATCGCGTCCGTCTTGCGCTCCCACCACTGGTTGAGCGAAAGCGCCCCGCCGGCGGAAAGCGCGACGCCGACGAAAACCAGGGCCGCGTGCCACCAGCCCGATCCACCCTTGACGACGGCGTATCCGGCCATCCCCGACAAAACGGAGAAGCTCGCCAGACGGGGCTTCGTGAGAAGGAAGAGCGCCCGCGCGACGCACGCGACGGAGGCGCCCCGGTCCGCCGACGGAGAAACCGCCCGCGCGGCCGACGAGGATAGGCTCTGCATGTCCGCATCATAAATGAACGAAGGCGCCGTTCCCTTGATCCATATCAAGGAGGTCGCCGGACCACGCGGATATAACCTCGGCCCCGCTTCGCATGCCCGCGCCCGCCCTCATCCTCGCACCCCCGCCCACGGTCTCCGCCCGTCCGGGCGTATCCATTGCGCACGGACGCGCCGCGGCCGCGCCTTCCCCGTTCGTCGCCCGCTGGTTCCTGCTGGCGCTCGGCAGCCTCCTGCTCGCCGGCCTGCTGTCGCTCTCCGTGGTCCTCGGCCGTCTCCCGTTTTTGTCCGGGCTCATCGACGATCCTCTGTTCTTCAAACGCTGCCTCGTCGTCCACGTCGATCTCGCGCTCGTCGTCTGGTTCTACGCCTTCGCCTCCGCCCTCGCCGCGCTCCGGGCCGGTCCGCGCGGCGGGGCCGTCTCCTCGCTCTCCTACGTCCTCTCCGCCCTGGGCGTGGCCGGCGTGATCGGGGGCGGACTGATGCGCGGCGCCGCCCCGGTGCTGGCCAACTACGTGCCGGTCATCGACCATCCGCTCTTTCTCGCCGGCCTCGCGTGTTTCTTCCTCGGAGTCCTCGGCTTCTCCCTGCGGCACCTCCTGGCGCCCTCCGCCGCGCATCGGATTCTGCCGCCCGACGCCGGTATCGGCGTGCAAGCCTGCGGGATCGCGCTCGCCCTCGCCGCCGTGTCCTGGGTCTCCGCGCGCGCCGCGCTGCCGCCGGGGCTGCCCGCCCACACTTTCTTCGAGTTTTCCCACTGGGGCCCCGGCCACGTCCTCCAGGCGGCCAACGTCTGCGCGATGCTGTCCGTATGGCTGTGGGCCGCCGGTCGCGTCGCCGGCCGCCCGGTGCTCCCCGGCCGCGGCGCCGGCCTGCTCTTCTCGGCCCTGCTGCTCCCGCATTTCGCGATGCCCCTGCTCTCCTGGCGGGGCGCGCTTCATCGGACCTATGTCGAGGGCGCCACCGCGCTCATGCGCTGGGGAATCTTCCCCGTCGTGCTGCTGGCGCTCGCCCTCGTCGCGCGCCACCTGCGGCGCCACGCCTCGCCCGGGATCTCGTTTTCCTCGGAGAACAAGGTGCTCCGCGCCGGCCTGGCCGCGAGCGTCGGGCTGACGCTGCTCGGTTTTATCCTGGGAGCATGTATCCGGAGTTCCACCACGCTCGTCCCGGCCCATTACCATGCGTCGCTCGGCGGCGTGACGGCGGCCTTTATGACCGCGAGTTTCCTGCTGCTGAAGGCGCTCGGCCGGATCGAAACCCTCCCGCGCGCCGCCGCCGCTCAGCTCGCCTGCTTCGGCGTCGGGCAAGCCGTCTTCGCCCTCGGCTTCGCGATCGGCGGCGCCTACGGGCTCGGTCGCAAGACCTACGCCGCCGAGCAACACGTGCGCACGCTCGGCGAACAGATCGGCCTCGGCGTGATGGGGCTCGGCGGCCTCGCCGCGGCCGCCGCCGGGGTGTGGTTCCTCGTCCTCGTGATCCGCCCGCTCCTCGCGCGTCGCGCCCCGGCCGCGCCGACCCCGATTTCCGTCCACCCATGAACCAAAAACCCAAACCACCGCTGCTCAAACGTCTGATGGACAACCCCTGGCTCCTCCTGGTGCTCGGCGTCGTCGTCCCGATGCTCTCCTACACGCTCTGGGGCTGGGTCGAACTCCTCTTCGTGCCCGCGGCTCAACTCCCCTGACCCACCCGCCGCCATGAGCCTCACCCTCCCCGCCCGCGATTGGTTCAAAGCCCCCGAGGGGGCCGAAAAGCTCTGGATCGGCCTCGCGCTGCTCTGGTGCTTCGTCCTCAGCCTCATGATGCCGTATTGGCATTTTAAGGGGAAACAGAACAGCCGCGGCGAAGCCTACGCCGTCACCCCGGCCGCCTTCGCCGACCGCACCGAGAGCTTCGTCGCCGCCAACAAGTCCGGCGAGCGCGACGGCGTGCCCGTCGTCGAGCCCGCCCCCGGCGGCGACGCCTACCTCCTCGCCCGCATGTGGGCCTGGTATCCCATCCTCAAGCTGCGCAAGGGCGAGACCTACCGGCTCCATCTCTCGTCGGTCGACCTCCAGCACGGCTTCTCCCTCCAGCCGCTCAACATGAACTTCCAGGTGCTGCCGGGCTACGACCACGTGCTCACGCTCACCCCCACCTCGGCAGGCGAGTTCACCATCGTGTGCAACGAGTTCTGCGGCATCGGGCACGAACACATGATCGGCAAGATCCTCGTCGAGTAAGGCCGTCCGACGCCCCCTCCCGATCCACCTTCCCACTCTCTCCATGTCCTCTTCCGCCCCCCTTTCCGCCTCGCTCGCCGCGCCGGGCGCCTACGCCCGCAAATGCGCGACCACCGGGCTCGACGTCTGCCTCGCCGCGCAACGTTTCATCAAGCTCAACGCCGTCTCCGCCGTCGTGTTCCTGCTGCTCGGCGGCATCGCCGCCATCCTGCTCGCGCTCACCCGCTGGCAGGCCGTTCACCTCCTCCGCGTGGATTGGTTCTACCGCATCCTGACCTTCCACGGGCTCAACATGCTCATCTTCTGGATCCTCTTCTTCGAGGTCGCGATCCTCTACTTCGCCTGCACGGTCCCGCTGAGGAGCCGGCTCTTCTCCCGCAAGGTCGCCTGGGTGTCCTTCGCCCTGATGATCACCGGCGCGGTGATGACCAACGTCGTCATCCTCGACGGCAAGGCCGACGTGCTCATGACGAGCTACCTGCCGCTGCTCGCCCACCCGGGTTTCTACCTCGGCATCATCCTGATGGCCGTCGGCACGCTCGTCGGCGTGTTCAACTTCTTCGCCACGCTCTACATCGCCAAGCGCGACCGCACCTACGAGGGCTCCGTGCCGCTCGTCACCTTCGGCGCCACCGCCGCCGCGATCATCGCGGTCGTCACGCTCCTCCACGGCGCCATCGTCATGATCCCGACCTTCACCTACGCGATGGGTTGGACCGCCCAGCCCGACCCCATGTGGTATCGCATGATCTGGTGGGGCCTCGGCCACCAATCCCAGCAGGTCAACGTCTGCGCCATGGTCTCCGTCTGGTATCTGATCGGTCAGCTCGCCACCGGCGCAAAGCCCGTCAACGAGACCGTCTGCCGCGGCGCCTTCGTCCTCTACATCCTCTTCATCAACCTCGCCTCCGCCCACCACCTGCTCGTCGACCCCGGCGTGGGCGCCTCGTGGAA
>CBINJQ010000054.1:0-15105 GCA_966251015.1 uncultured Akkermansia sp. | reverse complement strand
GGCTGAAATTCCGCCGTCCGGCCGAGTTCACCGCCAGTCTCCTCAACAACCAGCCCATGGGCTTCTACTCCGCCGCCACGCTCGTGCAGGACGGCCGCCGCCACGGCCTCAAAGTCCGCCCGGTCTGCGTGCGCCACTCCGCCTGGGATTGCACCGTCGAGGGTCCGGAAACCATCCGCATCGGCCTCCGCTACGTGAAGGGATTTTCCGAGGCCCGCGCCCGCCAACTCCTCGCCGCACGCGCGCAAAGCGACTTCGCCTCGCTCGGCGACTTCCTCCGTCGCGCCCCGCTCACCGCCGCCGAGCGCCGAGGCCTCGCCGCCGTCGGCGCGCTCAACTGCTTCGCCGGCCATCGCCGCGCCGCGCTCTGGCAAGTCGAGGCCGCCTGGTCCTCCGAGGAAACGCTCTTCCAACACGCAGGCGGCCTGCTCGACGACGCCGACGTCGGTGTCGCCCCGCTGCCCGCCATGTCGCCCGGCGAACGGGTCTCCGCCGATTTCGCCGGCACCGGTCTCACCGTCGGCGAACACCCGATGCGCCTCGTGCGCGACCGGTTTCCCGAGCTCTGGCGCGCCATGGACCTCCCGTTCGGCCGCGACGGCGAGACCGTCCAGATCGGCGGCGGCGTCATCTGCCGCCAGCGTCCCGGCACCGCGAAGGGCACGGTGTTTATCTCCATCGAGGACGAGACCGGCGTGGCCAACGCCATCGTGCGCGCCGAGCTCTTCGAACGTCTCCGCTTCGTCATCAACGAGGAGCCTTCGCTCCGCATCACCGGCCGCCTGCAAAACCGCTCCGGCGTCATCCACGTCAAAGCCGAACGGATCGAGGCGCTGCGCCTCTCCGACCTCCCCGTTCAACGCTCCCATGATTTCCATTAAGGCGTTTCTCGCGCGCCGGGCCGCACGCCCCGGCAATCGGGCCAATCGACGCGCCTTGGCCTCCGCCCCGGCGCCCCGGCGAATCGGGGAACGCCTGTCCGCGCGCTCCCGTCGGGGTCAATCCGTATCCATCGGAACGATACGACCGTCTTGCGGCAACGTGAACCGGAACGTCGCGCCCTCGCCCACCGCCGCCTCGGCCCAGATGCGGCCGCCATGGCGGCGGACGATCCGCTCCACCGTCGCCAGGCCGACCCCCGTCCCCGGAAAATCTTTCTCCGCGTGCAGACGCCGGAAAGGACTGAACAAACGCCCCGCCGCGCGCATGTCGAAACCCGCCCCGTTGTCGCGCACGAAAAACGCCGCCGGCCCCTCCGTCTGCGGTTCGCGGCCGAACTCGATCTCCGCCCGGGCCACCCGCCCCGAGTATTTCAGCGCGTTCGACAACAGGTTGTCCAAGACCACCCGCATCAGCCCGGGGTCCGCCTCCGCGAAAAGATCGGGCGCGATCCGCCACTCCACGTTCCGGCCCGCCTCCGCCGCCCCGGCCTGCAAACTTTCCGCGACTTCCCGCGCCAGCGCGGACATGTCCACCCGCCGGCGATTCAGCTCCGTCTGCGTCGTGCGCGCCAGGCGCAGCAGATCGTCGATCAACGCGTTCATGCGCGCCACGCTGTCCTTCACCGTCGTCGCATACCCGAGCGCCTCCTCCGTGGCCAGCGCTCCCATGCTCTCCACGAGCAATCCCGTGAACCCGTCGATCGTGCGTAGCGGAGCGCGGAGATCGTGCGAAACGGAGAAGGCGAAGGACTCCAGCTCGCGGTTCGCCGCCTCCAGCTCCAAGGTGCGGTCCCGCAGGCTTTGCTGCAGCGCCTCGTTTTCCATCCGCAGGCGCCGCACGCCGAGCCCGCGGGCCAGCACCGGGATGAGCTCGCTCAACTTGAACGGCTTCTGGATGTAGTCGAGCGCCCCTTCCTTCATCGCCGAGACGGCCGTGGAGACCGTCCCGTGGCCGGTCATCATCACGCCCACGATGCGCGGGTCGGTCTCGCGCGCGGCATGGAGCAAGGCGATGCCGTCCATCCCCGGCATCATGAGGTCGGTCAGGAGCAGCGCGTATTCCCGGCCTTCGCGCAGGCTTTCGAGCGCGGCCAGCGGCGAGGTGAAGCCCGCCACGACGAAGCCCTGCGCGCCCAAGGTGTCGCAGAGGGCCCGGAGATGGGGCGCCTCGTCGTCGACGACGAGCAGGTGTTCCGTGAAGGGCGGTTTCATGGTTTTGGCGTGATCAAGCTCGCGAAGGCCGCGCGGAGTTGCCCGAGCTTGGGCGGTTTCGCGAGCACGCAGTCCACGTGCGGCGGGATGTCGCCGTCGGCGACCATGCGTTCGCCCCAGCCGGTGAGCAGCACGATCGGGGTCGCGGGCGAGGCCTCCTTGATCGCCGCCGCGACCTTGCGGCCGTCGACGTAAGGCATGCCCAGATCGGTGACCACGATCTCGAACGGCCGCCCCGCGTCCCGGGCCGCGAGAAACGCGTCGATGCCCGCCTGCCCGCCCTTCGCCGCGACGATCTCGTGTCCGTCGATGCTCAACGTGTCGCGCAACGATTTGATCAAGATCGGGTCGTCGTCGACGACCAGAACCCGCAGGCGCAGCAGGACCCGCGGGGGCTCGGCCGCGACGTGTCCGTTCCTGGCCTGCGCCTGATGCAAGGGGAACAGCAGACGGATCGTGGCGCCCCGGCCCGGCGCGCTCTCGATCTCGATCTCCGCCCCGTGTCGCTGGACGATGCCATAGACCATCGCCAGGCCTAGGCCCGTGCCGCGCTCGCCCTTGGTGGTGAAGAAGGGCTCGAGGCAGCGCCGCCGCGTCTCCTCGCTCATCCCGACGCCGGTGTCCACGACTTCGAGCGCCACCCGCCCCTGCGCGGACGCGCCGGCCCCGGCCATGGCGCGGGTGCGGATCGTGAGCACGCCGCCGGTCGGCATGGCGTCCACCGCGTTCAGGATCAGGTTTGTCAACGCCTCTCGGATTTCGCTCTCGATGCCCGCGACGACCGGCAGGTCCGTCGCGAGTTCGCTCCGCATTTCGATGACGACGCCGGTCTTCAACGCGATGTCGCTCCACCGCACGCGCGTGAGGTTGGTCACCTGCGGCACGATCCGGTTGAGATCGACCGAGGAGAGCGCGAGCTGCGGCTCGCTCGGCCGGTAGAACTCGCGCATGCGGCTCACGGTCTGCGCCACGTCCGAAACGGCGTTCTCGATCGTCGTCAGATATTCGCGGGCGCGGGGGCTGAGGTCCGGCTCGGTCTCGCGCAGCGCCTCGGCGTAGAGCGTGACCGGCGAGATGGCGTTGTTGATGTCGTGCGCGATGCCGCTGGCCATCTGGCCGAGCGCGCGAAGCCGCTCCTGTTGCAAAATCGTCTGCTGGCTTTGGCGAAGGTCGTCGTAGGCTCGCTGCAAGGCCTGATGGAGCTGCGCCTGATGCGCCGCGAGGGCGACATGCTCGCTGAGCTGGCGGAGGAATTCGCACTCGCCGCTGACAAAACCATCCGGCTCGTGGCGCGCCACGAGCAGCGCGCCGAAGACCGTGCTCTCCACCAAAAGCGGGGCGGCGACGAGCGACCGCAGACCGGCGTCGGCGAGGCTCCGCGGGAAGGGAAAGGAGATCGCGGCCGTGTCGGCCTCGTAAACCAGGAGCCCTTGCACGCAGCGCGCGAGCCCGTTGCTGTCGATCGGGAGCGTCGCCCCCGCCCGGATGTCCAGCTTCTCGGCCAAGGCCTCGCCGCGGGAGCCGACGCCCGCGACGGTGAGCGTCCGAGCCGCCTGGTCGTAGAGGCAGATGCAGCAGAGGGCGGCCGGCAAATGGTCCTCCAGGCTATGGACCACGACCTGGAAAATGCTCGTGAGATCCTGCCGCTCCCCGGTGGCGCGGGTGATCTGGTGAAGCTGCGCCAGCCGCGCGAGCTGGGCCTGCACGCGGGCCTCCGCCTGGCGACGTTCGGCGATTTCCGTGCGCAAGGCGCGCTCGCGTTCCTCGATGCCGGAAATCATCTGGTTGAACGCGTCCGTCAGCTCGCCGATCTCGTGATCGCCATGCCGCTCGGCGCGGACGGAGTAGTCCTTGCGCGCCGTGATCGATTTGGCCGTCGCCGCCAACGCGAGGATGGGACCCGAGATCGGCCGTTGCAGCCAGGAGGACAACGCGAACGCCAACAACAACGAGCCGGCGAGCGTCACCGCCGCGATGGCGCCGAACAGGCGCAGCCGGACATGGATCGCCTCGGTGTCGACCAGCAGGCCGATCGTTCCGATCCGTTTCCCGTTGAGGACCAGAGGACGATACACCGCGAGACAGCGCTCGTGAAACTCGTGGCCGTCCGCCCCCGCCTTGTCCGGCGCAGCCACTCCCGCCGAGTGGCGCGAGTAGCGCGCGAACGGCTCGCCGTCCTGTCCGTAGAGCGTCGCCGCCATGACATGCGGGGCGGATTGCAAGGCGGCCAAAAATTCGGTCGCCGCCTCCTCGTCCTGAAAGGCGAGCGCCGCGCGGGTGTTCTTGCCCAGCACGTCCGCCATGACGGTGCTGTCGCGCACGATCGCGCGACGAAACTCGATCAGCTCGAAGGTCGCCATCACGGCGCAGGCGAGCAGGAGCACCACCGTGCATACCACGAGGATGACCACCGTGAGCTTTCGTCGGACGGGGAGATTTCGGAGCAGGCGCATCTCAGGTTCCTCCCCGCGCGACCCGCTCCTCGCCGACGATCTTCCCGAGCTCGAGCAACTCCGAGCTGATTTTGACGCCGAGTCTCCGCGCGACCCCGACGTTGATCTCAAAACGGATCTTGTTCCCCTCCGGATAAAAAGCGATGACGCCGCCGCGTCTCGCGAAGTCCGCCGTGTCGCCGACCGTGAGCACCGGGCGCCCGCCAAGTTCCTCACCTTGTTCGGAAACCTGCCACGCCTCCGCTTTCGTGAAAAACACCAGCTGGCAGTCCCCAAGCTCCGAGAGGCGCCGCGCGCGTTTGACGACAAGCCCCCGGGAACGGACCGTTTCCCCGCGAACCGCCTCGTCGAGCGCCGGGCCGAAGGGATCCTCGCCAAGCACGCCGATTTTCAACGGCTCCGCGGCGTCGGCGAAGGCGTTGTCGGGCCACTCGACGAACTGCACGAAATTGTAGAGAAAAACCGCCTTGATCTGATACTCGCGCGAAGGGGCCGGAGCGGAAAAAAGCGCGGCCGTCGCGGGGCCGAGGACGAGCGCGGCCAGGCACCATAGCGCGGCCAGGCGCCGGACCGCCCCGGAGCGGATCGTCGCTTCCCCCGCGCTTCCGATTGATCTTAAAATCGCCATGCGATCTTCGCGTGCAGGCTGCGTTCTATCTCTTCGCGGGTCGGCGACGGCGCGCCGTATTCGCGATGTTGGTCGTGCAGGAGATTTTGTCCGACGAGGGAAAGTTCCAGATGCTCGGCCGGGCGCCACGCGAGGCGGACATCCATCTCCCAATACGCGGGCACATGGGCCGGCATGCCGCCGTTGTTGACCCACCGGACGCCCGCGTCCAATTCGACGCGCCTCGGGAGATCCCACGAGGAACGCAGCGAAAACTGGTTCCTCGGGTCGGCGACCTCGCTCAAGCCGTTGTTCCGGTCGATCCGCCCCGGCTTCACGCGAATGCTTTCCACGAGGAGCGCGTAGCCCGCGCGCAGGCGCCAGCCCGGCGTGACTTCGTAGGTCGAATCGAGCTCCAGTCCGTGCGTGCGCCCTTCGACGTTGTTTTCCACATAAAAAGGCGCCGGCGCGCCGGGGATCGGGCTCACGCTGCGGATCTTGTCGTAGCGGTTGAAAAACGCGGCCGTCGAAACCAACACCCGCGGCCCTATCCGCGCCCGGTAACCCGCCTCGTAGGCGATCACCGTCTCGGACTCGAAACGCGGACCGCCGTCTAGAATCGGCGACGTGGCCGGCACGCGAAGATCCCGGTCAAAGCGGGAAGGCATGCGCACCGCCCGCGAGACGGCGGCCCAGATCGCGTGCCGCGGCGTGATCTCCCACTCCGTGCGCACGCTCGGCTCGAACTCCAGGCCGGTGTAGTCGTTGTGCGCAAACTTCGTTCCCAGGGTCGCCGACCACCCTGCGCCGAGGTGGATCTCGTCCTGCACGAAACCGCTGTAGAGGTCCTGCTCCTCCTCTTCGGGGAGAAAGGCGAGGCCCGGAGCGTTATCCGCCACGTCACGCGTGCGCCGATAACCAAAACCCCAGACGATCTGGTGGCGCTCCCCGGGGCTGAGCCGGTGCTGGAAATCGAAATCATAGGTGTCGAGATGATCCCCAAACCTGCCCGACGGCGCGAACGCGCTCGGGATGTATTGGGAAACGTCGGCGCGGTCGTAATAAAATTGGAGGACCATCTCCGACTCGTCCTCGAAGGAGCGGGTCCAGCGTCCGAGGAGATTGCCGCCGCTCAGATAACTGGGTTCGCCGGCGACCGAGTCCTGGTGGTTGTCATAAATGTCGCCCTGAAGGGTGAACGCGTTGTCCGGATTCGGAGCGGCATCGAGACGAAACCCGCCGCGACGCGACCGCCAGTCCGTCGGCGCGTCCGAGCCGTCCGGAAAAGCGCCTCCATCGCGCTCCACGAATTTGCCGTGGAGCCGCAGATTCACGTTCGGACTCAGTTTCATGCCGTAGCGCAGGGAGGTCAGGTTCTCGAGCTCCGTGCCGACCGCCGTCTCGGCATACAAGCCGGTCGTGTCCGCGGCGCTTTTGGTGAGGATGTTGATCACGCCGTTGACCGCGTTGGAGCCCCACAACGTGGCGCCCGGCCCGCTGACCACCTCGATCCGGTCGATATCCGCGAGAACGTAATCCTGAACGTCCCAAAAAACGCCGGAAAGCAGCGGCGAATACACCGTGCGACCGTCGATCATCACGAGCATCTTGTTACCGAGCTCGGTGTTGAAACCGCGCGCGCTAATCGCCCAACCCTGCGAGCCCTTTTGCGCCACGTTGAGGTTGCTCGCCAATCGCAACGCCTCGGGCAGACTCGTCGCCCCGGAGCGGCGGATATCGTCGTTCGTGACGACCTGGATCGCGGACGCCGCTTCGGAAAACTTTTCCGGCCGACGCGACACCGACACCACCTCCAGATCCATCAGCTCGGACAGGCTCAGCCGTTTGTAGTCGGGGACCGCCGTGCCTTGCGCAAACGCGAAGGAACCGAGGGAAACGAGGAGCAAGGCGGCCCGACACACGCCCGAGGCCATCGACGTAGCCCCGGGCCCTGCCGGCACGTCAGCCGGGGAGACGGAACCTTCCAAGCGTGTTTTCTTGGGGCAACGCACTGCGCAAACGACACCACGGTAACGCGAAACATTCTATTAAAAAGATGCTTACATCACCCAAGGACCTTAGTCCCCCCGTATGCGCCTTGGAGGGAAACCCCGTGTCGACGAACCATAAAATCACCGATGGACACGGCATGGGAAGCCGGGCGATGCCGAGCGCGCGCGGAGTCGACAACATCGTCTCCAGTCTTGAGCACCCCGCCCCGCCAACAGGAACGCCCCCGGAGCGCGCCTAGAACAAGCCGTCCAAGATATCGCCGATGTCGATCGCGCTCGACAGCCCGTCCAGCGTTTTTCGCCAGCCAAAGATCGAAAAAAGAAATCCGAGGACGCCGACGCAAAGCATACACAGCCCGATCACGCGTTGATCCGACTTTGCCAGCCAGCCCCCGGTGATCGACAGGCTCACGCTCAACAACCCGGCGACGACGCGCTTCCATGGCTCGATCGTCTGAACCTTCAGGGAACGAAGTTCGTCCCGCGAAACCTCGGGATTGCGCTCCAGCGCCCGCCGGGCGCCTCGTCGGGCGGAGGACTCCAGATACCGGCGATGCGTTTCCCTGCTCATTATCGTCGTCTGCTTATCGCCCGAGGCGGACCGTGAAAGGAAATAGCGCGAGCGTCGACGCCACGCGCGACGAGGAGTCCGGCCCGCAACCACGGGCCTGCGTGGCGACGCCCGCGCCCGCTCCCGGCCGCGCGCGGGGCTTTTTGTATCGGCGTGTTAAATACGCCTGCGTCGTCCGTGTTCGTTGGCGTCGTTTTGGGAGAAGCGGCGTATTCTTTTAGGACCGCCGGTCGGATTTAGAAAAGCAGAAGCCCCGGAACCTTTTCGGTTACCGGGGCTTCCATTTAAAATGGAGCAGGCGAAGAGACTCGAACTCTCGACGTCCACCTTGGCAAGGTGGTGCTCTACCAACTGAGCTACGCCTGCATGACCAACTGAGGGAGACGGAGCAAAGAGCGTCGCGCGTTACCGTCAATAGGTTTTTCGCACGAAGTTCATTTTTTTCGCATCACTTGTTTTCGATGTCGAAAACCAGCTGGTTGCGGGCCTGCACCGGCAGCGGCACCACCCCCGCCGCCTGCAAGGCCGGCGCCGTTTCATCCGCAAGCAGGTGCTTTATCACGCGTCCGACCTTTGGCGCGTCGCCCTTGCGAAACACCACGTGGACCGGAAGACGCAGCGGATAGTCGCCGGTGTGGAGATTTTCCGAAGTCGGGGGATAGGCCACGTCGCCCGCGCGCGCCCCTTTTGCGACGAGCAACACCTTGAGTTTCGAGCCGCTCGCCGGCGGCGGCGCCGGCAGGATCGCGATCCCGCCCTCTTCGCCCGACAGGCGCGCGTAGACCTCCTCCGGCGTATCGAGCAGGGCGACGGTCGGCTTCAGCTCCGGCTTCTGCAGGACGTTGTAACGAAAAAGATCGAGGGAGAGACCGGCGCTGCGACGGAGCGCCATCGCGGAGATGGTGCGCGGCGCCCAGTTGCCGAGCGCGCCCACATCGCTCCAACGCTTGTGGTTCACCAGCTCGTTCGCGCCAAAAACGCCCGCGAGCTGCGGAAAACTTATTTGAGTGAGCGAGAGATCCGCGGGCACCACGACGACGCTGGTCAGATACCCGAAGACCGAGCTGCTGAACTCCGGGCCCGGCTTCGGGTCCTGCTCTCCAAAAACAAGCAGCGCGAGGTCGGCTTTTCCGCCTTGCAGCGCCTCCAGGCCGAGGCGGCTGCCTCGCATGTCGAGGGAGAGCTCGAGATCGTTCTGTTTCGCAAACTCGGTCAGACTCGGCCGAAGCGCCTCGTCGAGCAGGTCGGACCCGGCGAGCCGAATCGCCTCCGCTCCGACAAGTGACGAGACGAACAACGAGGTCGCGAAAGCGGCGGAAACAAGGAGCGGGGGAAGGCGCATAAAGGGTGCTTTCGTGCTGCCCAGCACCGCCCGCGCTGGCAAACGCAAATCCGGCGCCCCCGATCAACGACAGCCCGGTGCGTCTCCGCCCGCAGTTCGGCCGAACCCAGTCAGTCCACCGTGTCCAGTTCGGGCCACTGGGCCAGCTTTCGATGCAAGGTGCGACGGCTTATGCCCATCAGCTCCGCCGCCTTCGTGCGATTGCCCCGGGCCTTTAGCAGGGCCTCGCGCAGGAGTCGGCGCTCGTTCTCCTCCATCGAGAGCGAGGAGCCGGCGGGCCCCGGAAGCGCGAGCGGCGCCGATGCGCCGGGAGCCTGGCCGCCCACGCCCGGGCCGCCGGCCGACGCGAACGCCCCCCCGGCCGCCGCCGGCAACGCGGGCGCGCCGGAATACGAGACGGGCGCGGGCACGACACCCCGGTAACGCGGATCAAGATCGTATTCCGTCAGCCTGCCGCCGCGGTGCATGACGACCGCGTTCTCGCAGAAATTCCGCAGCTCCCGGATGTTTCCCGGCCAGCGGTAGCCGCAAAGCGTGCGCAACGCGCCCGCCTCGAGCTGCGGCGGCGGCGTCCCGTTCTCCTTCCCGAAATACTTGAGGTAATGGGCGAGCAAAAGCGGGATGTCGTCCGGGCGCTCGCGCAGCGGCGGCATCACGAGGCGAACCACGTTGAGGCGGAAGAACAGATCCTCGCGAAACTTGCCCTCGCCCACCATGCGCTCGAGGTTGCGATTCGTCGCCGCCACCAGACGCACGTCGAGCTGGACGGGCTTGCCGCCGCCGACGCGCTCGATCGTGCGCGTCTCGAGAAAACGCAGCAGCTTCACCTGCGTGCTCGCGGTGATCTCGCCGATCTCGTCGAGAAAGAGCGTGCCGCCGTCCGCCGATTCGAAGCGGCCGATCCGCCTCTCGGTCGCGCCCGTGAAGGCGCCGCGTTCGTGGCCGAACAGCTCGCTCTCGAGGAGGTTCTCCGAAAGCGCGGCGCAATGCACCGCCACGAAAGGCGACCGGGCGCGCGGACTCGCCTGATGGACCGCCTGCGCGATCAACTCCTTGCCGGTGCCGCTCTCGCCCTCGATCAGGATCGTCGCCCTGGCCGGAGCCACGAGCCGCACCTTGTCGATCAAGTCGCGCAACGCCGCCGAATGCCCCACGATGCCGTCGAAGCTGAACTTCTCGTCGAGTCGTTCGTGCAGTTGCTTCACCTCGACCTCGAGCGTCTTGGTTTTCAGCGCGCGCTGGAGCAGCACCTCGAGACGCTCGAGGTTGACCGGCTTGGTGAGAAAATCGACCGCGCCGCGCTTCATCGCCTCGACCGCCGTATCCACATTCCCATACGCGGTCATCATGATCACCGCCGGGCGCTGGGGCAGCGCGAGGGCCTTGTCTATCACCTTGAGCCCCGACTTTCCGGGCATGCGAAGATCGGTCAGGA
This sequence comes from uncultured Akkermansia sp., assembly GCA_966251015.1. Taxonomy (GTDB): domain Bacteria; phylum Verrucomicrobiota; class Verrucomicrobiia; order Opitutales; family Opitutaceae; genus IMCC26134_A. Next base: position 4,532 of record CBINJQ010000054.1, on the reverse strand, counting down.
CCGCGTCGAAGGGCTGGGCGTCGAGCAGGTTGAACGCCTCGTCCGCGCTCGCCGCCACCGACACGTCGTAGCTGTCCTCCAGGGCCTGCCGCAGGCCCTCGCGGGTATGCTTCTCGTCATCAACGATCAGGACGCTGGGCAACATGCCGCGAATCACGCCCCGCCCCGCTCCGGGGTCAAGCCGGCGTGCGCCATTTCGTCCCGCCTGGCCAAACTCATGCGGCAGGCCGGGACTGTATCGAGGAGATCCGTCGGCGCCTTTCAGCGGCTCTCCAACGGCGGAACATTCTCCGGACACCCCGTGGTCGTTCTCCTCTGAAACGGGTTCGCCGTCTCGCCTCGCTGCTCCGCCGTTCCGCCGCACGAGTCCGGCTTGACGGATTGCGCTCCGCGCGCGCCGCCTTTCTTTCCCTTCACCCGTGAGAATCCCGGTCCTCCTTTTCTGTCTCGGCGTTTCATCCGTATCCGGCGCGGAGGACGCGCGCCCGGACGCGACCGTCGCGTCGGCACGTTTGCTGATCGAGGCGTCGCGCCTTCCCGAGGCTCGCGAGCCCTTGGAAACCTTGCTCAAGCGAGAACCCGAAAACCTGGAGGCCGCGCTGCTCCTGGCCGATGTCTACCACGGCCTCGGCAGGCGCGGGCAGGCGGTCGATCTGCTCGAACCGTTTCTCGAAAAGCACCCGAAGGACGCCCGCCTCCTCGGCGCCTACGCCGGGCTGTGCATGCTCCGCGCCGGGGAGCTGGGTTTCGGCTTTCGCGCACTCCGTCTCGCCCGTCGCGGGCGCGAACACATGGAACGCGCCGTCGCCCTCGCGCCCGACGTCATCCCCTACCGCGAGGGGTTGGTGGATTTCCACCGGCAGGCGCCCGCCATGGCCGGAGGCGACATCGCCAAGGCGCGCGAACACGCCGACGCGATCGCCCGCCTCGACCCGGTGCGCGGGGCCGCGTGGCAGGCCTCGATTTTCGTGCAGGAGAAAAAATTCCCCGAGGCGCTCTCCGCCTGCGACAAGGCGCTCGCCTCCCGGCCGGACGACTATGTCGCCCTTTTCACGCTCGGACGCACCGTCTCCGAAAGCGGACTCCGGCTCGACGACGGCGAGGCCGCCCTGCGCCGCTGCCTGGAGCGCGAGCCCGCCGCGAGCGAGCCGGGCCACGCCTCGGTCTGGCATCGAATCGGCCTGATCGCCGAGCACCGCCACGATCTCGCCGCGGCGCGCGCCGCCTACGGAAAATCGCTCGAACTCGAGCCGGGGTTCACCCGGTCCGCCGAGGCGCTCAAGCGGCTTGGCGCGGACCGATAGAAGGCTCGCCCGCGTCCGCCCTGGATCAGAATCCCGCGTCGAGGAAACGTCTCAACGTCTCCTCCAGCGTCCATTGCATGCCGCGCGAGCGCGCCGCGCCGTAAAACCGGAGGAAGGGCACGATCTGGTGCGTCCCCGTCTCCATCTCGCGATAGAAGAGCCGCCCGAGCGGCCCCGCTTTGTCGAGGTATCCGCTGTCGCGAAAACGCCGCAACGTCGCGCCCACGTCATAGCGCACCGCGCGGTGGCGAACCACCCAGTCCTGCGCCGGATTCGCCGCTCCCGCCGAGGAGGACGGACCGCCTCGCTCGATCACGAGAAACTGCGCCGCGGGATTTCCGTCCTGAGGCAACCCGATGCTGCCGGTCGTGACGATGCGGCGCGGGCCCCATTCGCGCGTCGAGCAGGCGTGGTTGTGGCCGCGAACGATCAATCTCACCGCGGAATCGAGGCCCTCGAACATCGGTTCGAGCTGGGCCTCGGGCGTGTAGGGAAAAATCGAGTCGTTGTCGCCGCGCAGCGACGCATGCACGACGAGCAGATCCGGCAGCGCCGGATCGCGCCAATGCGGAGGCAGCGCCGCCAGCTCGGCGATCTCCGCCGCGCTCAACTCGGCGCGGGCGAAACGCAGCGGCGCGAACTGCGGGGAGGTCCAGGCCGGGTCGGCGCGCGGCGTGCCGTAGTCGAAAACGTATCGCTCATGGTTCCCGCGGATGACCGGGCAGCCCAACGCCTTCACCCGTCGCCAACAGGCGGCGGAGTCCGGCCCCCCGTCGACGATGTCCCCCGCGACGATCAGCCGGTCCGGTCGCAACGCCTCGATCTCGGCCAGCGCGGCCTCGAGCGCGGGCAGGTTCCCATGGATGTCGGCGATGAGGACGAGGCGCATGCCGCACGATGCGACCGCGCGACGCGACTCGCCAAGACAAAGTCGCGCGCGAAATCAGGCGCGGCCCGGACCCGTGTTCGGCCGCGTCAGAGCTTCGCCGCGGCGGCCTCGTCGACGAGCCACACCACGCGATCCGCGCAGGTTTTCAGAACCTGGGACGGCACGTTCTCCACGTCGCCCGGGCCGCGATGCACGCGATGCAGGGCCTCGGCCTTTCCGGCGCCGAGCGCCATCACGACGATCGTGCCGCAGGCGCGGAGACCGCTCGGGGTGATCGTGAGGCGCCAGCCCTTGCCGGGCACCTCCTGGGCGCCGAAGAGCAGACCGCCGTCGTCCTTGAGAAGCGGGGTCTGCGGGAAGAGCGAGGCGGTGTGACAATCGTCGCCCATGCCGAGAAAGCACAGGTCGTAGGCGCGGCCCGGGCCGGCGAGGATGAGCATGGTCTTGCGGTAGGCCTCGGCGGCCTCGGCGACCGGCCAGGCGACCATCCAGGGCAGACGGCGGTCGGTGGGCACGCCGAGGGGCGCGAGGAGCTGGCGCTCGGCGTTGCCAAAGTTGCTGTCCGGGCTGCCGAGCAACACATGGCGCTCGTCGCTCACGGTGAAATGCGTGCCAGCGACCAGTTCGGCGGGCAGCGCGCCGGTCTCGATACACCATTTGTAGAACGCGGTCGGCGTGCTGCCGCCCGTCAGCGCCCAGAGGAAACGTCCGGCCGAGGCCGCCCCTTGCGAGGCGAGGGTGATCTTCACGGCCTCGCCGAAAAGCTCGGCTTGGGTGCCGACGACGACGCGGCCATAGTCAGAGGTGATTTCGCGCATGGTGATAAAAGGTGGGGCGCGGCCGCTGGGCGCGCCGGGCTCGGGGCTGCAACCGGACTCGGATGCGGCGGGCGCGGCGGTCCCGCCCTGCCCGCTCAGAAGAACATCGCCTCGGCGAGCGCGGCCTCGGGACTGAGGAGGCTGATGGCGGTGTTGAGCTCCGTGCGGGAGCCTCCGACGCGGGCCAGGAGAGACGCGCAACCCTTGGCGAAGTCGCCCTGGAAGCGCACGCTCTGGGCGTTGACGTAGTTGAAAACCACGTCGACCGAATCGGCGGGAGCCGCGGCGTCGGCCTGCACGATGGCTTGCGGCGCGGGCGCGGCGCCGCAGGCCGCGAGGCGGGCGCGGGACCACTCGGCCAGGACGCGGGCCTCGGCGCGGCGGGCGGAGCCGTGACGCACGACCACCGAGGAAAGTCCGTCGGCGAGCGCGGCGGGCGCGTGGGCGCTGAGGAACTGGCCGATCGTCTGGCGCACCGGAAGCAGGCGGGCCTGCACCAGATCGCGGACGTTCTCCGGGCGCGGCCAGGCGACCTCGCCCTGATCCTCGGGAGGCACCATCGAGCGGTCGATGAGGACGCGCTTCGCCTTCGTCAGGAGGAATTGGTAGGCGCCGAGCTTGGCCGAGGAGGCGAAGTTGTGCGCCCAGTAGTAGAGCGGCAGATCGGTGGAGAGACAGGTGGAGACCTGGTTCTCGAGATACACGCGGGCGGCCGTCGGATAGTTCAGGATGACGAACTCGCAGCAACGGAGGTCGCCGCGGGTCTTTCCGGGATGGCATTCGCCGTAGATCTTGGCCCGGATGGAAGGGTCTTTGACGTCTTCCTCGCGCGTCGGGCAAAGCACGACGACACGGCAGGGATAACGGCGCGAAAAGCGGACCGCGGTCTGGAACTGCGCGATCGCGTCGGGAGGCGTGGTGTGCAGGCCGAGGTGCAGGACGAAGTTCACCTGCGTGGCCTTGGAGTCTTCGCCGGGCTTGGCGGAGGCGGTCGCGCGCTCGTCCGTCGCCCACATGCGGGCGAGGCTCTTGGAAATGGCGCCGACCGGGGTCTCCTGGCCGGGCAAGGCGTCGAAAATGGAGGACATGATTTTAATCAAATGACCAATTCCCGAATGACCAATGACCAATCGGCCGAGCCACGGATGAGGTTCCGCGTCATTGGGCCTTGGTCATTGGGCATTACGCGGCGCGTCGCGCGCCGCGTCAGGGTTGGCGCCAGACGTGGTTGTTCTTGGCGAGGAGGGCGTCGGCGTTGGCCGGGCCCCAGCCTCCCGCGACGTAGCTGTCCATGCCCTCGCGACCGGCCTCGGCCCAGGCCTTGAGCACGGGCGTGTAGAGCTGCCACGAGGTCTCGGCCTCGTCGCCGCGGATGAAGAGCGTGCCGTCGCCGATCATGGCGTCGAGGACGAGTCGCTCGTAGGCCTCGGGCGTGTTGGATCCGAAGGTCGCGGAGTAGCGGAAGTTCATCTTCACCGGCTGGGTGCGCGTCTCGAGGCCGGGGACCTTGCCGTTGAGGAT
>CBINJQ010000053.1:0-15132 GCA_966251015.1 uncultured Akkermansia sp. | reverse complement strand
CTCAGAGCAGCTTCGCCGCGTTCTTGTGCGTCGCGACTTTCGCGAGCAGCGCCTTGATGTCCTGCGCCTTGGCCTTGGGCATCACCAGCGTCGCGTCCGCCGTGTGCACGACCACGAGGTCGCTCACGCCGAGCAGCGTGACCACGTGGCCCTTCTCGGTGAACACGATGTTCCCCGCGCACTGCTCCGTGAGCACGTCGCCGCGCGCCACGTTGCCCGCCTCGTCCGCCTTGAAATGCTTCGCGACCGCCGGCCAGGCGCCGACGTCGTCCCAGTCGAAGGTCGCCGGCACCACGACCACGTTCGTCGACTTCTCGAGCAACGCGTAATCGACCGAGATCTTCTGCAACGTCGGGTAAATCTTCTTCAAGGTCGCCGCGAGCGGGCTCTTTTTCTTCAGGGCCGCACGAATCTTCGCCAACCCCGCGTCGAGCTCCGGCGCATGGGCCGCGAAGGCCGCCTCCACCACCGGCACGCTCCAGATGAACATGCCCGCGTTCCAGACGTAGTCTCCGGATTTCAAATACCGCTCCGCCACCTCGAGCTTCGGCTTCTCGACGAAACGCTTCACGTCGTAAACCGCCTTGGCCGCCTTCCCCTCGCCCACACGGCCCCACTCGCCGCCGCGCTGGATGTAGCCGAAACCCGTCGCCGGCTCCGTCGGCGGAATACCGATCGTCACCATCACTTCCGCCGCGCCCGCCGCCGCGAACGCCGCCTTCAGGTCGGCCTGATACGCCTTCGTGTCGTGGATGACATGATCCGCCGGCAGCACCGCGAACACGCCCTTCGGGTCGCGCGCGCCGACCAGCGCCGCCGCCAGCCCCACCGCCGCCGCCGTGTCGCGCCCCGCCGGCTCGGCGACCACGTTCGCCGCCGGGATCAGCCCGCGGCACACCTTCGCCACTTCCTTCGCCTGGATCGCGCTCGTGATGACAAAGGTGTTCTTCGCCGGCACCAGCGCCTTCACGCGCGCCAAGGTCTGCGCGAGCAGCGGGGTCTCGCCCACGACCGGCAGCAGGTGCTTCGGGCGCGCCGCCCGGCTCTGCGGCCAGAACCGCTCGCCTTTGCCTCCGGCGATGATGACGACGTAAGGCTCGGCTTGGGACTGCTTCGGCTGCTGGCGGGTTGCGCTCGTGGATTTTGCTTTGGGCATGATTGGAAAGCGCGACTCTAGGGACGCCGCCCGCCGGGGGCGCAACGCCGCAGTTGCGCCCGCCCGCCCTCGTCGCAAGTTCGCCGACCATGACACCGCCCTCCGCTTCCGGTCCCGCCGACGTCCCGCTCGAGATCTCCGTCGAGGAAACCCGCGACCTTCTTGCCGCCCGCCCCGACGACACCCTGCTCGTCGACGTGCGCGAGCCCTTCGAACATCAGACCGCCAAGATCGAGGGCTCCGAGTTCATCCCCATGCGCCGGATCCCCGAACAGGTGGGCTCGCCCGCCCTGCCGCGCGAGAAACATCTCCTCATCCACTGCCACCACGGCGGCCGCAGCCTGCGCGTCACCGAATACCTCCGCGCCCAGGGCTACCCGCGCGTCACCAACGTCGCCGGCGGCATCCACGCCTGGTCGCAGCGCATCGATCCGTCGGTCCCGACCTACTGAGCGGCGTTTTTCCCCGCCTCGTCCTCCACCCGCGTCGAGGCCTCCGCCGCTCGCCGCTCGCGCACCCGCCGCGTCAGTCGCTTGCGCAGGAAATGCAGCCCCGCGCCCGCCACCGCGCAAAGCACGCCCGCCGCCGCCAAGCGCCCGCGATCACCCCGCCCGAGCGCGTCGCCCGCCAAAATCGTTCCCGCGATATAGGCCGCCGGCACGCCGACCGAAATCACGAGATACAATCCGAAGGGCACCCGCGCCAAACCGAGCAGATAACTCTGCACAAAGAACGGCGTGCCCGGCACCACGCGCAGCAAGAGCGTCAACTCCAGCGCCGACTTCACCGGCGCCTCAGGCAGCTTCCACCCGAAACGCCCCAACAACCGCGAGACCAGCGGCCGCAGCGCCCGCGCAGAGATCCAGTAGGACAGCGCCACGTTCGCCGCCACCGCCGCCACCGCGCAGAGGATAACCGCCGGCGCCCCCATCCGCGGCCCGAACACCGGCCCGGCCGCGAGCGTGAACGGCGCGAGCGGGAAACCCGCCAGCGGCAGCAACGCCATCGCCACGAAAAACACCCAGGGCCCGGCCTCGCGCAGCTCCCCCATCACCTGATTCGCCGCCGCCTTCGCCTCCGCGCCCCAAACCAACCACACCGCCAGGCCGGCCAAGGCCGTCGCCAGCGCCATCCCCGCCAAAAGATATATCCGCTTTGGTCTCATCCGAATCGTCCATCGGAGACTTCCCCGATGTCCGGCGCAACCCCCGCGCCGCGTCTCCCCGCCACGCCGTCGCGCGCCATCCGGGCGCTTGACCCCTCCCCGCGCCTGCCCCGTTCTCGCGAGGCTCCGAAGCGCCATGCCCGCTGAATCCCACCACGATGTGCTCGTCATTGGAGGCGGCCCCGCCGGCGCCTCCGCCGCCATCCGCTGCCGCCAGGCCGGCTTGCGCACCGTCGTGATGGAAAAACTCCCCTTCCCGCGTTTCCGCATCGGCGAATCGCTCCTGCCCGACGGCAACGCCTACCTCCGCGAGCTCGGCGTCTGGGACAAAATCGAGCGCGCCGGCTTCATCGAAAAATTCGGCGCCCGGTTCTACCTCGGCGACGGCGAGAACGAGAAGAAGGTCGATTTCTCCGCCGGCCTCGTCCCCGGGCTTGATCGCACTTTCCAGGTCGACCGCGCTCGCTTCGACGCCCTCCTCCTCGAGCACGCCCGCGAACTCGGCGCCGAGATCCGCATCGGCGCCACGGTCCGCGCCCTCCGCCACGAGGCCGATTTCTGCTCCGCCGAAATCGAATGCGAGGGCGTCACGACCACCCTCCGCGCCCGCCATGTGATCGACGCCTCCGGGCGCGACCAGTTTTTCCCCAGCGCGATAAAGTCCGACGTCGAGCCCGCCGCCTTCCCGCGCCGCCTCGCGATCTACAACCATTTCGTCAACGTGCCGCGCGAACCCGGCCCCGCCGGCGGCGACACCATCATCGTCCGTCTCGAGGAAGGCTGGTTCTGGATCATCCCCATCGACGCCGAGCGCACTTCCGTCGGCCTCGTCACGACCAACGCCGCCTTCAAGGCCGAGGGCCTTGCGCCCGCCGCGCACTTCGCCGCCGTCGTCGCGCGCACGCCCCGGCTCCGCGTCCTCCTCGCCGGCTCCGAGGCCGCGATGGATTACCACGTCACCGCCGACTACAGCTACTACCGGCGTCGCGTCGCCGAGGGCCGCCTCATCCTCGTCGGCGACGCGGGCGGTTTCCTCGATCCGATCTTTTCCTCCGGCGTCTACCTCGCCCTCCGCTCCGCGAAACACGCCGCCGCGCTCGTGGCCCGCGCCGCCCGCGAAAACCGGTCCTTCACCGTCGACGAATGCGCCCGCCACCTGCGCGAGTGCAAGCGCCCCGCCTCCGTGTTCCACCGCCTGATCGACGCCTTCTACGACGACCACAGCTTCTCGGTCTTCATGTGCCCCCGTCCGCCCTGGGGCCTCGCCCCGGCCATCACGTCCATCGTCGCCGGACGCGCCGACCTGAGCCCCGGCATGTGGTGGCGATTCAAACTCTTTCTCCTCGTCTGCCGCCTCCAGCGCCGCTGGCCCTTGGTCCCGCGCATCGGTCTCGCCGCCGCGCCCGCGCCGTCGCCCTCGCCCGCATGACCGACTCCGCCGCCAAACCGACGCCCGACGCCGACACCCCTTGGGATGTCATCGTGATCGGCGGAGCCCTCTCCGGCGCCGCCACCGCCCTGCTCCTTTTGCGGCGAAATCCCCGCCTGCGCGTGCTCATCGTCGAGCGCCACGCCGCCTTCAAACGCCGCGTCGGCGAATCCACCGTCGAGGTCAGCGCCTATTTCCTAGGCCGCGTCCTCGATCTCACCGCCCACCTCAACGAGCACCACTACGTCAAACAAGGCCTGCGCTTCTGGTTTCACAACGACCGCGCCGCCAACCTCGGCGAGTGCAGCGAAACCGGACCCGGCTACAACGTCCGCCTCCCCGGCTACCAGGTCGACCGCGCCGTGCTCGACGAGGAGGTCCTCGCCCGCGCCGTCGCCGCCGGCGCCTCCCTCCTCCGCCCCGCCAAGGTCCGCGACATCCGCCTCGCCCCCGGCGGCCTGCAAACCGTCGAGGTAGAAGTCTCGCCCTCCTTCTCCGATGCAGGCCAGACCGCCGGTCTGGCTTCCGCCTCCGACTCCTCTTCCGGCTCCTCGCCCCAAGCTCCTCGCTCCCGGCTCATCCGCGCCCGCTGGCTGGTCGACGCCTCCGGTTTCTCCGCCCTGCTCTCCCGCCAGGAAGGCTGGCTAAAACCCAACTCCGCCCACCCCACCGCCTCCGTCTGGACCCGCTGGAGCGGCGTCAAAAACTGGGACTCCCGCGAGCTCGCGCGGAAGTTCCCCGCCTGGGCCGCCCGCACCAACGCGCTCCGCCACACCGCCACCAACCACCTCGTCGGCCTCGGTTGGTGGGCCTGGATCATCCCGCTCAAGGGCGGCGACACCAGCGTCGGCGTCGTCTTCGACCAGCGCCTCCTCGACCTTCCCGAAGGCCCGCGCCTCGGGGAACGTCTCCGCGAGATGCTCCTCGCCCACCCCGCCGGCCGCGAGCTCATGGCCGACGCCGTCTGGCGCCCCGGCGACGTCCACTTCCGCCGCAACCTGCCGTATTCATCCGACCGCTACGCCGGCGACGGCTTCGTCCTCGTCGGCGACGCCGCCGCCTTCATCGACCCGTTCTACTCGCCCGGCATGGACTGGATCGCCTACACCACCAGCGCCGCCGCCGCCCTGATCGACGGCTCCGTTCGCGGCAAACCCAAGGCCCCGCGCATCGCCCGCCACAACGAGCAGTTCGCCACCTCCTACGCGCGCTGGTTCGAGGCCGTCTATCGCGACAAATATTTCTACATGGGCGACCACGAGCTCATGACCCTGGCCTTCCGTCTCGACCTCGGCCTCTACTACCTCGGCGTCGTCTCCCAGCCGTTCAAGCACGGCGACTCCGCCCTCGAGCAGCCCTCCTTCGCCAGCCCCGCCAGCGCGCCCTTCGCCCGCTTCATGGCCTTCTACAACCGCCGCCTCGCCGACATCGCCCGCGCGCGCGTCGCCCGCGGCGCCTGGGGCGCATCAAACGACCGTCGCTACTTCGGCTTCCGCTCCTACGAGCTCACGTGGACGCTCCCCTTGCGCGTTCTCGTCGCCGTCGGCGCCTACCTGCGTCTCGAACTGCGCGAAGGCTGGCGCACTTGGTTCACCAAGTCCGAGGCTTGCCCTCGTCCCGCCGCCATCGTCACTCCCAGCCCTTCCGCCGCCGTATGAGTTCCCCCTCGCCGCTCGCCTCCTTTCCCGCCGCCGTCCGCGACGCCCATGCGCGCTGGCTCGACGCCCGCGATCCCGACGCCCTCGCCGCGGTGGTCCTCGCCATCGTCGCCTACCATCGCCCGGGCCGCGCGCGGCTCGAGAATCCCGACGACCTTCCCGCCTCCGCCCGCCTGATCGAGGACCTCGGCTTCGACTCACTCGCCCTCGCCGAGATCGTTTTCTTCATCGAGGACCTCTACAAGGTATCCATCTCCAACGACGACCTCCGCCGCATCGCCACCGTCGCCGACCTCCGCGCTTTCGTCCTGGAAAAGGTCGCCGCCTCGCCATCCGCCTGAGCGGCCCCACGCCCGTGCCCCGCACCGCCTGCATCACCGGCCTCGGCTTCGTCAGTTGCCTGGGAAACGACTCCGCCACCGTCGCCGACGCCCTGCGCTCCGGCCGATCCGGCATCGCCGCCCACGCGCTCACCGACAATCCCGCCGTCCCGGTAAAAGTCGCCGCGCCGGTGCGCGGCTTCTCCGTCGACTCACCCAACTACCGGGACTGGACCTGGCCCGTCGGCGTCGATCTCCCGCGCGAAACCGTCCGCGGGATGGCACCCCACGGCGTCTACGCTTTCCACGCGCTCGAGCAGGCCCTCGCCGACGCCGGCCTCTCCCGCGCCGATCTGCGCGACGGTTCCACCGGCCTCTTTTGCGCCTCCGCCGGCTCCGCGTTTCTCCTTCACCACAACCTCGCCCAGGCCCGCGCCGCCCGCTTCGAGCGCGGCAATCCCCTCGGCGTCGTGTCGTCCATCGCCGGCACGCTCAACTTCACCCTCGCCGCCCACTACGGCGTCACCGGCGCCGTCGCCGGCTTCGTCTCCGCCTGCGCCTCGTCGACGCACGCCCTCGGCTACGCCCTCGACGAGATCCGGCTCGGCCGCCAGGAGCGCATGATCGTCGTCGGCGCCGAGGAGCTCAACGCCGACACCGTCCTCCCCTTCGCGCCGATGCGCGCGCTCTCGGTCAACCCCGACCCCTCCACCGCCTCGCGCCCCTTCGACACCGGCCGCGACGGCTTCGTCGCCACCGGCGGCGCCGCCGTCCTCGTCCTCGAATCGCCCGAGCTCGCCGCCCGCCGTTCCGCCCGCGTTTACGCCGAGCTCGTCGGCTGGGGCCAGGCCGCCGACGGCCACTCCGTCGCCACCTCGCACCCCGAGGGCGCCGGCCTCCGCGAGTCGATGCGCCGCGCCCTCCGCGACTCCTCCCTCTCGCCCGCCGACATCGACCATGTCCACGCCCACGCCACGTCCACGCCCGTCGGCGACCGCGCCGAGGCCCTCGCCCTGCGCGACGTGTTCACCGCCGCCGGCGCCCGCCCGCTCGTCAGCAGCACCAAGGGCGTCACCGGCCACGGCCTCTCCCTCGCCGGCGCCCTCGAAACCGCCTTCTGCGCCCTCGCCGCCCGCGAAGGCTTTGTCCCCGGCAACCCCACGCTCCAAAACCCCGATCCCGCCTGCGAAGGCCTCGACCTGCCCCGTGCCGCCGTCGCGCGCCGCCCGCGCCACATTTTGAAAAACAGCAGCGGCTTCGGCGGCAGCAACGTCACCCTGGTCCTACGTTCCCTGGCCTGAATTTTTGCTCCCCTCTCCTCGCTCCCTGCTCCCTGCTCTCCTCATGTCCGATCCGCTCAAAGCCAAACTCAAGGTCCTCATCGTCGAGACGCTCCGCCTCGAGGACATCGCCCCCGCCGACATCCCCGACGACGAGCCCCTCGTCGGCGGCGGCTTGAGCCTCGACTCCATCGACGCACTCGAACTCGTGGTGAAACTGGAGAAGGAGTTCGGCATAAAAATCGCCAGCAGCGAAGAGTCCCGCGCCGCCCTCGCCAGCGTCACCGCCCTCGCCGACTACATTCGCGCCCGCGCCGATCCGTCGCGCATCCCGGCCTGATGAGAGCCCTGTCATTGGTCATTGGACATTGGTCATTGGTCATTTCCTGACGATGCCCGCCCTCCCGCCGATCCGCCTCGCCGCCTGCGGCGCGCTGACCGCCTTCGGCGACGAATCCGCCACGCTCGCCGCGCTCCTCGCCGGCCGCTCCGCGCTCGCCCCGGTGCCCGTCCACGGCCGCGAAGGCGGCGACCTCGTTCCCATCGCCCTCTGCCCCGGCCGCCCCTACGACGAGACCCTCCCGCCCACCTGGCTCCCCGCCCTCCGCGCCCTCGCCGCCCGCATCCCCGCGCCCCGCTCCCAGGTGGACGGGCGGGTCCCTCCGCCCGTCGGCTCGCAAACCAGCGGGCCCCGAAACGCTCCCGCCCACCTCCACGCCACCCGTTGGGGCACGCCCCGCCTCCCCGTTTTCGTCACCGGCAGCAACTTCGGCGTCGGCCACCTCCACGCCTACCGCCGCCGCGGCGACACCGGGCACCTCGACTACGGCACGCCGGCCGACTGCGTCGCCCAAGTCGCCGCCGCGCTCGGCTGGGGCCCGGACGTCACCGTGTTTTCCCACGCCTGCGTCTCGGCTCATCTTGGACTCCTCCAAGCCTCGCGCGTGCTCGCGGCCGGCCTCGCCGACGAGGCGCTCGTCTTCTCCTTCGACTTCATCAGCCCCTTCGTCGCCGGCGGTTTCCACGCGCTGAAAATCCTCAACGCCGATTTCCCCGCGCCCTACCAGGACCGCGCCACCGGCTCCATCGGCCTCGGCGACGGCGCCGCCTTCGCCGTCCTCACCCGCGACCGCGGCGACCTCGTCCTCGCCGCGCAAAGCCTGCACAACGAGATGCATCACTTCACCGCGAACCGCGCCGACGGCGCCGGCTTCGCCGCCTGCCTCGCCGACCTGCCCCGCGCCGCCGCCGGCCGCCGCGTCTGGCTCAAAGGCCACGGCACCGGCACGCTCGAAGCCGGCCGCCTCGAGGCCTCCGCCCTCGCCGCCGCATTTCCCGGCTCTCCGCTCGTTTCATGGAAAGGCGCGCTCGGCCACACCCTCGGAAGCTGCGGCCTCGTGGAGCTCGCCCTCGTGCGCGAAGCCCTCCGCCTCGGCCGCGCCCCCGGCACCGTCGGCTCCAACGCGCCCGGCTTCACCCCCGAGGTCGCGTTCGCCCCCTTCGATCTCTCCGGCTTCGACGCCGTCGTCTGCACCAGCAACGCCTTCGGCGGCGCCCACGCCGCCCTCCTCGTCCATCGCCATGCTTGAACGCTGGATCACCGCCGTAACCTGCGAGGACGCCGCCGCCGAGACCCCGGCCGAGACGCGCGAGCGTTTCAAGGCCCTCTTTCCGCCCGGCGCCACGCGCCGCATGACCCAGCTCGGCATCACCCTCGGCGCCGCGCTCCGCCCGCTCGCGCCCGGCGAAAACGACACCCTCGTCTACGCCTCCACCTACGCCGAGACCCGCGCCCTCGAGGCCTACCTCGACAGCTTCCCCGCCCCCAGCCCCACGCTCTTTCAGACCTCGATCCACCCGAGCTCCGTCCAGCAAAACCTCATCCAACGCCAGCAACCCGTCCGCCACTTTTTCCCCGTCACCGGCGGCGTCGATCTCCCCGCCCAGGCCTTGCAAGTCGCCCTGCTCGCCGAAACCCCGCGCGCCGTCCTCTGCGGCGGCGAGGAACGCGGCACCTGGCTCCTCGAACAGAACCGCGCCAGCGCCCGCACCTTCGCCTTCGCCCTCGCGCTGTCCGCTTCGCCCGAAAACGCGCTCGGCCGCGTCTCGCTCTCCTCCGTCGCTCCGTCTCCTGCCCGGCCGCTCGGCCTTCCGTGCTTCTTCGATTTGCTCCTCGGCCGTAAGCCTTTCGACGCCGTCGTCGCCGAGGGCCGGCGGCTCCGCCTCGACTGGTCATGAGCCTATCCGCCTCGCCCGCCGTCGCCCGGCCCGCCCGCAACCCCGGCCCGAGCTGGGGCTACCGTTTTCTCCGCCTCGCCGACCGCTGCGTGCCCGAGTGCGTCTTCCGTCCCGCCCGCGCCTTCGGCACCTGGATCGCCCTCGCCAACATGCGCGGGCAGCGTCGCCACTCGCGCGATTATCTCCGCGCCGTCCTCGGCCGCGAGCCCTCCACTCGCGAGGTGTTCCACCACTTCTTCGCCTTCGAGGAGATGCTCATGCTCAAGCTCCGCGTCGCCGACGGCCGCCCCCACCGCGGCGTGCTCGCTCCCGGTTGCGACGACTTTCGCCGCTTCCTCGACACCCGCGAGGACGCGCTTCTCGGCACCTTCCACGTCGGCCACTCCGACCTCGTCGGATTCCTTTTCGGCGGACAGGAAAAACGCCGCGTCTCCATGGTCCGCCTCCGCGTGGGCAACTCGCACGACGTCGAGCGCCTCGCCTCCGCCTTCGGCCGCTGGGTCTCCTTCGTCTGGGTCAACGAAGGCGAAAACCTCCTCTTCGCGCTCAAGGACGCCGTCGCCGCCGGCGGCTCGCTCGCCATGAAATGCGACCGACTCGAGCACAGCTCCCGCGCCGAGCCCTTCCGCTTCCTCGGCGCGCGGCGTCTCTTTCCGTTCACCATCTACCACCTCGCCCTGATCTTCGACCGCCCCGTCTACCTCTGCGTCGGACTTCCCGGCGCCCCCGGCGAATCTGTCGTCCACGGCACGCCGCGCTGGGCGCCCGACCCCGCCGCCTCCCGCGCCGGCAACCTCGAATCCGCCCGAGCCCACTTCCAAGCCTTCCTCGATCTCGTCGAATCCGTCCTCCGCTCCAATCCGTATCTGTGGTTCAACTACCTTCCGTTGAATCCCGAAGCGCCCGCCGCCCCGCCCACCTCGCCATTTCCACGTCCTGCCCTCCGCGCCCGTCCGTGAAATCCATGGCTAAAAATTCCCGTCCGTCATCCGCGACCATCCGCGCCGTCCGCGGTTAAAAATGCCCTTCCTCCGCCGCCTCTGGCTCCCGTTGGCCTACTACCTCTCGTGGCTGCTCTTCGGTCTCGGCGGCCTCCTGCTCAACCTCGGCTGCGCGCCCTTCCTCCTCCTGCCCCGCCGCGAACGCTTCGGCCCGCGCGCCCGCGCCGCCACCCGCTGGATGTTCGATTTCTGGCTCCGCTGGATGCACTTCTCCGGTGTCGTCGACATCGTCTTCCACGGTTTCGACCGCCCGCTCCCGCGCGGCGTCGTCTACGTCGTCAACCACCCCACGCTCGTCGACGCCCCCTTCCTCCTCGCCCGCCTCCCCGACACCGTCTGCATCTTCAAGCCCGCCCTCCTGCGCAACCCCGTGATCGGCCCCGCCGCCCTCCTCTGCGGCTACGTCTCGGGCGACGCCGGCGTGGACGGCATTCGCCGCGCCGCCGAGCGCGTCGCCACCGGCTGCTCGCTCCTCATCTTCCCCGAAGGCACCCGCACCGTCCCCGGCGCCGAGCTCAACGAACTCCGCCCCGGCTTCGCCCTCATCGCCCGCCGCGCCCGGGCCGCGCTTCAACTTGTCCACGTCCGCTCGTCCCCGCTCATGGCCCGCAAAGGCCACCCGTGGTGGAAACTCCCGCCCCTCCCCGGCCGCTTCGAATTCACCCTCGGCGAGCTCATCCCCTTCGCGCCCGACACTCCCGTCGCCGCCCTCGTCGCCCGTATCGACACCCAACTCCGCGCCCCCAACCACACCTCCTAAAAACCAGCGGCCATTGGCCGCCCATCGAAACCCGCCGTCGCGGCCCCCAAGCCGCGACTCATCCTCCCAAGAGGCGCCATTGGCAGCCTCCATCAGTGGTTAATCAAAACCGTCCGTGCCGTCCCCCTCCAGAACCCACCTCGTCCTCGTCCCGACCTACAACACCGGCCCGCGCCTCCTGCGCACGGTGCGGGAGGCCCTCTCCGTATGGTCGCCCGTCTGGGTCGTGGTCGACGCCTCCACCGACGGCTCCGACGCCCCGCTCGACGCCCTCGCCGCGGAGCGCGGCCCCGCCGTCCTCCGGGTTTTCCGACGCCCCGCCAACGGCGGCAAAGGCGCCGCCGTCCTCGACGGCCTCTCCGCCGCGCTCGCCGAGAACTTCACCCACGCCCTCGTTCTCGACGCCGACGGCCAGCACCCGGTCGACTTCATCGATTCCTTCATGGCCGCCTCCGCCTCGCGGCCCGACACCCTGATCCTCGGCCGCCCCGTCTTCGGCCCCGAGGTCCCGCTCGAACGCCTCTACGGCCGCAAGCTCAGCGTCGGCCTCGTCCACCTCGAATGCCTCGGACGCGACATCGCCGACCCGCTCTTCGGTTTTCGCGTCTACCCCGTCGCCGCCACCCACGCCGTCCTCTCCTCGATCCGCTCCGCCCGCCGCTACGACTTCGATCCCGAGATCGCCGTCCGCCTCTTCTGGCGCGGCGTCCCGCCGCTCAATCTCCCCGCCCCCTGCCGCTACATCGCGAAATCCGACGGCGGCGTTTCCCATTTCCACTACCTGCGCGACAATGTCCGCATGGTCTGGCTCCACACCCGCCTCGTCACCCGCCTCGTCTTCACCTTCCCCGCCGTCCTCGCCTCCCGACGCCGTATCCGGCAGATCACGACACGCCGATGAGCTTCCCGCGCTTCCTCCCCGTTCTCCTCCTCGCGCTCGCCGCCCTCGTCGCCCTCCCCCCCCGCGCCGCCGCCGAGCCCTACGCCGCCGAGCTCCCGCCCGCCGCCCGCGCGCGTCTCGAAAATCTCGCCCGTCCCCGCGTCGTCGTGGCCGAGTTCACCGAAAGCCGTTTCACGCCGCTCAAGAAAAAGCCCGTCGTCGTCTCCGGAATCGTCCGCATCGACCGCGCCCGCGGCCTCAGCCTCGCCTACGACCAGGCCGGCTCGCCCGTCGTCATCCTCGACGAAAAAGGCCTCCTCCTCCGCCGCTCCGACGGACGCGAGCAAGCCGCCCCGCCCGAGGCCGCCGACGACCTCCGCCTGCTCCACGCCCTCTTCGTCTTCGACCTCGCCACGCTGGAAAAATCCTACGCCCTCGCCGCCACCGAATCCGCCGACGGCGCCTGGACCCTCGTCTTCACCCGCCGCCCCGACGTCGCCGCCACCTACCGCGAACTCACCCTCGCCGGCGACGCCACCCGCCTCACCCGCATCGTCCTCGCCAAGACCCCCAACCTCCACACCGACATCGCGCTTGGACACACCGAATTCGGCGGCGAATTCACCGACGAAGACCTCGCCCGCTACTTCCGCTAAATCCCCCGCTCCGCATCCGCGCCCATCCGCGCCCATCCGCGCGATCCGCGGTTAAAAACTTCGCTCCTCCGCTCTTCCGTCTCCGCCGCCCGTGTCCCGCTCCCGCCTGCCGCTTCTGATCCTGCTCGCCTTCGCCGCCCTCTGCGGCGCGTGGCTGCTATCCCTCGATCCACGCGCCCGCTTCACGACCGACGTCACCGAACTGCTCCCCGCCGACGAACGCGACCCCGAGGCGCGCCTCGCTCTTTCCCTCGTCCGCGAACGCCAGGCCCGCGTCGTCCTCGCCGTGCTCGCGGCCCCCGCCGACACGCCCCCCGCCGCGCTCGCCTCCGCCGCCGAGGCCTACGCCGACACCCTGCGCGCCTCCGCCTCCTTCGCCGACGCCCACCCGCTCGGCGACCGCTCCTGGCAACACGCCCTCGGCCGCATCGTCCACGCCCGCCGCCTCGACCTGCTGCTCCCCGGCTGGCTCGCCGCGCAACGCCGCGCCTACGCCGCCGAGTTTCCCTCCGCTCCGCCCGACGATCCCGCGTTCGCCCCTTGGCTTGCCCGCCGCGCCATCACCGCGCTCGACGCCCGCCTCGCCTCGCCCGAGGGCGCCGCCCTCGCCGAGCTCGCCGCCTCCGATCCGCTCCTCCTCCTCCCCGACCTGGCCGACCGCGCCGCCGGTCTCTCCTCCTCGCCCGTCGCCACTCCCGGACAAGTCCTCGTCTGGGCCGAAACCGTCGCCGGCCCGCTCTCCGAGGAGGGACAACAACCCGTCTTCGCCGCCCTCGCCGCCGCCGAATCCGCCGCACGCGTGGAACTCCCCGCGCTCACCACACGCTACACCGGCGTTCACCGTTTCGCCGCCGCCGCCAAAGCGTCCACCCGCGCCGAGATTTCCCGCCTCAACCTCATCGCGGTCGTCGCCGTCCTCGCCGTCTCCGTCGTCTTCGTCCGCCGCGTCCTCGGCCTGCTCCACCTCCTGCCCGTCCTGCTTTTCTCCACCCTCGGCGCGGTCGCCGCCACGACCGCGATCTTTCCGCGCGTCCACGTGTTGGTCTTCGTCCTCGGCTCCCTCCTCTCCGGCGTCGCCGTCGACTACGCTTTTCACCTCGTGCTCGCGCGCCGCGAGGGCGAGCGCTACCGCGCCCGCGTCCGCCGCCTGCTGCCGCCCCTGCTCGGCGGCGCCGGCACCACCTTCGCCGGCTTTCTCGCGCTCGTGTTCTCCGAGCTTCCGCTGGTGCGCCAGCTCGGCGTCTACGTCGCCTGCGGCATCGTCGCCGGCCTTGGCGCCACCCTTCTCTACTTCGCCCTCTTGCCCGGGCTCGACCTTCGCCCCCGCGTTTGGGTCCGCCAGACGACCGCGCCGCGCCGCGCGCGCCTTCCCCTCCTCCTCGCCCTCGCCGCCTTCTCCGTCTTCGGCCTCTCCCGCATCCGCTGGAACGACGACCTCCGCGCCCTCGAATATCCCGCGCCCGCCCTCCGCGCCGAGGACGCCGCCATCCGCGTCCTCTTCGGCGAACACGACGAAGGCGCGAGCCTCGTAACCCGCGGCGGCTCCTTCGCCGAAGCGCGCGAACGCTGGCAACGCCTCGCCGACACCGCCCCCGCCGACGCCTCGCTCTCGAGCATCGCCGCCCTTCTCCCCCTCCCGGCCGACCACGCCTCGGCGCAAACCGCCGCCGCCCGCGCCAGCCTCCTGGAGTTCTCCACCGCCCTCCCCGCCGCCGGCGCCGAAGCCGGCTACGAGCCCGACGCCTTCCAGCCCTTCCTCGCCGACCTCCGCCGGCACCTCGACGCCCCCGCCTCCAACTACGAAACGCTCGCCCGCGACACCCTCGCGTCGCTCCCCGGCCCGCTCGGCCTTCTCGCCCACGCCGACGCCGAGGGCGCCTGGTTCCTCTCCCGCGCCTCGCGCCCCGTCCCGCTCCAAAACGCCGAGGGCACGCTCTCCCTTTCCGGCATCGAGGGGCTCAACCACCTCTTCGCCCGCTACCGCGCCGCCGCCGGCAAGCTCAGCTTCGCCGGCATCGCCACGCTCGTCGCCATCGCCTGCTTTTTCCACGGTATGCGCGACGGGCTCCGGACCGCCGCGCTTCCGCTGCTCGCCACCGCGCTCGCCTTCGCCATCCTCGCGCTCCGCGGCGAGCCCTTCGGGCTTTTCCACGTTCTCGGCGCCTTGCTCGGCGTCTGCCTGGCCGACGACTACGCGCACTTCGCCCACGCCGACGACGGCACGCCCGGCGCCCGCGCCTCGATCCGCCTTTCCGCGCTCACCACCTCCGCCTCCTTCGCCACGCTCTGGTTCAGCGCCATCCCCGCCGTTTCCGCCCTCGGCGCCGCCGTCGCCCTGATCGTCCTGTTCGCGCTCGTCTTCGTGGAGACGGACCTCTTTTCCCTGCGTCGATCCTCCGCTAACACCACGTCCAATGGCAGACCTTAAGCGAATCTTCATCAGCTCGGTGCAAAAGGAGTTGGAGCTGGAACGCGCGGCCATCGCCACCTTGGTCACCACCGACCCCTTTCTAATTCAGCACTGCGTCCCCTTGTTGTTTGAAAAGGAGCCGCCTTCCGCCCGCCCAAGCTCGCGCCCCTATCTCGAAG
>CBINJQ010000052.1:0-15265 GCA_966251015.1 uncultured Akkermansia sp. | reverse complement strand
GAGCGTGCCGGAGGCGGTGCCGGCGCCGATGGTGGAGGCGGGCGTGCCGGGCGTCTGGCCCTCGGAGACGACGGCGAGGTAGTAGTCGCCGGCGGGGATGCTGGCGGCGGTCGATGCGGGGAGGAGGACGTAGCGCTCGGGGCCGGTGCGCTGCATCTTCACCTCGTTATTGCCGGAGAGGACCTCGCCGCCGGAGCCGGCGGAGAAGTCCGGGATGGCGCCCTGGCGGACGGCGAGGAGGAGTTCGCCGGAAGTCTGGGCGAGGGTGAGTTCCCAGCTCGGCGTATCGGCGGGGATGGTGACCTTGAAGTAGCGGGCTTCGCGCGCGGGGAGGTTGGCGACGGAGGCGGAGCCGCCGTTGAAGGCGAGGGCGGGGGCGACCTCGTAGGCGAGGCCGGAGCCGGCGGCGCCGACGCCGCGGGAGTCGAGGGTGTAGCTGGTGGCGGAGGAGGCGTCGGAGTTGAAGACGCCGACGAAGTAGTTGCCCGGTTCGAGCGGGCGGCCGGAGGCCATGAGGAGGCGGGGCAAGGCGGCGCCGGCGGAGGCGGGGTTGTTGGTCCAGCCGGTCCAGTCGGCGGCGGAACCGGAGCCGGCGGCCCACTGGAGCCCGCTGGTCCAGCCGGTGGCGGTGGTGGGCGAGTTGAAGGCGCCGGGCCAGCCGCCGGCGGTGGAGGTGCCGCTGGGGAGAAGGTCGCGGCGGACGACCATGGTCGGACGCGGGCCGGTGACGTCGGTGAGGCGGAGGTCCCAGGCGAGGACGCCGGCGGGAACGGTGAAGGTGTGGTATTGCCAGCGGCCGGCGGGGAGATCGGTGACGAAGCCGGTGGAGTTGTCGAAGGATTGGGCGGTGGCGGAGATCGGCTGGGTGTCGAGGGAGAAGGCGCCGAGAGCCTCGCCGGGCGTGTAGACGCCGACATACCAGACGTCGGCCTGGTGGCCGGGGCGCTGGAGGAAGCCGACGCCGGAGAAGTCGGAGTAGTTGGAGCTGTTCTGAACCGTAGTGGAACCGCCGCTACGGTAGGACCAGAGACCGGGGACCTTGTTGCGGCGAAGGGCGACGCGGGTGCCGGGGACCTGGTTGGCGAGATAGAGCTCCCAGCCGAGGCTGCCGTTTTGCGCGGCGATGTCGGTGAGGCTGTAGTAGCGCCAGCCGGCGCGGGTGGTGAGGTCGTTTACCTTGAGATCGTTGTAGGCGATCGGGGTGATGGTGGGGTGGCCGCTTTGGAGGGTGAACTCGTAGGCGCCGGAGCCGTAGACGGTGATGAACCAGGTGCCGTTGCTGAGGTATTCGGGGACGAGCGTGATGGAGTCGCGCGCGGGAGACGGCGCCTCGGAGAAGGCGTGGTTGTCCCACTCGGCGCCGATCTCGGACTTGCGCAGGGCGAGCTGGGGATTGCCGGAGAGCGGGGTGACGGCGACATCCCACGCGATCTGGTCGACGGGGACGGTGACGCGGAAGACGCGGTAGGGCGCGCCGGAGACGGAGACGGGGCCGGTAGTGGAGCTGAAGGCGATGTCCTGCACGGCCTGGATGCGCGAATCGAGGCCGACGGATTCGCCCATGGGGGCGACGACGCTGAAGAACCACGTGCTCGCGGTGGAGCCGAGGACGGGCGGGACGACGAGCATCCGGCCGTTTTGTTTGCGCGTGTAGTAGCTCGTGGAGTTGTGGAACGGGACCTTGCCGGAGCGGATGGCGATATCGCGCGCGGCGCCTTCCAGCCAGAGACTCCAGGCGGGCGTGCCGACCGGGAGCGCGGCCTGGTAAAAGCGGATGCCCTCGGGCGGCATGGGCGCGGCGGGGGCGTTTTGCGCGGAGACGGCTTCGCCGATGTCGTATTGGTTGTTGGCGTTGGCGTCGGTGAAGGGGAGGGCGCCGAGGTTGTGGACGTAGGCGCGGCCGCTGAGGAGGCTCCACTGGGCGCCGACGGAGGTGGCGTTGACGAGGATATACCAAGTCGAGCCGGCGGTGTATTGGTCGTCGCGGAGCACGAGTCCGTCGGAGCCGGTCTGGACGGAAGAGTGGGTGCTGGACGACGTGGTGGGGAGGCTGCCGGCGGTGAGGTAGAGGGCGGCTTCGCCGGAGGCGAGGGTGAGGCGGGTGCGCCAGGCGCCGATGTCGGTGGGCTGGGTGACGAGGCGGTAGTAGTGGCGGCCGGCGCGCGTCGTGGTGTGCGTGACGACGGAGGTGCCGGCGTCGGAGGTGCCGGCGTCCCAGGTGAGGTCGGTGATGACGGGTTGCCAGTCGTCGAGCGTGACGGCGGTGGCGGTGTAGTTGACCCGCATGGTGCCGAGATCGCCGGGCAGGGTGTAACGCGAGCCGTGGGCGAGGCCGGCGAAGGTGCCGGAAAGGCTGCCGCCCTGGACGATGGTGAAGGTGGTCGAGCCGGCGATCGTGTCGTGGAAGTTGTTGAACAACGAAACCTGCAAGGCGCCGCCGAGGGTGATGGCGCCGGTGGCGCTGACGCGGTCGAAACCGGTGCCGGCGGTGGTGCCGCCGAGCTCGATCACGGTGGTGGCGGTCGGCGCGAGGGAGAGGGCGCCGTTGACCTGGAAAGTGCCGGCGGCATCGGGGCCGGCGGGGGAGAGCGTGCCGGAGACGGAGGCGGGTCCGGCGACGGTGGCGCGCAGGGCGAGGGTGGTGCCGGAGGCGGCGGTGAACCCCGCGCCGGCGGTGAGGGTGGGCGTGCCGGAGGCGGAGAGCGTGCCGGAGGCGAGGGAGAGGGAGCCTGTGCCGGCGTTGAGGGCGTTGGAGGCGCCGAGGGAGATGGTGCCGCCGGTGTTGAGCGTGATGGCGCCGCCGTTGCTGGATAGGCCCGCGCCGACGGTGAGATCGCCGCCGGCGGTGAGGTTGAGCGCGAGCTGGCCGGTCGAGGTGGTGATGCCGGAGCCGAGGGAGAGGTGGCGCGTGGCCTGGAGGGTGAGCGTGGCGGAGCCGGCGGTGGTCTTGGAGAGGGCGGTCGAAAGCGTGAGGTCGCCGGGGGCGGCGAAGGCGCTGGTCGTGGAGACTTCGACGGTTTTGTTGGCGCCAAGAGCGGTCTGGATGGTCGCGGCCTGGGCGTTGGCGATGGCGGCGGTGGGGGTGAACACCTCGGGCGCTCCGCCGGAAAAGGCTCCGCCGTTGGTGACCGCGGTGGAGATCGTGACGTCGCTGGCGGCATGGGCCAGGGAGCCCAGGCCTAAGCAGAAGCAGGCGAGTAGACGGCGTAGCGGGGATTTACGGAGCAGAACCATCGGGGGGAACTGCGAGGCCCGGCCACGGGTGTAAATGCAGATTTTATGCTATTACAGATTCTACTCATTTCGATGAGTAATCCGGTGGGTATGCGCACGCCAGGAAGGGGTGCGGAGATGGGTTTTTGGGTGTGGGGCGTCGAGCGGAAAAGTTCGAAGCCCCCCGGGGCAGAGTGGAGGGCAGACGAACGTCGGTGGGGCGCGTCCCTGCGTCCGCTGCGTGGAGATCTCGAGCCACGGGCGGAGGGACCCGCCCGTCCACCTAGTTAGCGGGACGGCGGGGTGAGGCGGATGTTCGCCGGGGCGTCGCGGTCGCAGCCGAGGCGCCCGTCGGCGCCGAGGACGAGCTCGGCGACATGGACGGTGCTGCGGCGGGTGTTGGCGGTCGAGGAGGGCTCGGCGCCGATGACGCGCTCGGGATGGGTGAAATAGAAAATCCAGGCGCGGCCGTCGTTGACCACGACGTCGGCGTGGGCGCCGACGCCCGTGTCGTCGGGGCCGGCGCCGTTGCGGGCGAGGAGGTTATCGCCCGGCTGGCGGGTCCATGAGACGGCGTCGGCGGAGCGGTAGACGGCCTGGCCGCGCCACTCGTCGACGATCATCCACCAAGCGTCGGCGAAGCGGAAGACTTTCGGGCCCTCGCCGGGGCGTCGGTCGGGCAGGGTGACGAGACCGAGGTCGCGCCACGTGTGGAGGTCGTCGCTCTCGGCGTGGTTGATGGCTTTGCCGGCGCGCTCGTCGTTATACCACATGCGCCATTTGCCGGAGGGGAGGCGGGCGACGCAGGCGTCGATAACGCGATCGGTGGCGAGATTGAGCGTGGATCGATAGGTCCAGTTTTCGAGGTCGGGGCTGGTGAGATGGACGATGGCGCGCGGGTGTTGCCACGTGGTGAAGATGCCGGGGACCACGGTGAGATACATGTGGTAACGATCTTCGTGGCGGATGATGTCGGGCGCCCAGTGCGTGACCTCGGTTTCGGGGCCGAACTCGGCGGGGAGGTCGATCTTGGCGGAGCCGACGTGGCGCCAAGTCGCGCCGCCGTCGGTGGATTCGGCGATGCCGAGGCGGGTGCCGTGGACCCAGGCGATGTCAGGGATGGCGGGGTCTTTTGCGCGGCGGTTGGTGTAGAACATCCACCAGGTTTCGGTCTGGCGGTTCCATACGACGACGGGATCGGCGGCGCCGTCGTGGACGGGATCGCGGAAGAGGGGGCGGGAGGCGGCGGACATGGATGATGGCCGATGGATGATGGGAGATGGATGATGGAGATGGCGGACGGGATCGCGGGGTCAGAGGCGTGCGGAGACGGCCGGCACGAGTTCGGCGGAGTCGAGGCGGGCGGTGGTGGAGGCGGGACGCGTTCCTTCGGGCAGGAGGACGGGGGCGTCGGGGCGGAGGGGGAGAATCTCGACGGTGAGCGGGGCGCCGGCGGCGAGTTCGGCGGCGTGGCGGGAGAGGTCGAAGTCGAGGACGTCGCCGTTGAAAAAATCGTCGAGGACGAGGCGGTGGCCGACGCGGACGCGGGCGACGTCGCCGACGTAACGGAGGCGGAGCAAGGCGGGCGCGGAGAGATCCAGCCCGGCGGGCAACTCGACGCGCCACACGGCTGCGGCGGCGAAGTCGGCGTCGACCGGCGCGACGGCGACGGCGGGCTTGGTCCAGCCGAAGGCGATCTCGCGGGCGGGGCCGGCGGGTTTGACGGCGTGGGTGGCGAGGGCGAAACGGGTTTGCTGTTTCGCCACGTCGGCGGGGGCGAGCGGGGTGAAGAGCGCGTCGGCGGGGGCGTCGGGCGCGGGGAAGGCGGAGATGGCGAGGTCGGCGGGATCTTCGGCGGAGAGGCGGAGCGTGTCGCCGTCGACGGTCAGGCCGGCGCGGGTGAGGAAGACGCGTTCGCGGCCGCGCCACTCGGCTTTCCAGAGGGCGAGCGAGTCGGCGTCGTCGAGGAGGACGACGCGCACCTCGGCGCCGTCGAGGCCGGTGACGGAACGGGCGACGCGGCGGCCGGGCGAAAGGGCGACGGGTCGCGTGCCGTTGAAGGCGAACTCGGCGGGGACGCCGGCGGTGGCGGCGAAGAAGACGGTGCGGATCTTGCCCTCGTCGACGTGGCAAAGGAGTTGCGCCGTGGCGTGGTCGAGGCGGACGCCGGGGGCGAGGTCGAGGCCGAAGGGCCAGATGAGCGACGCGTCGGCGGGGATGGTGACGGGCGCGGAGGGGAACTCGACGCGGGCGCCGTCGGCGAGGGTGAGGGCGAAACGGACGTCGGGCTTGGCGGGGAGGGCGCGGAGGCGCTCGTAGTTGTTGACGAATACGAAGCCCCGGCGGCCGTCGGAGCGAACGGTCCAGCGGAGGGTGGACACGTCGTCGGCGGCGGTCGGCCGTTCGGAGGGGAAGCGCGCGGGCAGGCCGGCGAGGAGAGAGCCGTGTTCGCGGACGAAGAGGTGGAGACGGCGCAGGCGGTGGTAGTGCGGGCGGAGCTGGCCGGCCGCGCCGAGCGGGGCCTGGAAGTCGTAGTTTTTCTCGGGGAGGTCGTTCCAGTAGCGGGTGGCCTGCGACTCCTGGAGGGAAGTGCGGCCCTCGGGGTTGATTCCGCCGTGATACATGTAGTAGCCGGGGAGATTGCCGCCGGAGCCGAGCTTGCAGAGGACGACGGCTTCGATGTCGCGAGGGTCGATGCGAATGCGGCGGTGATAGGCGCTCATCATGCCCCCGCCGATTTCGCAGGTGAGAAACGGGTAGCGCGCGGTGTCGGCGGGATCGTTGGCGTCGCGCCCGCCCTTGAGGTCGGAGGCGATGCCCACGTCGGTGCGGCGCGGGCTGAAGCGGAAGTTCGCCGGGTAGGCGTTGGGCATCGGCGTGATCTCGCGGTCCCAGAAACCCTCCGGGTAGCCGCCGTAGAGCGGGAGCAGTTCGCCGAAGGGCACGGGCGTGGACGGATCGAACCAGCCGGTGCGGGTGTAGAAGGGCGCGTCGAGGCCGGCCTCGAGGGCGAGGCGCTTGATGGTGACGAGGTGCTCGGCGGGGCCGAAGTATTCGTTCTCGATCTGGAAGGCGACGATGGGGCCGCCCTGTTTCCAGAGCAGGCCGTCGAGTTGGGCGCGGATGGCGGCGAAGTGGCGGCGCACGGCGGCGAGGTAGGCGGGATCGTCGGTGCGGGCTTTTTCACCGAAGCCGGAAACGACCCAGTCGGGGAGGCCGCCGTTGCGGACCTCGCCATGGCACCACGGGCCGAGGCGGACGACGGTGGTGAGACCGGCGTCGCGGACGGCGGCGACGAAGCGGCGGAGGTCGCGGTCGCCGGACCAGTCGTGGACGCCCTCGGTTTCCTCGTGGTGAATCCAGAAGACGTAGGAGGCGACGCAGTCGACGCCCCCGGCCTTCATCTTAAGGAGCTCCTCGCGCCAGCGGGCGGCGGGGACGCGGGTGTAGTGGAGCTCGCCCATGACGGGCATCCAGCGGCGGCCGTTCAGGAGCAGGCTCGTCGAGTCGACGCCGATCTCGGCGCCGGACGGACTGCGCGTGGCGCCGAGGTGGAAGACCTCGGCGGGGGGAGTGGCGGCGGGCGGGAGGGTGATGGAGAGCATGGAGCGTGGGGGGAGAAGATGGGAGAAAGCGGTGAAGAGAGGGCGAGCGGTTCGTGGCGCGCGACTGCGACAGGAGTTGACTGTATGATAGGAAGGTTCGCGCTTCCGCCGCTTGGCCAACGCCATCTGCCGGGCTCGTCGAGAGGACGGCCAATTCCTACGATATCGGGGCGACGGGTTGCCTCGACCCGCGTTTCCGCGTCATGCGTCGTGCCCGGAGGGTTTTCGGTCCCGCTTCTGCATGAGCTCGGCGAGCTTGGCGCGGAGATTCGCAAGACTGAAGGGCTTGGGAAGAAAGGCGACCCCGGGGGCGGCGATGATCCGGTCGGCGGCGCCCTCTTGCTCGGTGTATCCGCTGATGACCAGGACCGGCAGGCTTGGTTTTTTCTCGCGCAGACGGCGGAGGAGCTCGGCGCCACCGAGTCCGGGCATGGTAAGGTCTATGATGGCGGCGTCGATCGTGTCGGGGGCGTCGTCGAAAGCGACGAGGGCGGCGTCGCCGTCGGCGCAGGCGGCGACGCCGTGACCGCAGGCCTTGAGGAGTTGTGTCGCGGTTTCGAGCACCGCGGGATCGTCGTCGACGAGGAGAACGCGCAGGCCGGCGGGCGCGGCGACGGGGGCCTTGGCGGCGGATTCGTCGCGGCCGGCGGCGCGCGCCGACACGGGGAAGTAGATGCGGAAGGTCGTTCCGCGGCCGGGCGCGCTTTCGACGTGCAGGGCGCCCTGGTGCCCGCGAACGATGCCGAGGACGGCCGCGAGACCGAGGCCCCTGCCCGTGAACTTGGTGGTGAAGAACGGATCGAAAATCCGCGCGAGGGTCTCCCGCCGCATGCCGCACCCGGTGTCGGCGATCTCGAGCATGACGTAATCGCCGGGGGGGAGCTCGGGGGCGAAGACGCAGGTGGCGAAGAGGCTGTTGTCCGCGCGGAGGGCGCGGGTGCGGAGCGTGATGTCGCCATCGCCGTCGACGAGCGCCTCGGACGCGTTGAGCACGAGGTTCATCACGATCTGCCGGATCTGCGTGATATCGGCGACGATGAGCGGAAGGCCCGGGGCCAGGTCGAAGCGGAGGCGGGCGCGGCGGGCCAGGGAAAGTTCAAGAAGCGCGGTGGTGTCGCGGACAAGTTCGCCCAGCTCGACGGGGCGGACGTCGAGACGACCCCGGCCGGAATAGGCGAGCATCTGACGGCAGAGCTCGGCGGCGCGCAGCGAAGCGGTTTCGATCTGCCGCAAGGAAGGCTGGATCGGGTGGTCGTCGGGGAGCTGGGCGCGGACGAGATTGGCGTGGCCGAGAATGCCGGTGAGGAGGTTGTTGAAGTCGTGGGCCACGCCGCCGGCGAGGACGCCGAGGCTTTCGAGCTTTTGCGTTTCCTGGAGCTTGCGCTCGATGGCGCGCTGGTTCTCCTCCGCGTCGCGAAGCTCGGTGATGTCGGTGGCGATGCCGGCCACCCCGCAGATGCTGTCGTCGGAGCGACGCACGGGAAACTTCGAGACCAGGTAGGTCCGCCGGCCGGCGGGCATCTGGTATTCGCCTTCGAAGGAGACGGTTTCGCCGGTGGCGAGGATGCGCGAGTCGAGCGCCTCCATCTGGCGCGCGATCTCCGGGGCGTGGAGGGTCTCGTCGCTTCGGCCGAGGATCTCCGAGCGGGGGACGTTGTAGCAGGCGGCGAAGCTGAGGTTGACGAGCTGGTAGCGGAAGGCGGTGTCCTTGACCCAGATCGCGCTGGGGTTGTGGTCGATGATCTCGTCGAGGAGGGCGCGGCTTTCGTTGAGCTCGGCGGTGCGGAGCTCGACTTCGCGGCGAATGCGCCGGGTCTGGCGGCCCAGGTTGTGCAGATAGGCCATGCTCACGAGCGTGAGGAGGCCGCCGCCGAGAACGGACAAGTGCGGCGCCAAGGTGCGCCGCGAGGAGACCCAGGTCTCGTTGGGGCGAAAGTAGACGCGCCAGAGACGTCCGCCGACGGAGAGGTCCCTGACGAGCGTGTCGGACGTGACAAACTCGGAGGGCTCCAACTCCGGCAGGAGGGAGGGCTGGTTTTGCCGGCTGTGATGATAGATGGGGAGGGCGAGGCCGTCGGTGACGTCGACGATCAGGGTGTCGTGGACCGGTTGGATCGAATAGTTGAACAGCTGGGCGATGCTTTGATCGATCCGGAGCACGATCTGGACGAAGGCGCCGCCACCCGCTGCGGACGGATCGCGCCGCGAGGCGGGGGAGAGGTAGAGGCAGAAGACAAAACCGTCGCCGCCCTGGACCAGCGGGAAGGGCGCGCTGAGGCCGAACACGCCGGGGCGGGAGCGGGCCTGGCGAAGGGTCGGCGCGGAGGGGGCGGTGAAGATGTCGTAGCCGAGGGCGGCCTCGTTGCCCGCCAGGGGGTGGATGTAGGAGATGATCGCGTGCTCGGGCCGGGACGAGGGCGAGGTGATCGGATGCAGGGCGTTGTCGGAGCGCCGCTCGCGGGGCGTGAAGTCCTCGCCGACCAGCATGCGCATGCGGTTGGTGAATTCCGGCAGGTCCGTCGAGTCGATCACGGGGGCCCACTGGACGGCTTGGATCTCGCCGACGCGGGAGACGAGGCGGCGGGCGGCGTGGGCGAACTCTTCCGGGGTGATGAACTCGGAGTTTTCCGCCAGGATACGGAAGGCGAAGAGCGCGCCGTCGTATTCCTTGAGATTCGCGCGAAGCAGTTCGTTGCGCAGCTCAGCGCGGCGTTCGAATTCCTGGCGGAGCCCCCTGTCCTCGGTGAGACGAAGCGCCCAGGCGATGCCGACGGACACGGAAAAGCCGACCAAGCCGACGAGCGCGATGCCGACGCGTCCGCGGAGAAAGGCTGGCAGCTTGTCTTCGATGGAGAGGAGCATCGACGGGTGGCCGGTGCCGGAAGAGGATGGAGACGCCCGAGGGAGGACGCGAGGCATTAGCCGCGCCTTCGGGGCCCGCGCGAGGGGGGGGGACGGAGGGAATCCCGTTCAGGCGGTCTTGGCGGCCGAGAAGGGGGCGGTGGTGGCGGGGGCGCGCACCGCGGGCGTGATGCCGTCGTTGGCCAGCTCTTTGAGCAAGGTTCCGAGATAGGGGATGAGCTGCTTCTTGCGGCTGACGATGCCGGGCAGGTCGAAAATCTCGTCCGCTTCGACACCGGGGTAGGTGATGCGCTTGGCGAGCTCGGAGTCGCCTTTGAAAAGGAGGAGCGAGTTCTGCGTGTTGATGTCGGTGATCAGAAGGCAGGCGAAGCAGAGGCGCTCCTGCGTGCAGAGGTCGTCGAGCGCGCGGGCGAGCGCCTTGGAGTGGCTCCAGAAATTGCCGAAGCCGAGCTCCTCGACCTGGGACACGGCGAAACGCACGCCGTCCTCCTCGTAGACCTTGAAGTCGGAGCGGACGACTTTTTCGGGCGGATTGGCCAGGATGACGGAGCCGGAGCTGAAGATGAGGTCGGCGAGCTGGCGGGGGTCGACGCCGGCGAGACGGGCGAGCCAGGCGAGGAGCGTGGCGTCTTTTTCCGTCGTGGTGGGACCCTGGAGGTTGAGGGTGTCGGAGATGATGCCGCCCATCAGCACGCCGGCGATGTCGGGCGAGGGGGCGAGGCCGTCGCGGCGGAAGAGCTCGGCGATGATGGTGCAGGTGGAGCCGACGGGGTCGTTGATGAAAAGAATGGGCTGCTGGGTGGCGAGCGAGCCGAGGCGGTGATGGTCGATGATCTCGGTGATCGTGACCTCGTCCGCGCCGGAGACGGCCTGCGTCATCTCGTTGTGGTCGACGAGCACGAGCTTCGTGCGGGCGGGCTTGAGGATGTCGGTGCGGGTGAGGATGCCTTGGATGCGTCCGTCTTCGCCGAGCACCATGTAGGCGGTGGTGCTGTTGGTGGCGGCTTTTTTTCGGACCTCGGAGAGACGCAGATCGGGGGAGACCGAGGCGAATTTTCGATCGATGAGGCGGTCGAGTTTCGTCGCGGAGCGCACGAGCCAGGCGGAGGTGGCGGTGTCGTAGGGGCTGACGATGAGCGCGACGCCCTTGGCCCGGGCGAGCTCGACGACCTTTTCCTCGACGGGGAGGTTGCCGGTGATGACGAGCAGGCGGACGCCCATGTCGATGGACCGTTGCTGGATGTCGCTGCGATCGCCGACGATGATGATGGACTGCTCCGGCAGGATACCGTCGCTGTGCGCGGCCTTGCCGAAGGACTTCACGTCCATGGCGCCGACGCGGACGAACAGCTCCTCGTCGCGCGACGGCTCGATGAGATGCTCCACGCGGGCGCGAAGGGCCCGGACGATGTGGGTCAGCGAGGTTTGGACCTTTCGCATTTCGCGAAGCGCCCGGACCTTCGGGACGAAAAAGCCTCCGAGCTGGAAGATGGAGACCGTGCCGACGACCCGCTGGTCGGGGGCGAGCACGGGGAGGACGCGGACGTCGTGTTCGTCGATCAGTTCGAGGGCTTCGGCGCAGGTGGCGTCCTGGGGGATCGAGACGACGTTGGCGACCATCACGTCGCGGACCCGGGGGGTGACGTCGGTGAGGAGGACGGGGAGGGGCTGGCGAAAGCGATGAAGGATGGCGTCGATGCGGGCGTTGGAGTTGCCGGCGCGGGCGGGGACATACCCGTAGAGGCCGCGGGCCTCCTTGTAGGCGGCGTAGCCGATGGCGGCGCAGATGGAATCGGCGTCGGGATTTTTGTGCCCGATGACGTAGGTGGCGTTCGGAAAAGGGACCGTGGTCATTATTGACGTTAAAACGAATCAAGCGGACCCGCGCACCGGACGTAAAGCCCCGTGACGCCGGATACCGGGACAAAACCGACCCGGGAGAACCGCCGGCGGCCGGGGCGGGCGCCTCCCCGGGGAGGCCGGTCGGGAGACGGGCTAGAAGATGAGGTCGGGCGGGACGTTCGCGAGCGCCTCCTCTATGGTGGTGAGGCCCTGTTTCACCTTGAGCATGGAGTCCTGGTGGAGGGTCTTCATGCCTCCCTTCATGGCGATGCGCTTCAGCTCGGCGACCTCGGCCTCCTTGTTGATGGCCTCGGTGAGGGCCTCGGAGTTTGTCATGAGTTCGTGGATACCGACGCGGCCCTTGTAGCCGATGCCGTTGCAGGTCGGGCAGCCCTGGGGGTTGGCCTTGAAGATCTGGCCCGACCAGCCGATGGCTTTTTCGAGGAGCTCTTTTTCCCGGCCGGCAGGCTCGTAGGGCTGCTTGCAGTTCTTGCAGACGCGGCGGAGGAGGCGCTGGGCGCAGACGCAGACGAGGGACGCGGAGATGTTGAACGGCTCGACGCCCATCTCGCCGATGCGGGCGATGGTGCTGGGGGCGTCGTTGGTGTGGAGGGTGGACACGAGAAGGTGGCCGGTGAGCGCGGCCTCGACGGCGATCTGGGCGGTCTCCTCGTCGCGGATCTCGCCGACGAGAATGACGTCGGGGTCCATGCGCAGGTAGCAGCGAAGGGCGCGGGCGAAGGTGAGCCCGATCTGGCGGCTCATTTGCATCTGGTTGATGCCGGGAAGCGTGTATTCGATGGGGTCCTCGGCGGTCTGGATGTTGACGTCGGGGGTGTTGATCTCGCCGAGGGCGGAGTAGAGCGTCATCGACTTGCCGGAGCCGGTGGGGCCGCAGTGCAGGATCATGCCGTAGGGCTGGCGGATGCACTCGCGGTATTTGGCGAGATTCTCGTCGGAGAATCCCAGCGCGGGCAGGGGAAGGGTGGACTTCTGCTTGTCGAGGATGCGCATCACGACCTTTTCGCCGTGGTTCATCGGGCCGGTGGCGACGCGCAGGTCGATGTCGATGTTCTTCTTGGTGTATTTCTTGAAGACGATGCGGCCGTCCTGCGGCAGGCGACGCTCGGAGATGTCGAGGTTGCACATGATCTTCAGGCGCGAGATCAGCGCTCCGGTGACTTGTTTGGGGAGGCGGAGTTTTTCCTGGCAAAGGCCGTCGATGCGGTAGCGCACCATGAGGTCCTTCTCCTGGGGCTCGATGTGGATGTCGGAGGCGCCGGAGATGTAGGCGTCCTCGATGATGCGGTTGGCGAGCTGGATGACGGGGGCGGAGTCCTCGTTTTCGTAGTCCTCGGGCTTGGCGTCTCCCGACGCGGATTCGCCGTAGGTGTTGCTGATCGCCTCGGTGACGGAGCCGAGATCGACCTCGGTTTCGCCCGGCCCCGCTTTCGTTTCCTTGAAAAACTTTTTGAGCAGCGTCTCGAGGAACGAGGCCGAGATGACGCTGATCTCGTCGATGACGAGCTCGGTCGCCTGCTGGAAGGCCTCGCGTTTGGCGAAGTCGAGGGGGTTGCCCATCAGCACGGCGACGCGGTCGTGCTCGATGCGACGGTAGGGGAAGACTCCTTCGCGGCGGATGACGGCGTCGCCGACGATCTCGATGAGTTTCTCGTCGACCTCGCCGAGTTGTTCGACGGCGGTGACGAGCGGGTGGTCGGTGAGGCGCGCGACGAACTTGGCGGTGTCGTCGGGCCCGAGCTGATACTTCGAATCCAGCATGCGCTGGATGAGCGTCGCGGAATATTCGGCGACTTCCTGGAGCAGGCCGAGATCGGCCCTGGTGAACTCTCCCCGCGTGCCGGCGGAGATCTCCTTGTTGAGAACCTGGATCGCGCCGATGATCGTCGCCCCCGCCTTGAGGGGAACGGTGAGCATGGAGCGGACGTCGAAGCCGGTGGTTCCCGACATCGAGGTCATGAACGGCGCCTGGCTCTCGCTGTTTTTGAAGAAGACCGGGTTGCCGTCCGCGATGACCTTGCCGACCACGCCCTTGCCGAGGGGGAGCTTTACCTGGAGGAGCTTTTCGGCGGTGGCCTTGAACGAGGCCTCGGCCTTCTTGTCGGCGCCCCAGAGGGTGGGGGAATAGTAGACCTGCTTGAAGGCGATGTCGTTCCCCTCGACGAGATACAGGGTCATCGACTGGGCCTGGAGCGCTTCGACGACTTTCGAGGCGGTGAGTTCGATGACATGCGCGACGTCTTCGCGACTGGGCTGCGGTTTGGAGATGACCTTGATCAGCAGCGAGCGACGGAGCGTATTGACGAGGGCGGGCGTGGCCATGTTGGGGGATAGAAGGGCGAAGCGGGAGGCGCGCAAACGCGAGGTTGTGTCCGTGCTCCCGACCCGCAACGACAAAGCCGATGTCGGCGCTCTGGACCAGATTGCGAAAATTTTGGAAAGCCGCGACCGCGATTCGCGCGCGGCGCGGGACCTGCGGCGCCAGCCGAAACTCCGAGCTTGGCGCGGCGGGTGAACACGCCGCGGAGGCGCATTTGCGCGCCAACGGGCTGCGCGTGCTGGCGCGCAACTGGCGCAATCCCGCCGACGAGCGCGAGGAGATCGACCTGGTTTGCGAGGAGCCTCCCGGTCCGGGCGACGCCGCGGCGATCCTGGTGTTTGTCGAGGTGAAGGCGCGCGCCGCCGGAGCGCGCGTGGCCGGTTACCACGCGGTGAACAAACGCAAGAAGGCGGTGCTGCTCCGCGCCTGCCGGGCGTATCTGGCGCGCCTGCGCCCGCCGCCGCGCCACGTGCGCTTCGACGTCGTCGAGGTGTCCCATGGCGCGGACGAGGCGCGCGTGGCGGCGACGGAGGCGATGCGCCTCGATCCCAAGATCGCCTCGACGCGCGACGGCCGCCAGGTCTGGCACTACCGCGACGTGCCGCTTTTTCCCGAT
The DNA here is from genome assembly GCA_966251015.1 of uncultured Akkermansia sp. GTDB lineage: Bacteria > Verrucomicrobiota > Verrucomicrobiia > Opitutales > Opitutaceae > IMCC26134_A. The sequence continues at coordinate 786 of CBINJQ010000052.1, read as the reverse complement.
CGTTCATCGCACAATCACGACCGCCATCGCTGAGGCGCCCCCCCTCGGCGCGAGGCGCTTCGGGGATGACCCCGCCTAATCGGTTTCATGCTGATTATTCACCGTATTAGCCTTGCCGGGGCGGGACCGCGAACGCGTAGTTTCGGCCAATTTCCGCCATGTCCGAAGCGCCTCGTCATCCTTTCCTCCAAGGTCTCAGCAAGCACCGCGGCACGCCGCCCACGGTGATCGTGATTTTCGGCGCCTCCGGCGACCTCACGGCGCGAAAGCTCATTCCGGCGATCTACAACCTCGCCTTCGACCACCTCCTTCCCGCCGACTTTTTCCTCGTCGGCTACGGCCGCAAGGCGATCCCCGACGATGAATTTCGAGGCATCGCCGCCGGCGCGATCAAGGAGTTTTCCCGCCGCGAGCTGAACCAGGACGTCTGGAGCCACGTCTCGACCAACACCACCTACGTGGCCGGCGGCTACGACGAGGCCGACGCCTTCAAGCGCCTCGCCGACCACATCGACGGGATCGAGAAGAAGCTCGGTCGCGAACTGCAGGTTCTGTTCTACATCTCCACGCCGCCGTCCGTCTTCGCGCCGATCCTGCGCAATCTCGGCGCCTCCGGACTCGCCGGCCGCCGCCTCGGCACCGCGCTGCACACGAAGGTCATCATCGAAAAACCCTTCGGCAAGGATCTCGAGTCCGCCGTGGCGCTCAACGGCGTCATCCGCGAGGTGCTGGAGGAGCATCAGGTGTATCGGATCGACCACTACCTCGGCAAGGAGACCGTGCAGG
>CBINJQ010000051.1:0-15292 GCA_966251015.1 uncultured Akkermansia sp. | reverse complement strand
TCCAATCCCCTTTAATTCTGATAATTCCGCCGTTGAAATAGATTAAAATATCTGTGCGCTTAAAGCCACAGATGCCCTCTCCGCGCAAAGTCGATCCGGCCGCCCTGACCCTCCGCCTTCAAGCGCAGGGCCCGCAGACCGCGCAAGCACTAGCCGCTGCGGTCGACGCTGACCGCTCCCGCATTTCCCGCGCCCTCAGCTCACTCGGCCCCGTCATCGTCCGCCTCGGAACCACCCGCGGCGCCACCTACGCGCTTCGTCGCTTCGTCCGCACCCTCGGCCACACCTTCCCGATCCGCCGCATCGACGCCGACGGCCGCGCTCAAGACTGGGCCGAGATCACCGCGCTTCACGGCGGCTGGCGTCTCACGTGGGCCAACCCTTCCTCGCCTCCTGATTGGGCCGACCAACTCCTCGGCCTCGGCGGCTTCAGCGAGGGCTTCCCCTTTTTCCTGAGCGAAGTCCGCCCCCAAGGCTTCCTCGGCCGCGCCATCGCCCGCGCCCTGCCGCCCGCGCTCGGCCTCGATCCCGATCCGCGCAACTGGCCAAGCGACGACGACACGCTCGTCTACCTCGCCTCCGAAGGCGACGACCTCTCCGGCGATCTTATCGTCGGCGACATCCCGCTGCGCCGTTTCCAAGACCGCCTCCTCGCCCCGCCCGCGCCGCTCCCCGAATCCGCCCGCGCCACGCGCTACCCGGAACTCGCCGCCACCGCCGCCTCCTCCGGCGTCGCCGGCTCCTCCGTCGAAGGCGAACAACCCAAGTTCCTCGTTACCCTCGAAAATCTCGGCCCGGTCCTCGTCAAGTTCACCGATCTCCTCTCCACCCCCACCGGCCGACGCTGGGGCGACCTCACCATCGCCGAAGCCATCGCACAGTCCATCCTGCACGCCCACGGCGAAACCCACGCCGCACCGCGCCTCGTCCAGGCCGGCGACCGCATCTTCATCGAAACGCCGCGCTACGACCGCGTCGGCGCGCACGGCCGCCGCGGCGTCGTATCATTGCGCGCCCTACACGACGCCTTCGACGGTCCCGATTCCAACCAATGGCCCGCCGTCGCCGCGCACCTCCACGCCCGCGGCTTGATCGACGCCGCCGCGCTGCGCTCCACCCGTCTGCGCCACGCCTTCGGCCGCCTGATCGGCGACAGCGACATGCACTTCGGCAATCTCGCCTTCTGGTTCGACGACACCCTCCCCTTCCGCCTCGCCCCCGCCTACGACATGCTCCCGATGCAGTGGGCGCCCACCGTCGGCAACGCCACCCCCTCGCCCGACTTCGCCCCGCCGCTCCCGTTGCCCGCCGACCGCGAAATCTGGCACGAGGCCGCCGCCCTCGCCGCCGAGTTCTGGCGCCTCGTCGCCGGCAATCCGCTTGTCTCCCCCGCCTTCGCCTCCATCGCCCGCAGCGCCGGCGAAACCCTCGCCCGTCTCCGCGCCGTGGCGTGACGCTCGATGGCGCGCCTGGCATAAAATCGTCGTCCCATCGGCGAGGTAGGCCGTCCGCTTGCGGACGCTCCTCGGATTCCATCTCATGAAAGCGCCCGCAGGCGGGCTGCCTACCCAAGCCCCTGCTCCCGCTTCACCGCGTCCCAAAAGGGAAAAAAGCCGTTCGTCGCGTGGGGCCAGAGCCGGTCGTCCCACTTCCGGCGTATCCACGCCATTCTTACGCCCGCCGCCGCCAGCGCCCGCTCCGCCGCCAGGGCGTCCGCCCGCCAGGCGCCTTGCATCGGCTCGTGGACCAGCACCGTCGAGAGCCGCTCCGTCGCCGCCCAATCCGCCATCGCGGCGGCCATGTCCCCGTGCACGCCCTCCAGGACGCCGCACTCGAAGCGTGTCGCCGCCCGCTTCGCGCCGTCCGCCAGGGCCGCCCGCGTCCACGCCTCGACGCGCGGCGACCACCCGGAGCGCGCGGCGATATCGCGCGGCCACCCCGCGAAGATCGCCGCGACCGGGGCGTCGGCCAGGCCGCCCACTTCCGCGCACAGATCCTCCGGGTGCAGCCAAAGCCCGGCTCGCCCCGACCCGGCCTCCACCCCCGCTTCGCGCCAGCCCGAAGGCCTCGCCGGCAGCGTCTCGCGCGCCAAGGGAGGCTCGCGCACGGCGACCGCCTCCGTCGCGAGCCGGCCCTCCGGCGGCGCGTATTCGCTTCCCATATACCGCGCGATGTTGTCCGCCCGCGCCAGGTAGGTTTTCCCCGGCGTGTGCAGGCCCGCCACCCAACGCCAGGAGAGGGTGTTGCTCGCCGCGTCGCCGTCGAGAAGGTGCTCGTTGAAGAAGGCCGCGCCCAGCTCCCACGGCAGCTTCAGGGTGAAGATCCAGATCGAGGCGAACCACATTCGCGCGTGGTTGTGCAGCCACCCCGTCGCGCGCAGCTCGCGAACCCACGCGTTGAAGCAGGCGATGTCCGTCTCGCCCCGCATCGCGGCGTCGAGATCCGCGCCCCGGCCGCCCGGCGACGCCCGCTCGTCGCGCAGACGCGGCAACGCCGCCCGCCAGCGTGTCCACGCCTCCGGCCGGTGCTCGAGCCAGCCCTTCCAGTAGGTGCGCCAGCAGGCTTCCTGGATAAATTTCTCCACGCGACGGAAGCCCCACCACGCCCGCGCGGCGGCCACCACCTCCTCCTCAAGCACGAGGCGTTTTTGCAACCAGGGCGACAAGCCCGACACGTTGCGATGCTCCGGCGGCTCGACGAAATCGCGACGCTCCGCGTAGCCCCATGCGTAGGGCAAAAACGCCTCCAGGCGTTTCCATCCCTCGTCCCGGGTCGCGCGCGGTCCGACGACTCCTCCCGCCGAAAAGTCCATCGCACAGGCAAACCACTCCCGAACCGCGTGCAAACGACGCGCCGCAAGTTCCCGCGCCCATGGTTGCCGCCCGGTCTTCCGCCCCCACCATCCCGCCCATGATTTCCCGTTCCGGCACGTGTCGTCGCCTCCGTCCGTCGCTTCCCGTGTTGGCGGCGTTCGCCTTCGCGCTCGTCGGCTGCGCGACCGGTCCTCGTGTCGCCACGGAACCACGCGGCGCCCCGGCCGCCTCCGCCGAACCGCTCAATCTCTCCGACGCCAAGGCCGCCGTCCTCGCCTACGTCGACTCCGGCGCCTACGCCCGCGATTTCGCCGCCGCCGCCGCCGAAGCCCGGACGTGGATCGAGCGCCGCGCCGACGCCCGCCGCCCCGGCGAGCGCCTCGCCATCGTGCTCGACATCGACGAGACCGTCCTCTCCAACCTCCCGCACATGCGCGCCGAGGACTTCGGCTACCATCCCCGCGCCTGGGCCGAGTGGATCGATTCCGCCAACGCGCCCACCCTCCAGCCCATGCTCGATCTCTTCCGCGCCGCCCGCGCCCGCGATGTCGCCGTGCTCTTCCTCACCGGTCGCCGCGAGCCCCGCGAACGCGCCGGCACCGAGGAGAATCTGCGTCGCGCCGGTTTCGCCGACCACGCCGCCCTGCGCCTTTCCGGCCCGGCCGACGCCGGCCCGCCGACCACCGCCGCGCGCAAAACCGCCGCGCGCGCCGCCTGGGCCGCCGAGGGCTGGACCATCGTCGCGACCATCGGCGACCAGGAGAGCGACCTGGTCGGAGGCCACGCCGAGCGCGCGTTCAAGCTGCCCAACCCGTTCTACACGATCCCGTGAGCCCGTCCGTCGTCGCCACCGCGATCGCCCCGGGGGCGGGCGCGTCCGCCCCTCTCGCCTCCGTCCTGCTCCCGCTCGCCAGCGGCGCCGGCTACGTCGCGGCCGTGCTGTTGATCAAACGCGCCTCCGTCCACGGCGTGGGGCTCTGGCGCACCGCCTTCGTGTCCAACATCGCCATGGGCCTGTGTTTCGCCCCGCTGTGGTTGCTCGGCGGACGCGACCTCGCGTGGACCGCGCTCTGGCAACCCGCCGTCGGCGGCGCGCTGTTTCTCGGCGGACAGGTGTTCACCTTCATGGCCATGGCGGGCGACGTGTCGCTCGCCACGCCGGTCCTGGGCCTGAAAATCCTGTTCGTCGCGGCCGCGAGCTCGCTGCTCGTCGCGGAGCCGGTGCGCCCCGCCTGGTGGATCGCCGCCGCGCTCGGCACGGTCGCGATCGCGCTTTTGCAATCTTCCCCGCGCGCCTCCCCCGCCGCGCCCGCGCTGGCCGGCGGCGGCGCGGCTTCGGCGTCCTCGACGGCCCCGGGCCGGCAACATCCGCGCCGCACCATCGTCTGCGCGGCGCTCGCCGCGGCGTGCTTCGCGATCTCCGACGTGCTCGTGCAACGCTTCGCCCCGGCCTGGGGCGCGGGCCGCTACCTGCCCTGCATGTTCGGGTTTTTGCTGCTCTTCTCCTTCGCGCTCATCCCCTTTTTCTCCGCCCCGCTGCGCGCCGTGCCTCGCGCCGCCTGGAGTTGGCTGGCCCCCGGCTCCGTCCTGCTCGCGCTCCAGGCCGCGGGCGTGGCCTACACGCTCGGCGCCTACGGCCGGGCCACCGCGACCAACATCCTCTACAGCACGCGCGGCCTCTGGAGCGTGCTCGCCATCGGCCTGCTCGGCGCGTGGCTGGGCATCGATGGCGAACGGAAACTCCCGGGCGCGGTCTTCCGGCGCCGCCTCGCCGGCGCCGGGCTGATGCTCGCCGCCATCGCGCTCGTCATCGGCTGAACAAAACGCGGAGATTGCGCCCCGGGCCGCCTGCTGCTGCGTGAGGGGCGCGTTCCCCGCGCTTGTGCGACGGCGGACGAACGCTTTCATCGCGCCCCTTGCGGGCGCGCCCGCTCCTCCGTCCCGGTCATCATGCAAAACCTCTATCTCTTCCCTCTCGCCGAATACTGGTGGCTCTACGGCGTCTTCGGCTTGCTCGTGCTGGGCGTGCTCGCCCTCGACCTCGGCGTGTTTCACCGCGAAGCCCACGCGGTCACGGTGAAGGAAGCCGGCGTCTGGAGCGTGGTTTGGGTGACGCTCGCGCTGCTCTTCTGCCTCGGGTTCTGGCAATACTGCCACCACAAGTTCCCGGCCTACGAACCCTTGTTGACCGCGCTCGCCTCCCAGGGGGTGACCGGGAACGAAGCCCTCCTCGCCGCCGGGCGCCTCGCCGACGAGACCGCGCTCCAGTTCCTCACCGGCTATGTCGTCGAGCAGGCGCTCTCGGTGGACAACATCTTCGTCTTCATCGTCGTCTTCAATTTCTTCGGCATCCCCAAGGAGTATCAGCACCGCGTTCTCTTCTACGGCATCCTGGGCGCGGTCGTCTTTCGCATCACCTTCATCGCGCTCGGCGCGGCTCTCATCAAGTTCCACTGGGTCGTCTGGCTGCTCGGCGCCTTCCTCATCTTCACCGGCGTGAAGGTTTTTTTCGCCGAGGACAAGGAGCTCGAACCCGAGAAAAACCCGCTCATCCGGGCCTTGAAGAAGTGGTTCCCCGTCACGCCCGCCTTCGAGGGCCAGCGCTTCGTCGTCCGCAAACACGGCATCCTTCACATCACCCCGCTCTTCGTCTGCCTCGCCTGCGTCGAGATGACCGACATCGTCTTCGCGGTCGACTCCGTGCCCGCGATCTTCGCGATCACCAAGGAGCCGCTCGTGGTCTTCACCTCCAACATCTTCGCCATCCTCGGCCTTCGCTCGATGTTCTTCCTGCTCGCCGGCGTGATGCACAAGTTCCACCTGCTCAAATACGGCCTCGGTCTCATCCTCGTTTTCGTGGGCCTGAAGATGGTCTGGCTCGACCACGCCTTCGGCGGCAAATTCCCCATCGGCCCCTCCCTCGGCATCATCGGCGGCGTGCTCGCCAGCGCCGTGCTCGCGTCGCTTCTCATCCCGGCCAAGGAGGAACCCGAGGCCGCGGCGTAGGCCGGCCGACGGTTTTCGCAGGCGGTCCGTCTGCGGGCGCGTTTCCGTGTCGTCGCACCAAAAAGCGCCCGCAAGCGGGCGGCCTACCAAAGCCCCCCCAGCCAGTCCTTCACCGCGTTGAGCAGCTTCACCGCGGCCTCTCCGAGAAAGTAGAAAAACGCCACGCCGCCGGCACCCACCCCGTAGCCGGCGGTGATCGCCACGCCGTCGCGCTCCAGCAGACCGCCCGCGATGAACACGATCATCCACGCCGGGAAGGCGTTGGTGAACGGAACGGGCAGCGGAAGCAGCAGGACCACCGCCCCAGCGAGCATCATGACGGCGTGAACGCGCACCAGCGTCGGCGTCTCCGCGAGCCACGACATGCGCGGCCGCAGCAGTTTCTCAAGGAAACGAAGCACCCCCGCCGAAAACTTGAGCACCTTGCCGAAGAACCCGGGCGGCAGCGGCTTCTCCATCAGACGCTTCGGCAGCCAGGGCCGTTGCCCGAGCGCGAGCCGCAGGGAAATCAGGCCGATCGCCACGCCGAAAGGCGTCGACAGAAACGGCAGCGGAACCGGCGTGATAAACGGCAACGACAGCAGGATGAGCACCAGCGTCCACGCCCGCCCCTGCAGCACGGTCACGACATCGCCGAGCGTGAGCGGCCCCTCGGCGAAACGCTCCCGCAGGGCCCCGATCTCCTCGGAAAGTTTCTTCGCCGGCGGCCGGTTGCGCAGCGCCGCCCTCGCCAGCCTGAGACTCGCGCGCGTCTGCTCCCGCAGATAAAATCTCCTCCGCCGTGCCATGGTCCACGAGGTCCGACGCTCAGGTTCCGCGACGGTTCCCGTAGAGCTCCACATGAAGCCGGTGCGCATAGCGCCAGCCGCGCGCCTTGCACGCTTCGCCGAGCCACGCCGCCCGCTCGCGCATCGTCTCCAAGGTCCGTGCCTCGGGCATCACCAGGATCTTGGCCGCCGGGATCGGCCGGCCGATCTCCGCCACCGTCGCCGCGATTTCGTCGAGATCCGCCGGGGCCGAAGCCACGAATTTCAACTGATGGCCGAAACCCGCGTCGAGCCACGCGCGCAGCACCTCCGGCCGCCTCCGCGACGCCTCGTGCCGCGCCGCCCAGCCCGCCCCCGCCGCCTCGGCCGAGGGCGTGGAGTTGGCCAGCTTCGGCGAGATCGAAGCCAGGTCGCAGGCCAGCCCGGCCGGCGGCGCCACCGTGCCCGCCGTCTCGATCGTGATGTGAAATCCCTCCGCGCGCAGCGCCGCCGCCAGCGCCGGCAGATCCGGCGCGATCATCGGTTCGCCGCCGGTCAGCACCGCGTGCCGCCCCGGGTGTAGTTTTGCCTCGGATACGAGCTCGGCGACCGTGCGCTCCGCGCCCTCGGGCTTCCAGGAGGCGTAGGGCGTGTCGCACCACGCGCAGCGCAGGTTGCACCCGCTCGTGCGGATGAAAAACGACGGCACGCCCGTCAGCTCGCCCTCGCCTTGCAGCGAATAAAAGGTCTCGGAAATCAGCATGTCGGCAAAGGTCGCGGCTCAGGATTTTTCCGGCGCGGCCGGCAACGGATCGAGATGCTCGTAATCCGTCGGATCGGCCACGCCCGCCGCGATGAACGCCTCGCGCCGCTCCACGCAGGTGCCGCAGCGCCCGCAGTGGCGCGCGCCGCCCTTGTAGCAGGACCAGGTCTTCTTGAAATCCACGCCCAGCCGCGCGCCCTCGGCCGCGATCGCGCCCTTGTCCATCGCGATGAAGGGCCGCAGCAGCCGGATGCCCGCGTAGGTGCCGAGCCGCATCGCCTCGCCCATCGCCGCCATGAAGTCCTCGCGGCAATCCGGATAAATCGCGTGGTCGCCGCCGTGCGCCGCGATCACCAGCCCCTCCGCGCCGACGCTCTCCGCAAAACCGCACGCGATGCCGAGAAACACCGCGTTCCGGAACGGCACCACCGTCTGCTTCATGTTGTCCGCCGCGTAGTGCCCGTCGGGAATCTCGCCGCCCGACTGAAGCAGCGCCGAGGAGAAAAGCCGGTTGGCGAAATCCAGGTTCACCACCTCGTGGCGCACGCCGAGCGCGGCCGCGTTGGCCGCCGCCATGGGCAGCTCCCGCGCCGAGTGCTTCGCGCCGTAGTCGAACGAGATCGCGGCCACGACCGTGTGCTCGCGCGCCGCGCGATGCAGCGCCGTCACCGAATCCATCCCGCCGGAACAAAGGACCACGACCTTCATGAGAAATAGGCCGCCACCCTTGCACCCGCTTTCCCCGCGACGCAATCCTCCCGCCGGAAACCGCTCCGCATGAAAACCGTCCACATCCCCGACCTGCCCGAGATCCACGCCAAGTCGCCGACCGGCAAATACGAGTCCTATTGCAAGGACGTCTCCCTCGCCCTCGGCGGCGTGAAGGACACCGGCCCCTGGGGCGGCGGCCACCCCTTCGACCTCCAACAACGCCGCGTCCCGCCCGGCGCCACCGTCTGCCCGCTTCACGCGCACACCGGCCAATGGGAGCTCTTCGTCGTCACCGCCGGCACCGCCACCGTTCGCACCGGAGACGGCGAAAAAACCAAGGTCTCGGCCGGCGACGCCTTCATGCAAGCCCCGGGCACCGCCCATCAGATCACCAACACCGGCAAGGAGGACTTCGTGTTCTTCGTCATCGCCGACAACCTCCCCGTCGACAGCACCTATTACCCCGAGTCCGACAAGTGGCAGATCAAGCCGCAGCGGAAACTCTTCCGCATGCAGCCCGCGACCTACTTCGACGGCGAGGAATAGGCCCCGACGGCCGATCTGCGGCCGGAATGGGAGCATATTGCATGAAGCCGAGGCGCTCGGAACGCGTCTCAGCGCACAGCCCTCCTTCACTTTGCCCTCCATGAATCCAGCCGCGCATCCGTTTTCCGTTCGAGCCTCCGTCCTCGCCCGAAGCCTCGCCTTTGTCTGCGCCCTCGCGGTCGCCCTCGCTTTCGCGGGGCCCGAAGCCGTCGGCGCCATCGCCGCCCCGGCCCGCGAGCAGTTGTTCAACGACGGCTGGCGCTTCCACCTCGGCGACGCCCCGGGCGCCGAGAAACCCGACTTCGCCGACGCCGCCTGGCGCGCGCTCGACCTCCCCCACGACTGGTCCATCGAGGGCGAGTTCTCCGAGGCCCATGCCAGCGCGACCGGATACCTCCCCGGCGGCACCGGCTGGTATCGGAAGAGTTTCACGTTGCCCGCCGACACGACCGGCCGCCGCGTTTTCCTTCGCTTCGAGGGCGTCTACCGCAACAGCGACGTCTGGCTCAACGGCCACCACCTCGGCCATCGCGCCTACGGCTACATCGACTTCGAATACGACCTCACGCCGCACCTCCGCCCGTCCGGCCAGCCCAACGCCCTCGCCGTCCGCGTCGCCCGCGAAAACGTCGCCGACTCCCGCTGGTATCCCGGCACCGGCATCTACCGCGACACCTGGCTCGCCGTCCTCGATCCCATCCACGTCGCCCGCCACGGCACGTTTATCACCACGCCCGCCATCGACGCCGAGGTCGCGGAAGTGAACAGCAGCTGCGAGGTGCGCAACACCTCCGCCTCCGCCGCCGACATCACCGTCACCGCCGAGGTCTTCGACGCCGAGGGCCGTCGCGTCGTCGGCGCCACCCGCACGCAAAAGATCGAGGCCGGCGCGCAGTGGGCCTTCCCGCTCTACCACCCCGTCGCCAAGCCCCGCCGCTGGGACGTCGCCGATCCCTACCTCTACCAGGTCGTCCACACCGTCTCCATCGGCGACCGCGTCGTGGACACGGTGCGCACGCCGCTCGGCATCCGCGACTTTCGTTTCAACGCCGACACCGGCTTCTACCTCAACGGCCGCAACCTGAAGATCAAAGGCGTCTGCATCCACCACGACGCCGGCAACACCGGCGCAGTCGTCCCCCGCGCCGTGCTCGAACGCCGCCTCCGCATCCTCCGCGACATCGGCGTCAACGCCATCCGCTGCTCCCACAACCCCATGGCCGACGACCTCTACGAACTCTGCGACGAGCTCGGCTTTCTCGTCATGGACGAGACCTTCGACGAGTGGGAACTCGGCAAGCGCAAGTGGGTGAAGGGCCGCAACGTCGGCACCGCCGAGCGCGCCGGCTACAACGAGGATTTTGAAAACTGGGCCGTGCGCGACACCGAGGCCGCCGTGCGCCGCGCCCGCCGCCACCCCTCCGTCATTCTCTACAGCATCGGCAACGAGATCGACTACCCGACCGATCCCTACGTCCACCCGCGTTCCCGTCAGGTCGAGATGTTCAAGGACGACCCGCGGCAACCGTCGATGACCCGCCTCGCGCTCGTCGCGCCCGAGCTCATCGCCGCGGTCAAGCGCATGGACCCCACCCGGCCCGTCACCATGGCCATCTCCAACGCCCCCGCCGCCAACGCCATCGGCCTCTCCAACATGCTCGACGTAGTGGGATACAACTACCAGGAAAAGGCCTACGACGAGGATCACGCCCGTTTCCCCGGCCGCGTCCTCTACGGCAGCGAAAACGGCGACCGCCTCGAGGACTGGCACGCCGTGCGCGACAAGCCCTTCATCTCCGCGCAATTCCTCTGGACCGGCTTCGACTTCCTCGGCGAATCCGGCGGCTGGCCCGAGCACGGCAGCTCCGCGGGCCTCTTCGACACCGCCGGCTTCATCAAGACCGACGGCCTCCGCCGCGAGGCCCTCTGGTCGGAAAAACCCGTCCTCCACCTCCGCGCCTACCGCCCCGCCCGCGCCCCCGAGGGTCAGGGCGACGGCAACCGCAACCGCCGCCGCTTCGGCCCCGCCCACTGGAACGCCATCCCGGGCAACGACGAACCCGCCATGGTCGTCGCCTACACCAACCTCCCCGAGGTCACCCTCTCGCTCAACGGCCGCGTCATCGGCACCGCAAAGTCCGAGGACGGCGTCGCCCGCTGGCCATCCGTGCCATGGGAAGCCGGCGTCCTGACCGTCACCGGCACGCCCGCCGCCTCCGGCTCCACCGCCCCGCTCACCGCCAAAATGGAGACCACGGGCGCGCCCGCCCGCCTCCGCCTCTCGGTCGACCGTTCCACGCTTGCCGCCGACAACCGCGACGCCGTCCACGTCGTCATCGAGCTCGTCGACGCCGAGGGCCGCGCGATCACCACCGAGGATCGCCCGGTCACCGTCGAGGTCGCCGGCGCCGCCCGCCTGCTCGCCGTCGACTCCGGCAACCTGCGCGACAACACCCGCGCGCAGTCCCCCACGCGCTCCACCGCCAACGGCCGCGCCCTCGCCATCATCCAGTCCTCGCGGTCCGCCGGCCCCGCGACCGTGAAGGTCGGCGCCCCCGGCCTCCCTCCTGCGGAGGTCGTCGTAAACGCACGCATCCCGTAAACCCGGTTTGCTTCCCCGGCAGGATCTCGGGCGCCCGCCGAAAAGCGGCGCCCGTTTCGAATAAACCTGTAGCCGAAAGGGCGCGACCGCCGGGCGCGCCGCGGCGGAGTGGCACGGGCCGAGCGGCAAAGGCGGCGGGCCCGGCGCTCCCGCCCTACCGCGAGAGGCCACGAATACGGCTACGGTTCTATTTGAACCGCTCTATCACCCGGTCGCGGCCAAAGTTTGCCCCACCAGATCGCCCGTCCTGCGCAGCACCCGCAAGGGCGAGAAGTTGACAGTGAGACTCAGTCTTATTTGCCTCGGCATTCTCGTGCCTGCCTCCGCCTTAGATCGCCTTCATCCCGAGCCCATGCCGCTCTGTCAGCTCCCCGCCGGGAGTTCGGGCCGCGTTTGCGCGCTGACGGGGGAAGCCGCCTTTTGCCAACGCGTTCGTGAAATGGGCTTTGGGGAGCGCGCTTTCGTGACGAAGGTCGGCGGCCGCGGCCCGTTCATCTGCGTGGTCAACGGGTGTCGCCTCGCCCTCAGCCACGACGCCGCCGCCGCGATCCTGGTCGAGCCCTCCGGGCTGCGAGCCTGAAGTTCCCCCTGTAGGCCCGACCGCCGGCCGGGCGGCCAGACCACCGGTCCGGGCTAAATCGCCGCCTCGCCCCTTTCTCTTTTCTCCCCTTCAGGCCTCAGGTTTCCGTCCACCTCCTTCCCATGACGCTCGCCCAACTCGCCGTCGGCGCCTCCGCCACGATCCGCGCCTATCCTCAGGCCGGCCCCGCTTTCACCCGTCTGCGTGAGATGGGCATGCTCCCCGGCACGCGCGTCACGCTCGTCCGCACCGCTCCGCTCGGCGACCCGCTCGAGATCCAGGTCCGCGGCTACCGCCTCTCCCTCCGCAAGTCCGAAGCCGCCCTCGTGGAGATCGCCGCCGACGGCGCCGCGCCGTCGGCGGAATGACCGATGACCAATATCCAATGACCAATGGCTGACACCATGAGCACGTCGATCTTCTCGCTTCCGTCTCCCACGCGCCACCGCGGCTCACACGCTCCCTTCGCAACCGACCTCGCCTCCTCCGCATTGGTCATTGGTCATTGGGCATTGGTCATTACCGGGGCGCGCAAATGAGCACCACGCCGTCTCCCGCCCCCGCCACGCCCCGGGCTGCCCCCGTCTACGCCCTCGTCGGCAATCCCAACTGCGGCAAATCCACCCTCTTCAACGCGCTCACCGGCCTCAAACAAAAGGTCGGCAACTACCCGGGCGTCACCGTCGAGCGCAAGGTCGGCACCGCCTACACGCAACACGGTCAGCCGCTCACCCTCATCGATCTGCCCGGCGCCTACTCGCTCGCCGCCCGCTCGCCCGACGAGGCCGTCACGCGCGACGTGCTCCTCGGCCGCCGCGCCGACACGCCGATGCCCGACCGCATCGTCTGCATCGCCGACGCGACCAATCTCGAGCGCAACCTCTACCTCGTCCACCAGATCCTCGATCTGGGCCGCCCCGTCGTCCTCGTGCTCAACATGATGGACCTCGCCACGCAGGCCGGTCTCGACATCCGCATCGCGCGCCTCGAACACGAGCTCGGCATCCCGGTCATCCCCTGCGAGGCCGCCCACGGCAAGGGCCTGCTCGAGCTGAAAGTCGCGCTCTCCCGCCAGGACCTCCCGCTGCCGCGCCACGCCTGGGACGTGCCCGCCGCGCTCGCCTCGGCGGTCGCCGAGCTCCAGGCCTCGCTCATCGCCAACGACGCCAAGGCTCCTCTCGTCGCCCGCGCCGAGGCGCTCCTTCTTCTCACCGACCCCGATCCGCTCCGCGTTTCCGGCTCCACGCCGCTCTCGGCCGCCACGAGCAAGATCCTCGACACGTGGAAAGCCCGCTGGACCGTCGACAAAACCGACTGGAGCGGGGCGCTCGTCTCGGCGCGCTACGACGCCATCGGCAAACTTGTCCAACACGTCGTGATCCCGCCCGCCGGCTCCGACCAGACCCACGCCGCGCAGTCCGCCCTCGCGTTGAGCGACAAGATCGACGCCGTCGCGACGCATCCGTTTTGGGGTTGGGTGATCTTCGCCACGATCATGGCGACGATGTTCTTCGCCATCTTCACCCTCGCCGGCTACCCGATGGGCTGGATCGAGGCGCTCGTCGCGTGGGTCACCGACCACGTGTCCGCCGCGATCCCGCCCGGAACGCTCCACGATCTCGTGATCGACGGCGCCATCGCCGGCGTCGAGGGCGTGATCATCTTCCTGCCGCAGATTTTGATCCTGTTTCTCTTCATCGGATTCCTGGAGAGCACGGGCTACATGGCGCGCGCCGCCTTCATCATGGACCGCGTGATGAGCAAGGTCGGGCTCAACGGAAAATCCTTCATCCCGCTCCTCAGCTCCTACGCCTGCGCCATTCCCGGCGTGATGGCCGCGCGCACCATCGAGCAACCGAAGGACCGCCTCGTCACCATCCTCGTCGCGCCCTTCATGAGCTGTTCGGCGCGCCTGCCCGTCTACCTGCTGCTCATCGCCGCCATCGCCGGCACCACAAAGGTGCCCGTGCTCACGCAGGTCGGCCTGATGCTGCTCATGTATTCGCTCGGCACGGGCGGCGCGTTTTTCTTCGCCTGGTTTTTCAAGAAGACGCTCCTGCGCGGCGCGCCGCCGCTCATGATCATGGAGCTGCCGCCCTATCGCCTGCCGCGCTTCAAGGACGTGCTCATCCAGATGTGGGAACGCGGCTTCGTTTTCATCAAACGCGCCGGCACCGTCATCCTCGCGCTCTCGATCGTGCTCTGGTTCCTCGCGAGCTATCCGAAACTGCCCGAAGCCGCCGCCGAGGCCGCGCCCAACCCGCACGCGCTCGACGCCGTCGGCCCCGGCCCGGACACGCCCGAGGTCGCGGCCGACCCCGCCGAGGCCGAGGTCGAGCTGAGCCTCAAGGAAAAGCAGCTCGCGCAAAGCTACGCCGGACGCGCCGGCCACGTGCTCGAGCCGCTGATCGCCCCGCTCGGCTTCGACTGGCGCATCGGCATCGGCCTCATCCAATCGTTCGCCGCGCGCGAGGTGTTCAACAGCTCGATGGGCGTGATTTTCGCCGTCGAGGAGGACGACGACGAACTCGCCACGCGCGAACGTCTCCGCGTCGCGATCAGCTCCGCCGAACGCCGCGACGGCACCAAGCTCTTCACCCCGCTGATTTGCCTGAACCTGATGGTGTTCTATGTGTTCGCCATGCAATGCATCGCCACCATCGCCGTGGTGAAACGCGAGACCGGCGGCTGGAAGTGGGCGCTGTTCCAGCTCGTCTACATGACCGGCACCGCCTGGGTCGCCTGCTTCCTCGTCTACCAAGTCGGCCGCACGCTGGGCTTCTGATTGAAACCGCTAAACGACGCCAACCATCGCCAAATCGATCCACCGGCATTCTGTTTGGCGTCCTTTGGCGAAATTTAGCGGTTCTCAAACTCAGCCTCCCATGCCCGCCGATTGGCAAACGCCCCTCGCCTTCCTGATCGTGGCTTTCGCCGCGGGGTGGTTGCTCGTCCGAGCCTGGCGCAAACACCGTCGCTCCGCTTCCGGCGCCTGCGGTTCGGCCGACGAAGGCTGCGGCTGCACGTCCTTGAAGAAGAACATCAAGAAACCCCGCTGACAAAGGAGGCGGACGGACGCCGCGCTTCCGGGTCGAGGCTCGCGCCCAGCCCGGCAGGTAGGGCGGGACCGCTGGGCCCGCCGCCCTTGCCTCTCAGCCCTTGCCGCTCCGCTGCGGAGCGCCCGGCGGTCGCGCCCTTTCGGCTACGGTTTTATTTAAAACGCGCCGCGACCGGCGACGAGCGGAGGCCCGTCGTCGAGCGCGGCGCCAACCGAGGTTTAATACACCTGCTCGTCGAGCAGGGCGAGGAGCTCGGCCTCGGTGATGCGTTTTTGCTGCATCGAGTCGCGCTCGCGAAGGGTGAAGGTGCCGTCCTTCTCGATGGTGTCGAAGTCGATGGTGACGCACCACGGGGTGCCGATCTCGTCCTGGCGGCGGTAGCGGCGGCCGATGGCGCCGGCCTCGTCGTAAAACACGGCGTAGCGGCGCTGGAGCTTCTTGTAGAGCTCCTTGGCGCGGGTGGTGA
>CBINJQ010000050.1:0-15405 GCA_966251015.1 uncultured Akkermansia sp. | reverse complement strand
AGCACCCAGTATAAGCGCCATAACAAGGGCATCAACGTGGTCTTCCTCGACGGACACACCGCCCGCATGGCTTGGGATAACGGCAACGCCAATTTTTCCTTTGTCGAGAACCCGAACAACAGCGGTCGCGGCAACCTGAACAAGAGCTGGTTCACCCTGATGCAATAACTCGCCCCTTTTACCCTAAAGTCTAATGATACCCTCCAACTCCCTCAAGGCCGTGCATTCTCTCGCCTCACGCCGCCTCTTGGTGCTCCTCGCAAGCCTCGGAAGCACGCTTCACGCGGCCGATGTCTTCAAGGATAACAACACCAACGACATGTTCGATGGTTCGAGCTGGGTCGGGGCCACCGCGCCCGGGACGACCGACATCGCCGTGTTTGACGACCGGATCGTCGATGTGCCGCTGGACACGACCTTCAACCTCCGGTTCATGCCGCTCAACTCGTCCGTGACGTGGGGCGGCATAAAGATCGTGAACAACGGCCCGCAACTGGCCTTGGATACCTTTGGCGGCGGTGGCGCGACGGTGAACATCACTTTGGGCACCTCGGGCATCGACGGGTCGGGAGCCACCGCGGGTAACACCTTCACCTTCGACAACCCGACTTTGGTCATCCCGTCCTCCACCACTCAGACGTGGAGCATCGCCGACGGAGCAACCTTGCATTTCAAGGGCCCGGTGAGTCGCGGAGCCGGCGCCACGCTGAACTTCAACCTCGGGACCACTGGAACGGGAGCCATCATTCTCGATGATTCCGCCTTCGGCGCGGGAGGAGCGCTCTCCCCGTATGCCACGGTAAATCGCAAAGATTTCCTCGCGGTCAGCACCGCTTCGGGCAGCCGGACCGCCGCTGCGGGCGGTAGCGTCCTCACCTACACCCAGAACCCAAACACCGGTGCGAATAATCCCAACATGGGCGCCAGCACGGTCACGGTCTTGGACGTGGTGAATTCCAACACCAGCGGCACGGCCACCGCGGTCCGCGTCACGGGCAACTGGGGCCTCTCCGGGTTCCGTTTCGCGACGCCGCACGCGACCGGACTGGATTGGACCGTGAATTCCGACACCACACGAAACCTCAGCATAGGCGCGGCAGGCGGCGGCATCTTGGTCGCCCCCGAGGTCGGCGCGAAGAACGTTATCTTCAACGGCAATCCCCAATTCCGCTTCGGTGGCACGAACGCCCTGACCGATTTCTACCTCCACCAGCACAACACGCAGGGCGACCTCATCCTCAACAACCCGCTCAACGGTCAGTCCAATAATCACCGCATCGTCAAGGACGGCGCGGGCCGTGCGATCATCGCCGGCGCAAACTCCCTGACCGGCGCCGTGTATATCGCCGAGGGCACCCTGCAACTCGGCAACGGCGGCACGACCGGCACGGTCGGCGGCGCGGTGACCAACAACGGCGTCCTTGCTTTCAATCGTTCCGATTCGCCGACCTTTTCGCTCGCCGTCAGCGGCACGGGCGCGGTGACCAATTCCGGTTCCGGCACGCTCTTTTTGTCCGGTTCCAATACCTTTACCGGTCCGGTAAATCTGAACGCCGGAACCCTGTCTTTCTCCACCCTCGCCAACTTGGGCGCCGGCAGCGTCATCAATTTCAATGGCGGCGCGATCCAGTGGGGCGCCGGCAATACGATCGACCTTTCCGCCCGTTCCCTCGTGTTCGGCGCCGGCGGCGCTCGTTTTGACACCAACGGGAACAACGTGACGCTGGCCTCGTCGATCGGCGGTGGCGGCGCGGGCGGGCTCACCAAGCTCGGCACCGGAAGTCTTACGCTGCAGGGCGCCAATTCCTACTCTGGCCTCTCGACCGTGAACGCCGGCAAGCTTATCATCGCCAACACCGGCGGCTCCGCCACCGGTTCCGGGAATGTCGCGGTCTCCGCCGGCGGAACGCTCGCGGGCACCGGAACCATCTCCGGCACGGTTTCGACCACCGTCGGTTCTATCATCGAGCCGGGCAACGGTGGTGTCGGCACCCTGACCGCAGGCGGCCTCTCGCTTGCCTCCGGAAGCATCCTCGATCTCGAGTTCGCCTCCACCTCTTCTCACGACCGCGTGGTGACCACGGCCTCCAACGGCCTCACCGTCAACGGCGGCGGCCTGCGCCTTTTTAGCGCGGGTTCGTCCACGCCGTATGCGGCCGAAGGCACGTTCAATCTCCTGGGCTTCTCCGGCGCCGTCCAAGGCTCCGGCCCCGCGTCTCTCTCCGTTCTCAATCCCCAGGCCGGCTACTCCTACAGCTTTGGCGCCTCGGGTGGTTTTGTGACTCTGAATATCATCCAGGACTCCATCCCGTCCCATTGGACCTCCACCGGCGGCGGCAGCTGGGGATCTTCCTCAAACTGGGGGAATGGCGTGCCCACCACCGGTTACACCGCCCAGTTCACGGCCGCTCTTGGCGCTCCCGCCACGGTCACCCTGGACGGAAATCGCACGGTCAACGGCATGGTTTTCAACAGCGCGCAAGGCTACACGATCGCCAGCGGCACTTCGGGCAGCTTGACCCTCCAGAAGAGCGGCGGCGCGGCCACCAACGTGCTTGCCGGCAACCACACCATCTCCGCTCCCGTCGTGCTGGCGTCCAATCTGGGTGTCACCACCGCCAGCGGCACCAGCCTGACCCTGTCCGGCACCGTCTCCGGTTCGGGCGGCCTGTCGAAGGACGGCCCCGGCCTGCTCAGCCTGACCGGGCACAACACGTTCTCCGGCGCGATCAACGCGGTGAACGGCGTCCTCGGGTTCTCGTTTGCCGACAGCCTCGGATCCGGCTCGATCACGCTCAACGGCGCGACCTTGCTTTTCAACGCCGGCAACACCGCCGACATCTCCTCGAAGACCATTAATTTCGGTCTGAACGGAGCGGCCATCGACACCAACGACAACGACGTGGTGTTCGCCAACTCCATCGGCAACTCCGGCGACGGCTTCTTCAGCAAAACGGGCGCCGGTTCGCTCACCCTTTCGGCCGACAGCACCTATCTCGGACAAACCTTCGTTAAGGGCGGCGAGCTGATCATCGCGTCGAACGGATCCCTGGGCCCGGTCGCTTCGGCGCAGGCCCTGAATCTGGACGGCGGTCTGCTCGTGCCTGGCGCGACGATGACGCTCGACAACGCGGGCGCGAACGCGCGGCCGGTCGTCGTGGGCGCCGCCGGTGGCGGATTCCTTGTCCCCGCCGGGCTCGCCTTGACCGTTCCCGGCGCCATTTCCGGCGGCGGCCAGCTTTCCAAATCCGGCGCGGGAGACCTCATCGTCACCGGCAGCAACACCGGCTACGTCGGCGGCGTGCTTATGGAGGGCGGTTCGATCCAGCTCGGCACGGATCGCGCGACCCAACAGACGGGTTTGGGAACCGGACCCATCCGGTTCGGCGGGAACTCCACGCTTTATCTCAACGGCGTCGGCATTCCCGATAACAACAACAGCTTCGGTGCTCTGACAAACGCCATCGTGGTTCCCGCAGGCGTGACTGCCGAAATCCGCACCCCCTCGCGCGGCGGTTATACGGGCGCGGCGAGCGGCGTGCCCTCGACGGTGGACAACGTGACCACGTATGGTCCCGCCGGCACGATCAACCTCTATGTCGATGGCACCCGCTTCGACATGAGCGGAGTCTGGCCGAACTTCGATGGAACACTGAACGTTCACAAAACCCCCACGGGTGACGGCACCGACACGGACGACTATCGTCTCGCCGTCGCGCACAACATGGTGGCGGGCAAAATGCATGTCGGCGCGGGTGTGAAGGTCTATCAAACCTTCAATCCGCCGACCGGCACCGGCACTTTCACCGTCCACAACTTCGGCGAGTTGACCGCCGACCAAGGGGCGATCCTTGAAGGTAATCCCGTCAGCGGCCGCTATAACACCTATTCGGTGGGTGCCTTAAACACGAACTTCACCATCGACGGCCAATTCCGCGGCTCTCTCAACACCTTCGGCTACGGTTATCCCAGCCTCACCAAGGTCGGCACCGGAACGCTGACGCTGAACAACTCCCACATGATGGCGGCTCCGATCACGGTCAGCGCCGGCACCCTCAAGGTGCAGGGAGCCATCGAGCGCTTCTACACCGGCGTGGGCGCCGACGGCGCCTACGGGCGCTTCCCCGTCGATACCGGCACCTGCGACGATACCATCTCGCTGACTCCTCCCGCGACGGAGTATCAAAACACCGAGCCCGGGGCACTTACCGTTGCGGCGGCCGCGACGCTGGCCGGCAACGGCTCGCTCGGCGGCGCGATCACGGTCAACGGCACCTTGCGGCCGGACAGCACCGGCGACCTCGGCGGAAACCTTACCCTCACCGGCGCGGCTTCCCTCACCTTGGCTTCCACCGCGACCACCCAGTTCGACTTCAAGGGAGCGAATTTCACCGGCGTGAAATCCACCGCGTCCGGCGCGAACACCTACGGCGGCGTCTTGAAGTTCAACTTCACCGGCACCGTGTTCAACGGCTCCTATAAAGTCTTCGATCTCGCCGTGGCGCCCACCGGGGCCTTTACGTCCGCTTCCGTAACCACGACCACCTCGTCCGAGTCCGCTCTCGCGAACTCCGGCTCGATCTGGTCCGGCACGGTCGGTGCGCAGAGCTACTCCTTTGACGCGTCGACGGGCATCTTGACGGTTTCCGGCGGTTCCACCGCCGTCACGCCCGGCGCCTCCACGCTGAGCGCCACGGTCGGCGACGCCACGGTCAACCTCTCCTGGACCTCGGCGTCCGGCGCCGACGCCTACACGGTGAAGCGCTCGACCACCCAGGGCGGGCCTTACACCAATGTTATCGCGAACCTCGCCGGCACCGCCTACAGCGACACCGGGCTGACGAACGGCACGACCTACTACTACGTCGTCCAGGCCAAGAACTCGACGTCCAACTTGTCCGGGGCCAATTCCAACGAAGTCTCGGCCACGCCCGTCGGCGGTCCCGCGCATACCGCGCTCCAGACCTGGCGCTTCGAGCAGTTCGGCGTTTATGACGACACGGGCTCCGTGCTCGCCGGCGACACCGAGGACTTCGACGGAGACGGCCTGGCCAACCTTCTCGAGTATGCCCTCGGCACCAACCCGACCGTCGCCAACGCCAACCCCGTCACCGTCGCGAAGTCCGGCAACTTCCTGACGCTCACCTATCCGCGCCGCAGCACGGCCGACGCCGGCCTCGCCTACACGGTGCAGGGCAGCAACGACCTCACGGGCGGCTTCACGGCGGCCGGCGGCTCCACGAACACCGTGGGCACGACCTCGACCTACACGGACGACGTCAATGTGAGCACGGCCGGCGCTCGCCGCTTCTTGCGTCTCTCGGTGTCCTACACCGCTCCGTAACGCGGCGAGAGGTTGCTCTGGTTCCCTTCAAGCCCTCCGGTTCGCCGGAGGGCTTTTTGCGTCCAGGGATTCGTCGCAGATCGCGACGGGTTGGCAGGCAAACTGCTGATCCGGGCGTCACTCGCCCATGTCAGCCCCTTTCAGTTCGCCATCGGCCGCGGATACTCGCGCCGGTTTCGTTCCCCCGATCATCGCCGGGGAATCGGGCGACCCGACATGCCGTGAAGCGGACGCGCGCGGGTTGGCGCTGCTTTCCTCGCTGACCTGCTCCTTGGACACCCTTCAAGCCGCGATCGGTCGCGGTTTGCCCCTCGCGATCGGCGAGTTGGAACCGCATGCGCGCCAGCTCGCCGAATTGGTGGACGGGGGCGCGGTCACGGTAGGCGTCAGGGGAGCCGGTGCCGACGACGCGGTCGCCGACCGGCCCCTTACCGAGGCGGAGAGCCGCCAGTGGGCCTTCGCCGGGCTCGTCGGCCGCAGTCCGCGTTTCGGGCGAATGCTAAGGGAGTTGCGCGCCTTGCAAGGCTGCCCGCGCACGACCGTGCTCATCACGGGCGAGAGCGGGACGGGCAAGGAACTGGTCGCCCGCGCCATTCATTTTGGCGGCGCCCAGGCCAGCGCGCCTTTCGTGCGCGTCGACTGCTCTTCGTTGCCCGCCGAGCAGGCCGAGGCCTTGCTCTTCGGCCAGGCGCGTGGCGCCGGCCCGGGGGCGAATCCGGAACGTCGCGGCTCCTGCGAACTCGCCGAGGGCGGCACGCTGTTTTTCGACGAGGTCGGCGATTTGCCGCCCTCGCTCCAAGCCCGCCTGTTGCGTGTGCTCGAGGATCGCGCGTATCAGCCGCTCGGCGCGCATTCTCCGCGCACGCTCAACGCCCGCGTGATCGCGGCCACGCATGCGGACCTGCCCGCGCTCGTCGCGGCCGGGCGTTTCCGGCAGGATCTCTACTACCGGCTCATGCACTACCACCTCGCGCTTCCGGCCTTGCGGGAGCGCTTGGAGGACGTGCCCGCGCTCGCCCGGCATTTCGTGCGCACGCTCTCCGCCGACTTGAAACGCGCCGCCCCGCGCCTGAGCCCCGCGGCGCTCCAGCGCCTGCTCTCGCACCCCTATCCGGGCAATGTTCGGGAACTCAAAAACACCCTCGAACGCGCGATCATTTTCGCCGACAGCACGGACGAGCTGGCCGCCGCGCACATTGTTTTCGCCCCGGGCGCCGGCGCGGCGACCTGCGCGGCGACGGCCGATCCGTCGCCAGCGGCGACGGCGTTTCAAACGACCGCCGGGGCGGGGGAGCTGAGCCGAAAATTTCTTTCCGACCTTCCGCTCAATCTCTCCGCCGCCGAGGATATCCTCATCGCCCGGGCCATCGCCGTCGCCGAGGGCAACATGTCCCGCGCCGCCCGCCTCCTCGGGATCAACCGCGCCAGCCTTTACCGCTGGCAGGAACGCCGCGCATCCGCGTCGACCGCCGCGACGAGGGCCGCGTAAGGCTGCTTACTTTACTTTTCTACCCAATTCACTAAGGATTGCGGCATCATGAACAGTTCGCCTGTCGCCGCCACGACCGATCTTTCCCTGCTGTCCGCCGAGGATCGGGTGCGATGGGCGGTGGGCGAGTTTGGCGACAAGCTGATCCTCACGACGAGCTTCGGAATCCAGTCGGCCGTCATGTTGCACCTGGCTTCCCGCGTCGCGCCGGAGATCCCCGTCGTGTTCATCGACACGGGCTACCTCTTCCCAGAAACCTACCGTTTCGCCCAGGATTTGACGAAGCGACTCAAGCTCAACCTCAAGACCTTTACTCCTCGCCGCAGCGCCGCCCAGCAGGAGGCCATCGAAGGCAAGCGCTGGGAACAAGGGCTCGACGGGCTCAAGGCCTACAACTTCGAAAACAAGGTCGAGCCGATGGACCGCGCCGTGCGCGAACTCGGCGCCACCGCCTGGCTCGCCGGCCTGCGCCGCTCGCAAGCCTCCACCCGCGAGTCGCTCGGCTTCGTGCAGGTGCAGAACAGAATCACGAAGATCCACCCGATTCTCGATTGGGACAACCGCACCGTGCATCGCTACCTCACCGAGCACGGTCTGCCTTACCATCCCCTCTGGGAGACCGGTTACGTGTCGGTCGGCGACTGGCACAGCAGCGCGCCGCTCCAGCCCGGCATGACCGAGGAACAAACGCGTTTTGGCGGTCTCAAGCGCGAGTGCGGCCTCCACGAGGTCAGCGGCCGCGGCGATTTTTCTATCTGAAGTCGTTCAACCGCTCGAGGTGATGCTTCGCCGGCGGGCGTGCGCGTCCCCGCGCACGCGGTTGGCGAGTTGAACGCCGAACCACGGGCGGAGTGCCCCGCCCGTCCAGTGTGCCCGGATTGCCCCCGCTTTTCCGTCCCTCCCCCGCGCGAAAAAGTTAAGCTCGCGTAAAGATGCCTGCTTTCGGGGCCGCGCTTTGTTTGCGTGCGGTGATGGACAAGCCCGCCTCCGCCCGCTCCGAGCCCCTCGCGTCCGGGGCGTCCGCTTCAGGACGCGTGCCCATTCTCATGATCGACGACGACCGGAAGCTCTGCCGGCTCGTCTCCGACTACCTCTCGCCGCTCGGGTTCGATATCACCCCCGAGCACGACGGCGCGACCGGGGCCCTTCGCGCGGTGGAGGCCGGCGCTCCCTGGCAGGCCGTCATTCTCGACGTGATGCTTCCCGGGCTCGACGGCTTCGAGATTCTCCGCCGCATCCGTCGCGTCAGCGAGATCCCCGTGCTCATGCTCACCGCCCGCGGCGACGAGACCGACCGCATCGTCGGCCTCGAGGTGGGCGCGGACGATTATCTGCCCAAGACCTTTTCTTCACGCGAACTGCTCGCCCGTCTTCGCGCCGTCATGCGCCGCGCGCCGCGCGGGGGCGCCGCGGACGCCGCCCCGACGAGCTCAGTGCCGCCGCTGGTCGAGATCGTCGTCGGCCCCTTGCGCGTGCGCCCCGAGGCGCGGCTCGCGTTGCTCGGCGATCAGCCGCTTTCCCTCACGCCGGTGGAGTTCGATCTGCTCGCCAGCCTCGCCAAGGCCCAGGGCCGGGTTCGTTCGCGCGAGGCGCTGCTCGACGAAATCCGGGACCGCAACTACGACGTGTTCGACCGCTCGATCGACGTCCACATCTCCGCGCTCCGTCGCAAACTCGGCGACGACGCGCGCCAGCCGCGTTTCATCCGCACGCTTCGTTCCGCCGGCTACATGCTCGTGGACCCGAATTCCCCCTTGGGCTGATCCATCCGCCAGCCGCCGCTCTCCCCGCTCGCCGCCATGCGCCTGCCCCTCGCGTTCAAAGTCTCCGCCTGGCTGCTCCTGAACCTTCTCCTGCTCGGCGGCCTCGGGGGCGCGTGGCTGCTCCAGTCCGGCGAAGGGTTTGGCTGGAACGCGCTCGTGGCCGGGCCGCTCGGTCGCAACGCCCAGGGTTTCGCCGAGGTCGCCTTCGCCGAACTTCGCGGGCTGCCCCGGCGCGCCTGGGGCGAAAACCTCGCGCGCATCGGCGCGGAGCAGGGCGTGCAAATCGCCGTTTTCACCGAGGACCTGCGTCCGCTCGCCGGCGAGGTCGGCGAGATGCCGGACGAGTTTCGCGACCGTTTGCTGCGCCTGCGTCGTCCGCCTCCGCCGCGCGACGAACACGGGGAACCTCAAGAAGGCGCCCGCCAGCCGTTGCGGCGCCCCAGCCGCCAGCTCGCGCGCGGCGGCGAGCCGACCGCGTATTGGTTCGGAGTCCACCTCGGCGCGCCGGGGCGTCCGCGCGAGGTGTTTGTCGTGCGCTTCCCCGGCTTCTGGCACCTCGCCGATTTTCTTGATCTCGACGTCGGACTCGGGCTCGCCGGCGCCGGCATCGCGGGCTCGATCCTGCTCTGGCTACCCTTCGTGCTCGCCCACTCGCGGGCCTTGCGGCGTCTCGATCAGGCCACCGAGGCCATCGCCGGCGGTCGCTTCGACACTCGCGTGTCCGAACGCGGCCGCGACGAACTTGCCGCGCTGGGCGCCTCTATCAACCGCATGACCGGACGGCTGGAGCGGCTCGTCGACGGGCAAAAACGATTCCTTGGCGACATCGCGCACGAACTGGGCTCTCCCCTCGGTCGCATGCAGATGTGCGTGGGCATTCTCGAAGAGCGCGCGCCGACCGAGCTCCAGGCTTCGGTGGCCGACGTGCGCGAGGAGGTCGGACATATGTCGGACCTCGTGGCGGAGCTGCTCGCCTTCACCCGCGCCGGGCTCTTGCCGCGCGACGCCGTGCGCGCGCGGGTGGAGCTCGCGTCGCTGGTGTCGCGCGTGCTCGCCCGCGAGGCGGCGGGCGACGCCGTCACGGTGGATGTTCCGGAAGGGCTCGCCGCCATGGCCGACTCCGATCTGCTGGCCCGGGCGGTGGGCAACCTTGTGCGCAACGCGATCCGCCACGCCGGACGCGATGGCGGCATCCGGGTCCGCGCGCGGCGCGAGGCGGACGCGGTGGAGATCGTGGTCGAGGACGCCGGCCCGGGCGTGCCCCCCGAGGCGCTGGCGCGTCTGGGCGAACCCTTTTTCCGCCCAGAATCGGCGCGGGCCCGCGAGACGGGCGGCGTCGGTCTCGGCCTGGCCATCGTGCGCGCCGGAGTCGAGGCCTGCGCGGGCAAGGTGACTTTCGCCAATCGCGATCCGCACGGCCTGCGGGTGACGCTGCGGCTGGCGGCGGCCTGAGGTTGTCATTCGGGCGGCAGTGCGGTCCCGCCCTTGGGCGCGCTTAAGGGTTGCCCGGTCGACGGGAGGGGACCACTTCGGAGCGCGTGACGAGTGATTGGAAACGTCTCCTGGATTTCGCCGCCTCCGGCGCGAAGCCTCCCTTCGCGCTGGCGACTTTGGTGGGGCGCCAGGGTTCGAGCTACCGTATGCCGGGCGCCCGCCTTTTGATCGACTCCGAGGGGCGTCATGCCGGTTGCCTGAGCGGCGGTTGCCTGGAGGAGGGCGTCGCGCAAGTCGGCCTGCGCGTGCTGCGCACGGGAACCGTCGAACGCCTGCATCTGGACACTCGCCCGCACTTCGGTTGTCCCGGGCTGCTCGATATTTTCGTCGAGCCGCTGGAGACGGATTTGTTGGCGAAGATCTCCGGCGCCATCGCGGCGCGCAGGCGGCCGTGGCTGGTCACGCGTTTCGCCGCCGACGGCGGCGCTCGCGCCGGCACCGGGTTGCTGGAAACGCGTCCGGCGGCGGTGTCGGCGGGCGAGTGGAGCGAGGAGCTCGCGCTCCTGCCGCGTCTGATCGTGGTCAGCGGGACGAGCGATGCCGACCCTCTTTGCGAACTCGCCGCATGGCTGGGCTGGGAGGTCCGGCGCGTGGTGCATTCGGCAGAGGCGCAACGCGACGTCATCGCATCCGTGGCGGGGCGGGCCGAAATCGTCGAGCCGGAGAGACTTTCCCAAGCGCTGCCCGCCGACGAACGCACGGCCTGCGTGATCATGACGCACCACCTCGGGCGCGATCTCGCCTACCTGCGAGCCGCGTTGGCCGGCGCCTACCCCTATGTCGGTCTGCTGGGTTCGCGACGCCGACGCGAAACCCTGCTCGGCGAGCTGGGCGACACGGGCCTGCTGGAGGACCCCACGGTGGCGGAGCGCCTTCGCGCGCCGGTGGGACTCGACCTCGGCGCCGAGGAGCCGCGCGGGATCGCCTTGGCGATCGTCGCCGAGATCCAGGCCGCGTGGGGCGGGGGAGCGGGGCGTCCGCTGCGCGAGCGGTCGGGGCCGCTGCATGCGAGACCGGAGCGGACGGGCACGAGTTGTCCGGCCCGATGAATTGCGCCGCGATCATTCTCGCCGCGGGGGCCGCCCGGCGTTGGGGCGGAGGTCCGAAGGCGCTGGCCGACTGGCGGGGGCGGCCCTTGATCGATCACGCGTGCGCGACGGCGCGCGACGCCGGCTGCGCGCCGGTCTGCCGGGTGCTTGGCGCCCATCGCGCCGAGATCGAGGCGGCGAGTCCGCCGGAGACCGCCGGCGCGCGCACGATTTTCAACCCCGCCTGGGATGAAGGCATCGGCGCCTCGCTCGCCTGCGCGGCACGCGAACTGGCCGCCGACCCCGGCGCGGCCGGTTGCGCGGGGTTGATCGTCCTGCTGTGCGACCAAGCCTTGGTCGACTCGGCCTTGCTGCGCGCCCTGTGGACGGAGCACGAACGCAGCGGACGCGGCATCGTCTTTTCCGACCACGGCTCGGGTGTGCTGGGGCCGCCGACGTTTTTCGCGCGGCGATATTGGCCGGAGCTGGCGGCCCTCCGCGGAGACGAGGGCGCGCGTCGCGTGGCTCGCCTCCATCCCGAGGCCGTGGCGAGCGTCGTCGCGCCCGAGGCGGGCCGGGACATGGACACGCGCGAGGACTACGCGCGACTCGTGCGCAACCCGGAGCGCGGCGCGTCGTCTTGAAAGTCCGTGCGTCCGGCGCAGGTTGGACGCGCACCGCCCCTTTTCGCCCGCCATGCCCCTATCGATCACCGTCAACGGCACCGTTTACCCGCTCCCCGACGATCTGGACACCAGCACGCCCTTGCTCTGGGTCCTGCGCGACACGCTCGGCTTGCTCGGCACCAAATACGGGTGCGGCCAAGGCCTGTGCGGCGCTTGCACGGTCCATTTCAACGGCCAGCCCATGCGTTCCTGCGTGCTTCCCGTGGCCGCCGCCACCGGAGCGCGGATCACGACCATCGAGGGCCTCGATCCCGCGGGCGCGCATCCGGTGCAGAAGGCGTGGTGCGATCTCGACGTGCCCCAGTGCGGCTATTGCCAGGCGGGACAGATCATGAGCGCCGCCGCGCTCCTCGCGAACAACCCGTCGCCCGACGACGCGGCCATCGACGCCGCCATGGCGGGCAACCTTTGCCGTTGCGGCACCTATACCCGTATCCGGGCGGGGATAAAACAAGCCGCCGCCTCGCTGGCCTCCGGCGGAAAGGAGGGCGCCAAATGAAAACGAATTCCGCTTCCGCTCCGGTTTCCGATTCGGTGTCCGATCCGCTCGACCGCCGCCGCTTCCTCAAGCTCTCCGGCATGGTCGGCGCCGGTCTCGTGCTCGGCTCTTATCTGCGTTTCACCGGCGACGCGTTCGCGGTGGAGTTGCGCGGCGGCGCCGAACCCGCGCCCGAGGGCGCGAAACTCGGGGCCTTCGTGCGCATCGCCCCGGACGGGCGCGTGTTCATCGCCGCGCACGTGCCCGAAATCGGGCAGGGCGTTCGCACCTCGTTGCCGATGATCGTGGCCGAGGAGCTCGAGGTCGACTGGCGGGGCGTGACGGTCGAGCCCGTGCCGCTCGACCCGGCTTTCCGCGGGCAGTTCGCGGGCGGCAGCAGCACGACGCCGAGCAATTTCATGCCGCTCCGCCGCGCCGGCGCCGCCGCGCGCGTGCTGCTCCTCGCCGCCGCCGCGCGGACCTGGGGCGTTCCGGTCGAGGAATGCCGCGCCGAATCGGGCGCCGTCGTCCACGCCGCGAGCGGGCGTCGCGCCGGCTACGGCGAACTCGTCGCGCTCGCCGCGACGCTGCCGGTGCCGGCGGCGGATTCCGTGCCGCTCAAGGACCCGAAGGACTACAAGATCATCGGCCGCCGCATCGGGGGCGTCGACAATCCCGCCCTCGTCACCGGCCGGCCGCTCTTCGGCATCGATCAGACCCTGCCCGGCCTGCTTCACGCCGCCTTCGTGAAATGTCCGGTCTTCGGCGGCAAGGTCGTCTCCGTCGATCTCGACGCGGTGAAAAAACTCCCCGGCGTGGTCGACGCCTTCGTGATCGAGGGCACGCGCAACCTGAACGGCCTCATGCCCGGCGTCGCCATCGTCGCCAAATCCACCTGGGCCGCGATGCAGGCGCGCCGGGCGCTGAAGGTTGCCTGGGACGAAGGTCCGCGCGCGGGCGACAGTTGGGCGGAGTTTGTCCGGCAGGCGATGGAGAAGTCCGGACAGGCCGGCGAGCACACGCCGCGCAACGACGGGGACGTCGCGAAGGTCTTCGCCGCCGCGGGCGTCAAGCGGGTCGAGGCGACCTATGTGTATCCGTTTATCGGGCACACGAATCTCGAGCCGCAGAATTGCACGGCGTGGTTTCGCGACGGCGCGCTCGAGCTCTGGGCGCCGAGCCAGAACCCCGGCGCCGGCCAGAAGATGATCGCCGACACGCTCGGCCTGTCGCCCGACAAGATCCGGGTGAACATCACCCGCGTGGGCGGCGGCTTCGGGCGGCGCCTTGAAAGCGACTTCATGGTCGAGGCCGCGGCGATCGCGATGAAGGTCGCGGCGCCGGTGAAACTCACGTGGACGCGCGAGGAGGACATGCGGCACGACCATTTCCGCCCGGGCGGCATTCATCACCTGCGCGGCGCGGTGGATGCCCAGGGCGCGCTCGCCGCGTGGCACGGGCATTTTGTGACCTTCGGCAACGCGCCCGGTCGCGCCGGCAGCGGCGCCGGCGTCGGCGGCAACGAGTTTCCCGCCCACTATCTCGCCGACTACCGGCAGGAGATGAGCGTGCTCGTGTGCGGTGTGCCCATGGGCTACTGGCGCGCGCCCGGCAGCTGCACGCTCGCCTGGGTGACGCAGTGCTTTTTCGACGAGCTGGCCGACGCCGCCGGCGCCGATCCGTTTCGTTTCCGTCTCAAGCTGCTGGAGAATCCGCTCAACCCGCGTCCTCCGCGCGGCGGCTTCGATACCGTGCGGATGCGCGGCGTGCTCGTCGACGCCGCCGAACGCGCGGGCTGGGACGGCCCCGCGCTGCCGCGCGGACGCGGGCGGGGCATCGCGTTTTATTTCAGCCACCGGGGCTACTTCGCCATCGTGGCCGAGGTGACGGTGACGCCCGAAGGAGAGCTCGCGGTGGATCGTGTGGTCGTGAGCGGCGATGTCGGTTCCCCGATCATCAACCCGAGCGGCGCCGAGAACCAGATCGAGGGCTCCATCGTCGACGGCCTGAGCGCGGCGTGGGTGCAGGCCGACGAGCTGAAGGACGGCCGCATGCTCGCGGGCAATTTCGGCGAACATCCGATTCTTCGCATGCCCGCGACGCCGAGGCGGATCGAAATTCGTCTGCTCCAGACGGACCATCCTCCCACCGGTCTCGGCGAGCCGGCCCTGCCGCCGCTGGCGCCGGCGGTCTGCAACGCGATCTTCGCCGCCACGGGCAAACGCGTCCGCACGCTCCCGATTTCGCAAACGGACTTGAGCTGGAGTTGATGTCGGAAACGCGGGCGGAGGACCCGCGTGCCTGAACCCTTTGCCGGGCAGGGGAATGGAGGAGCCGATGGCGTGCGGACAAGCCGTCGGCGCATGCGGACGGGTTTCCGACGCCCGGTCTTGATGTGGATCAATGGAAACGAAGGCGGCGCTTTCGATCCGCGCCCGGAAGGGGCAGACTGCTTGGCATAAATAAACCCCGTATCACCATGTCACACGTCGTTCGTTCCACCCCTCGAATTTCCCGCTTCATGGTCTGCGCCTGGATACTGATCGCGGCCAAGTGCGCGCTCGTCGCCTGGGCGGTGTCGCGTTGGGAGGTGCCCGTGAACGCGGGCTGGGTCATCTGGCCGACCCTGGTCTTCGGGGTGCTGGCCACCGGACTCTGGCTTTCACGCGGCCGGGACTGACGGAGCCCTCGCGCGGCCGGGAAAACGATCCCGCAGTCGCGACCGAAAAGCCCGTCAACGCGCCTCTTCGTCCCGCCCGCCATGCGCCTGCGCATCGCCCGGATCTTCGCCTGTCTCGCCTGGCTGTTCGCCTCCGGCGGGCAGTGGGACGTGATCCAAACCCTCGCCTGGGGACGCATGATCGTCGGCTACTCGCGCACGATGGCGTGGGACGATGCCATGGCGCGGACCTTCGACGCCGCCAACCTGTGCGACGTCTGCGAGTGGGTGGCCGACGGCAAGACCCGTGATTCGGCCCCGGGGACGGACGCGCCGGGCGAGCTCGTGGCCAAGGCCCGGCCGCCGCTCGCGCTTCCGCCGATACATGTGTTTGTCCCCGCCGTCTCCGCCGCGCGGGAGTGGCCGCGCCCCGGGGCGTGGCGGGCGGAGCGGAGACGGGATGC
>CBINJQ010000049.1:0-15510 GCA_966251015.1 uncultured Akkermansia sp. | reverse complement strand
CGGCGATTCAGGCCTGCGTCCGAGCCCTGTCGTCCGCAGCGCTTCCCGCATGCGCACCCCGGTCGTCGCTCTCGTCGCCCTTCCCCTGCTCGGCCTGGCCGTCGGTCCCGCCCTCGCGTCGACCGCCACGTTGCGCGTGCTCGCCGCGTTCGCCGAGGATGGCTACGACTACGCGGTCGGCGTCGCGGACGACGGCGCGGCCATCGGCAACTCGCGGGACACCTGGGGCTCCGCGCCCGTGCTCTGGAGCAAGGCCGCCGTCGCCTACGCGCCCCCGGTTTCGCTCGCGTTGCCTCCGGGCGCGAACGGCGGCGAGCTCCGCTGGATCGCCCCCGACGCTTCTCTCCTCGCCGGCTACGCCGCGCTTCCGCCGACCGACTCGGGCGACAACGACCACGCTCCCGTGGTGTGGAGTCGTTTCGGCGATTCGGGCTCCTACGCCCCGGCCGTGCTTCCCCGACTCGGCTCCGGCGCCTCCGAAACGCTGGTCCACGGCGGCTCGGCGAACGGCTCCCGTTTCGTCGGACAAAGCGGCGCCGGCTCCGCCGCCGCGCTCTGGCTCGGCTCCCGGGGCGGCGGCTACTCCGTCCAGCCTCTTCCCCTCCCCGCCGACGCCTCGGGCGCGAGTCTTGCCACCGCGCTTTCGAACGACGGCGTCCGCGCGGTCGGGCACTACGAGACCGCGCTCGGCTCGCAGGCCGTGGTCTGGACCGGGAACACCGGCGCCTACGCCGTAACGAAACTACGGATACCCTCCGGCGGAGCGCGTGGTTTCGCCGAGACGATCTCGCGCGACGGCTCCCTCGCCGCCGGGGCGGCGGACGACGCCACGCGCCTCCGCCCCGTGACATGGAACACCGCGACCGGGGCCGTGACCGTGCTGGAAACGCTCCCCGGTCACGAAGCCACCGTCCTCGCCATCGCGGAAAACAACATCTGGCTCGGCGGTCGCGCCACCGACGCCGGAAGTTACGAGAGCGGCGCCGTGCTCTGGGGCTCGGATGGCAAGATCCATGACCTGCGGTCCCTCGCCTCCGCCGTCGGCGTCTCTTTCGGCGGGCTCGATCCCGAGAGCGTCACCGGCATCCGTTTTGTCGCGAACGGCCTCTACACCATCGCAGGCACCGGCCTGAACGACGCCGGCCGCACGCAGGGATTCGTCCTCGAAAACTTCCCGCTCGCCGCGCCCGCGCCCGAACCCGGCGGCGGCGAACCGCCTGCCGATCCCCCCGGAGATCCCGCCCGGACTGATGCTCCCGCCACCTCGAGCGGTGTTTTTCTCAAACGCCACCTGCGCTCCGAACACGGCCGAGGCGCGCCCGACGACGAGACCGACCGCGCTCCCGCGGGACCGGCGCGCAGGCGTCCCCGCTAGCCCGGCCCCCGCGGCGGGAACGCGGCGCCGCCGGACCTGTGCTTGAGCGCCGCCTCCACCCGTGTCCGCACGTGCAGCTTGTCGTAGATGTTCTTCAGGTGAAAGCGCACCGTCGGCTGGCTGACGCCCAGCTCGGCGGCGATCTCCTTGTCGAGCCGCCCCTGCGAAAGCAGCTCCAGCACCTCGCGCTCCCTGGCCGACAACTCCGCCGCGTCCTCGCCGCGCGTCGCCGCGGGGCGCGGCTGAAAGGCCTCCACCACCTTGCGCGCCACCTCGCCGCTCATCGGCGCCCCGCCTCCATGCACGTCGACGATCGCGCGAACGATCTCCTCCGGCGTGGCGCGCTTGAGCAGATAGCCGAAGGCCCCCGCGCGCAGCGCCGGGAAGATGCTTTCGTTGTCCCGATACACCGTGATGATGATCACGCGCGCCGACGGCAGAACCTCGCGCAAACGGCGCGTGCAGTCGATGCCCGACATGCCCGGCAGGTTGATGTCCATCAACACCACGTCGGGCGTGCGACGCGGCAGCTCCCGCAACGCCTCCTCCGCGTCCGCGAACGCGCCGACCCAGCGCAAACCGGGCGCCTCCGCCAACAACAGCCCCAGGCTGTGGCGCAGACCGGCGTTATCCTCGACCAAGGCGACGGAGATCATGGGCGGAGGAAAGGGACTGCGGGCACACGGAAGGAGACCAAGGTGCCGCCGCAAGCGCGCGGACCGACCTCGCAGGCGCCGCCGATTTGCTCAAGGCGCGCGCGCATGTTCGCCACGCCGTTCGCCGTCGTCGCCGTCGGCCCGGGAGTCAGCCCTTTCCCGTCGTCCGCCACGTCCACGTTGAGCGCCGACGCATCGGCCGACACCCGGATACGGACTTCGGTCGCCGCCGCGTGTTTGACCACGTTTGTCAGCGCTTCCTTGAACGCGAGAAACAGGCCGTGGCGCTGACGCGCGTCGAGCGGGAATCCGGGCCCGCTCGAGTCCGCTTCAAAGCGGCAGACGATGCCCGCGGGGCGCAAAAACTCCTCCGCGTAATCGCAGAAGTAACCCCGCACCGAGGCCGCCGTGTCGTGCTTCGGATCGAGCGCCCAGACGATCTCGTCCAGCACCCCGACCAGATCGCGCGCCTTGGCGGCCACGAACTCGGCGTGGCTTCTCACGCGCTCCGGCGCGGCTCCGGGCTGCGCGGCCAACGATCCGATCAACCCGATCTGCGTCAGCCCCGCTCCCAGTTCGTCATGCAGATCGCGGGCGACGCGCGCGCGCTCCCGATCCAAGAGCCCGGCCTGCTCCGCCCGCTCGCGTTCGCGCACCTCCGTTTCCAGCAGCGCGGTGCGACGCGCCACGGTGCGGCGCAACGCGAGGACCCAAACAAACAGCACGGCCATTCCCCCCGACAAAACCGCGAGCGCCCCGAACACGTGCCGCCGCGTCCACCGCGGACCGTTTCTCAAAAGTTCGATGTCGTCGGGAGAGTTGAGCAGGATCTCGAACTTTCCCCAACCCGAACGGGCGGCGTCGCCGGAAAGGCCGGCGTAAACCCCGGTGAGCCGGACATGCGCTTCCGGTCGCGGGAAGTTGCCGTGAGTTCCGTCGTCGCCCGACTTCACGAGAAACCGGTGACGCCCCGCCTGCATCTCGAGCACGCGTTCGCCGAGCCGGGAATGTTCGCCGACCACACGCGCCTCGAAACGCACGCGCGCGGCGTCGTGTTTTTCGTCCGCCAGTTCGTCGTCCGAAAGATCCCGCGGAGCCGGCAGCTCCCCGTGTCCCGTCTTCCGAACCACCGCCTCGACCAACACCGGCGAGGGTCGGCCCGGCTGCGGAAACCCGACCACCTCGACGAAATCTCCCGCGCTCAACCCAGGCGATTCGCCCACGAGCGCGCGAACGCTTTTGTCCCCGTCCCGCAGAAAACATTCCCCGGGCCTGGAGTGGAGAACCTGGCCGGCGATCTTCACCCACCTCGGGAGATCGGCGGAGGCGTCGAAACGCAACAGATCCGCCACGGAGCGCGCCGGCCGGTCGAAAGGATCGGCGGGCGCGGGCTCGTCCACGACGAGCCGCGCGTTCCCGAGCAGGAAACGGCCGGGCACGAGCTGGCGTGACGCGGGGTCGCGATACGCGAAGAAAACGCCGCGCACGCGAACGAGGCTCCTCGGCGCGGGCGGGCGGGCGTCGGCCGCCAAAGGAGCCTCCGGCAGGGGATAACCCGGATGCGCCGTGATCGCCACCTCTCCGCCCGCGACCAAAAGCCTGAGCGCCGCGTCGCTTCGTTCCAGCAACGCGCCCCGCACCTCGACCAACTCCACATCCAGGCTGCCGTTGATCAACTGCTCCCAACCCGGACGAAGCGGTCTCGGCAAGTCTTGCCGTCCGTGGCGGCCCGAGTGGTCCGCGACGATGATCGGCGAAAATTCGCCGGGGTGGGTGGCTCCTCCAAATTCCCAGAGCTCGCCCGCGGCCGGCGGGACCGGCCAGGCGCCCTCGACCGGCCGGACAAAGACCGGTCCGCTCGCGTCCTGGACCACGCACGAATCCGCGTTGCTCGTCGTCACGACTCCGCGGATCAGCGCCCGATGCGACCGACGCGCCTCTTCCGGTCGCAACTCGCGCACCCGCGCCGCGTCGGCGATGATCCCGTCGGGCGCCCCGGCCGCGAAGGAACCGTCGCCCGCGAAAATCGCGCAAACGCACAACCACGCGCCCGCGAGCCGACATCGCGGCGCGCGAACGAGGGAAATGGCGACTCGGGGACGAAGCATCGCGGGCAATGGGGCTCGTCGGTGCCCGAAGCGAAGCGCCTCGTCAAACCGCCGCCCGACAGGGGGAGGCCCTCGCGGGACTATCATTAGTGATAGGTCACGGCCCGAAACCATTCGCGAGGCTCGCCGACGTCGCCCCGGCTCCCCAACATCATCGCGTCCCCCCCTGGCCATGCCCATCCCCACCCGCACCCTCGCCTTCGGTTTCCTCCTCGTTCAAGCGGGCTCGCTCCTCGGTCTCGCCGGGGCGCCGCGCGACCAACCCTTCAACACCGACTGGCGCTTCCTGCGCGGCGAGGCCCCGGGCGCGGAACAACCGGCCTTCGACGACTCGGCGTGGCGCAAACTCGACGTCCCTCACGACTGGTCCATCGAGGACCTGCCCGCGAAGGCCGACGCCGTCCCCGAATTCGAGGCCGTCGCCGGCCAATGGCTTTTCCAGCGCGGCGACGATCCCTCCTGGAAAACGCGCGAGTCGGACGACTCCGCCTGGCAGACGGTCGCCTTGCCCGGCACCTGGGAAACCCACTCCGGATACACCGCCAACAACGTCTACGGCTGGTTCCGCCGCCGCGTCGACATCCCCGCCGAATGCCGCGGCAAGGACTTCGACCTGCTCATGGGTCGCATCGACGACGTCGACGAGGTCTTTTTCAACGGCCGGCGCGTCGGCGGCACCGGCTCATTTCCGCCCGACTACAAGTGGGCCGACACGGTCGATCGCCGCTACCGCGTTCCGGCCTCGCTCGTTCGCGGCGACGGCACCGACCTGATCGCCGTGCGCGTCTTCGACGGCAACAACAACGGCGGCATCTACGCGGCGGGCAAAGTCGCCAAACGCATCGGCCCCTTCGCGCCGGGCGAGAGCGCGAGCGCGCACTTCACCGGCCACACCCTCGGCGGCATCGGCTGGTATCGGAAACGCTTCGCCTCGCCCGAGGCCGGCCGGCACGTCTCCGTCGCCTTCGACGGAGTCTACATGAACCCGGAGCTCTGGCTCAACGGCCGCCGCCTCGGCGAGCACCCGCACGGCTACACCGCCTTCACCTTCGACCTCACGCCCCATCTCGCCCCGCCCGGCGCCGAGAACGTGCTCGCCGTCCGCGTGCGCAACGAGGGCCGCAACAGCCGCTGGTATTCCGGCTCGGGCATCTACCGGCACGTCTCGCTGACCATCACGTCGCCGGTTCACGTGCCGACATGGGGAGTGTTTGTCACCACGCCGGAGGTCTCCGAGGAGCGGGCGCTCGTGAAAACCTCCGTCGAGGTCCGGAACGCCGCGGACGCTCCGTCCGCCGCCGTCGTGCGCGTCCGGATACGCGACGCCAGGGGCGCCGAGCTCGGCGTGTCCGAAAACCCGGTCCAATTGGCGGCCGGCGAAACTCGCTCCGTGGAGAATCCCGTCACGCTCCGCTGGCCCAAGCTCTGGTCCCCCCGGTCGCCCGCGCTCCATTCGGCCGAGGTCGAGGTCCTCGTCGGCGAAAAGATCGTCGACGCCACCGCCGCGACCTTCGGCATCCGCACGCTGGAGTTCGACGCCGAGCACGGTTTCCGGCTCAACGGGGCCTCGATCAAGCTCAAGGGCGGATGCATCCACCACGACAACGGCCCGCTCGGCGCCGCCGCGATCGGTCGCGCGGAGGAGCGCAAGGTCGAGCTGCTCCGGACCAACGGGTTCAACGCGCTTCGCAGCAGCCACAATCCGCCCTCCACCGCCTTGCTCGAGGCCTGCGACCGCCTCGGCATGCTCGTGATAAACGAGGCCTTCGACCAATGGACCGAGTCGAAGGAGCGAAATCCGCAGGACTACAGCCGCTTCTTCAACCAGTGGGCCGAGCACGACATCGCCGCCATGGTGCGCCGCGATCGCAACCACCCCTCCGTCATCATGTGGTCGGTCGGCAACGAGATCCCCGAGCAGTTCCGCGCCGGCGACAAAGGCATGCGCCTGCGCCGCGCCGTCCTCTCGCACGACACCACCCGTCCCGTCACCCAGGCCATCTGCACCGACTGGGGCAAGGTCATCAAGGACTGGGACAATCTCTCCGACCCCGGCTTCACCCACCTCGACGTCGCCGGCTACAACTACCTGCCGGAAAAATACGAGGGCGACCACGCCCGCCACCCGCGGCGCGTCATGTATGGCAGCGAATCCTTTCCCAAGGACGCCCTCGCCTACTGGCAGCCCGTCGAAAAGCACCCCTACGTGATCGGCGACTTCGTCTGGACCGCGATGGACTATCTCGGCGAATCCGGCCTGGCCCATGCTCTCCTCAGCAACGAGAAGGGCAGCTTCTTCATGCCGTGGCCCTGGTTCAACGCCTGGTCCGGCGACCTCGATCTCTGCGGTTTCAAGAAACCCCAGTCCCACTACCGCGACGTGGTCTGGCGCCGCAGCCAGATCGAGATGATGGTCCACGCGCCCATCCCCGCCGGCCTCGCCGAAGAGCTGAGCTGGTGGGCCTGGCCCAACGAGTCCGCGAGCTGGAGCTGGCCCGGTCAGGAGGGCAAGACGCTGCAGGTCTCGGTCTATTCTCGCTGCGACCACGTCCGGCTCGAGCTCGACGGCAAGGTCCTCGGCGAACAGCCCGTCTCCGAGGCGACCAAACTCACCGCGAAATTCGACGTGCCCTATCAACCCGGCGAGCTCCGCGCCCTCGGTCTGGTCGGCGGAAAAGTCGTCGCCGAGACGAAGCTCGAGACCGTCGGCGCCCCGCGGAAACTGAAGCTCGTCGCCGATCGTTCACGCATCCGCGCCGACCGCGACGATCTCGCCTACGTGAGCGTCGAGGTCGTCGACGACAAGGACCGTCGCGTGCCCTACGCGGAGACCACCGTGCGTTTCACCGTGGAGGGCGCGGGAGAACTCGCCGGCCACGCCAGCGCGGTCCCGAACAAGCCCGCCAGCTTCCGAGGCCCCCTCCGCGAAACCTGGCAAGGCCGCTGTCTCGCCATCCTCCGCCCGACGGGCGCGCCCGGAGAGATCACGCTCCGCGCGGAGGCCGAGGGTCTCGAACCCGCGACGCTCACCGTCCGCGGCGAACGGTAGGACGTAGCCGCGGGCGTGCCGCCCGCGGGATCAAAAAACCGTCCGAACCCGATCCCGGCAAACCACCCGGCCGGCACGGCCGGGGCCACACGGACCGCGATACCGCGAGACCGCTCCTTCGCCCGCGTAATACCAACCAAGGGGGCGCTTTGGTTCTTATGGTGGATGGGCGGTCCCTCCGCCCATCGTTCGTCGAGGCTGTGCGCACCAGGGACGCGCCCGGCGACCTCGGGGCGGCCGCTTTCCGGGCGAGGCGCAATCAATTACCCGCCTGCGGCTCGGCCAGCAGATCGGGAAACGGCGACACGCTCTCGCCCCTGCCGAAGGGCGTGCTTGTTCCGCCCTGCGCTTCCCGCGGAGCCAGCGGCAACGCGAACGCGAAAAACGCCCCGCCCCCGGGATTGTTGCCGCACCACACCCGGCCGTCCATGCTCTCGGCAAGCGCCCGGCATATCGCCAGGCCGAGGCCCGTCGATTTCTCCCCGCCCGTGGGTTTGGCGCTCAACCTCGCGAAACGACCGAACACCCGGACCAGATCCGTCTCCGTCAACCCCGGGCCGTCGTCGCAGACATGGCACTCCGCCTCGTCGAAATTCACCGCGAGCCTCAGGCGCACGCTTCCCCCCGCGGGCGTGAACTTCACCGCGTTGGAGATGAGGTTGTCCAGGATGCGCCGCACCCCGAGACGATCCGCCATCACCCGCAGGCGACCGCCGCCCTCCGCGATCCGAAGATCGATTCGCTTGGCCTCCGCCATCTTCGCGGCGCGTTCGACCGCGTCCCGCGCCTCGCCCATGAGATCGATGGCCCGCGGCTTCAGCCCGGGAGCGCCGCGCTCGAGCGCGTTGAGGTCGAGCAAACTGCCGAGAAAATGCCCCATCTGCTGCACTTCGCGCTGGGTGACCTCCAAGGCCTGCCTCACCGCCGGGTCCTCCGCGCCGCGCAAGCTCCGCAAGGCGTGCTCCACAAAACCGCTGATCACCGAAAGCGGCCCCCGCAAATCGTGCGCCGCCATCCCGAACATCAGGTCCTTCTCGTGCGTCAGCGCGGCGAGACGGGCGTAGCTGGACTCCAACTCGCGCCGCGCCCGCCCCAGCTCCGCATGCACCGTCACCCGCGCGCAGAGCTCCTCCGCGCGAAACGGCTTGGCCAGAAAATCCATCGCCCCCGCCGCGAAGCCGCGGGAGATCGCCACCCGGTCGGACTCCGCCGACACCATGATCACCGGCATCCGCCGCGTGGACTCGCTCGCCCTCAGCGCGGCGCACACCTCGAAGCCGTCCATCTCGGGCATGCACACGTCCAACAACACCACGTCGGGCTCGCACCGCTCCACCAGGCTCAGCGCCTCCGCCCCGCTCGCCGCCTCGAGCACTTCGTAACCCGCGAGCGTCAGACAGCAGCGCGCGAGGCACCGGCCGTCAGGGGCGTCATCGACAACCAACACGACAAACTTGCCCGGGGCAGGGCGTTGCATGCCTCCGTTCAGCCAGAGTCCGCCGCCATTACAAGATATTAACGGCCGGATTCACCCCACGCACGTCCAATAAGTGGCTTTATACCCAAGGCGCGGCCGGCCGCCGCGCGGAAGGCCCGGCCGCGAACGAACCGCGAACGAGCGTCATCGGGCTCCCGTCATCGGGCCGCCGACGTGCTCGGCGACGGCATCACGAAGGTGTTGAAGGAACGCGCCGGAATCGTCACGGGCGCGCTGCGCCGCGTGTCGACGTGAAGCGTGACCGGCAGATCCGTGTCGGTGCGGTTGGCCACCACGATCACCACGCTGCCGTCGGGGTTCTTGAACGCGATGCGATCATCCCAGGTCCCTTGCGAGGCCAACACATGCGCGCCCGGCTCGATGAAATGGCTGAAGTGTTTGTAGAGATAAAAATAAGGCGTGAACGTCACCCGCCCGCTCTTCGAGTCCACCACCACGGGCGAGCACTGCGCCCAGCCGCCGGTGCTGAGCCCCGTCTCGTCGAGCACCAGGTTCCACACGACGTTGGCGCGCACGCCCGCGGCGAACCACTTCAGCGCGAGTCCCCACTGGTATTCCGCGAATTTCCAGTCGTTCTCTTTGTTGCCGCATTCCGACTCCGTCTGCATGAGCGGCATCCCGGGGTGCAGCAGATGCGTCTCCGCGATCACCGGCGCCGCCGCCCACTGTCCGCCGACGCCATCGAGATGACGCACCGTTTCCGGGTCGTTCATCGAGGGCTCGACCCAATACGCGTAGCCGCCGCGCTTGTCGTCGTCGTTGAGCGTGCCGAGGTAGATCTCCGTATCGAGCCCGCGCGCCGCAAACGTCGGGCCGAGATGGTGGCCGATGAACTTCGCCAACTGTTTCCCCGTCCACACGCACGAGGTGTAGTTCGTGTCCATGTTGGGCTCGTTCTGCGGCATCACCATGTAGATCGGGATGCCCTCGGCGGCGTAGGCCTCGACGTAACGCGCGAAATAGAGCGCGAGCGCGTCGAAGGTCCGCGTGTCGTCCTTGATCGTGTTGT
The DNA here is from genome assembly GCA_966251015.1 of uncultured Akkermansia sp. Taxonomy (GTDB): domain Bacteria; phylum Verrucomicrobiota; class Verrucomicrobiia; order Opitutales; family Opitutaceae; genus IMCC26134_A. The sequence continues at coordinate 5,815 of CBINJQ010000049.1, read as the reverse complement.
TCGAACCGTCGCGGCCGGAGAGCTTGTTGTTGTGCTTCATCCACGAGGGCGGCGACCACGGCGAGCCCCAGAGCTTCAGATCAGGTCGATGGGAGCGCGCGGCCTTGATAAAAGGAATGAGCCGCCGGCGGTCTCGCTCGATGGAAAAGGCCTTCATCTCGAAATCGCCCGCGGTCTCGTTGAGCGAGTAGAGGTCGATCGCGTAGTCGCTCGCGCCGATCGGCGCGCGGCAGAGCCCGAGGCGCAGCCCTTCCGTCGGATGGAAAAACTCGCGCATCAAGGCCTCGCGCTCGGCGGGAGCCAGGACCTCCATCGCCTTCCACCCGCGCTCGTTGAAGCAGGCGCCCCAGCCGTCGATCTGTTGTCTCGGGCTCCCGGAGTTCACGACCACGCGCCGAGCCTGCGCGTCGGGCGCGGGAACCGACGCGTTGAGCGGAACTTCGAGCCTGTCCGCCCACGCCCGCCCCTCCGTGCTCGATGTCCACCGCAAAGCCACCCCCTTGCCTTCGAACGACGGGATGACCGCCAGCCCGCACAGTCCGGCGAAGTTCGGAGCTCCCGCCGCGCGCGCCCAGGTGAACTCAAGCGGCTCCCCGGCGTAGGACGCCGAGGTCGAGAAGACCGCGACCAGATGCCCGCTCGACGCCGCGGTCGATCGAAACCGGACGCCCGTGTTGTTGATCGGCGTGAACGCGCTCCACTGGTCCGCCGCGCTCGTGTTCCCGAAAACGTAGAGCACGTAATCCGCGCCGGCCCGAAGCCCGAGCTTGCCCGCCGACACCTGGATCGGCCCGCCGCGACCGGCTCCTTCCTCGAGAAAAAGGTAGTCGGCCAGCAGTTGGTTTTTTTGTCCTTTCACCATCCAGGCCCCCTTCGCCCGCGTGCTCAGCGAAAGGGTCTGCCCGGACGTGAACGTGAACTCGGTCCCCGCATCCTCGACCGAGGCGAGCGCGAGATTCCCCACCGGCTCGGAGCCGCCGAGGCCGGGCACGCCTGCGGTGGCGAAATCGGACGCCGTCGCGACCGGGTCGCCCGCGACGCCTATATCGAGCAAAACAGGCGTCGGGTCGGCCGACGTCGCGGAAGTGGTCCACATGGCAAGAGCGACAAGCAAAAGGGGTTTGAGCATGAGGGGGGAGAAGGAGAGGCGGGGCGAAACGCCGGCGGCCTCATCTAAAAAAGCGCCTTTTCCCGCGAAACCCGACAAACTCGTCCGTCTTTTTTCGCGATCACGCCGGACGTCCGCGCGCGGCGTCGAACAAACGGCGCGAGCGCGGGCCCCGCGCAAGCGCGCACGGGAGCAAGCCTTTCGCCTCCATCGCGATGGCCCCAGGAGGGGCAAGCTTCACGGATTGCTCACACGCATTTAACTGGCTCCGCCTCGCGCCCGTGGCTACCTAGGCGGCGTTACCTACCGGACTTTATACATAATCCACCATGAAACTCAGCCTCCGACCGCTACTGCTCTCTCTCGGTGCCCTTCTTTCTTCCCACTATGCGTCGGCACAATTCGTCGACTTGGTGACGGAAGCTCCCGTGACCCTGCAGGTCACGCTTAGCACCGCGACCACGACAAACACCGCGACCGGTCGTTCGACCACGACCACCGTCACCCGCTTGTCCCAAGCGCAGCTCATCGACGATCTCCGCACGGCCGGAATCATCCAGGACTCCTCGAGCACGAATTGGACGCTGGTCGCCGTGCGCAACGCGTCCGCGGACATGAGGTTGGTGGACGCCTCCTTCCATCTTTACGCCGTGAACAAGGTCACCGGGGCGCGAGTCGTGGTGCCCAGGTCCAAGTTCAACAGCGCCTCGTTCGGCTCGGTTGAGCGCTACGTCGAACGCCATCAAGGCCAGTATGTCATCAGCTCGTCCGGCAGCATCACCAGTCACGTCATTTACGATTACCGCCCGAGTTTCTCCACGGCCGCCGGCACCCACGTCCTTCAATCCTCCGAATCGGCGGGCTTTGCGAAAATCAACTTCGTCGCCAAGGACGTTTCCGACGGCTTCGAATCGTTCTTCTTCGCGATCAGCTCGCTTTCCGTCTCCGCCCGCGGCGGCTTCAACGCCCGCCTCAACAACAACGCCGACGTCGGAGGTTTGATCAATCTCACCATCACCCTCGGCGCGGGGAAGCTCGTGCCCGCCTCGCTCTACCCCGAGGTCGACACCTACGAATCGCCTTCGTCCTCCGATCTCTGATCCCTGGCCCAGCAACCGCCAAGCACCTCCGATCAACATGAAACTTTCCGCCTCCTTCCCGTTCACGGCCGCGCTCCTCGCCCTCGCTCCTTTTGCGTCCGCGCAAACGCCCGCCCCCTACCTCGAAACCGCTCCGCTTTCGATTCAGTGGCAGTTCAACACCACTGGAGTAAGCGGCACGACTCTCGGCCCCGCCCCGCGCCCGGTCGACTCCGCCGGAAATATCGCCGGTATCGACAATCCGGACACGCTTCGCCCATTTGATCGCATCACCACGGAACGGGGCAGCGTCATCACCTACAGCGAGAACGGCGATCAGGCCTTTTTCGTTAAGCATCTGTTGCGCGCCGTGATCGAGAACGGGTCCCAAGGCCTGACCGAGCAAGAGCTCGACGGCCGGTGGGAGCTTACCGCGGTTCGCGAACCCCAGACCACGGTGCTTGGTGCCGCCACCACTCCCTACGCCGTTTACCTCACCCGGATTCAGCCGACCGCCGCCGGAGGTCGCATCAGCTGGAACTACGACACTCTCGACCTTCCGGTGACCACCGCCAAGCCCGGCTTTGGCGATAATCCTGAGACGGAGGACGTCGTTGAAGAGGACGCTCCCGCCTTCGAGGCGGAAGTCATCGACACCGGCCTTTTTCTCACCTTCGACCAATTCGTGGGCAACTACACCGAAACCTTGACCGGCGGTCGTGTCACCAAGGCGTCGGGCAACATCACCGTCGCGTTCTCCCTCGGCTTCATCTCGGTCTTCGCGGAGAATCCGACCTACTTGGCCCCGCCGGACGGCAAGCTGGGCCAGGATTACCACTCCAAGGTCGACTTGTGGACGGTCTTTGCCAACGGCTACATGACGGCCAACGTGCGCACGACCGCCAGCGCCCTGCCCGCCGTCACGCTGAGCAACGTGAAGCTCACCGGACACGGATCTTGGTATAAAACGACCAAAGATTTCACCCCCTATTTGGAAGAGGGCTTTTATCTCGTGTCCGGCCACAACGGCCTCGCGCCCCTCAGCATCAAGATCGGCGCACCCAAATTCCAACGTCGCGACCTCTTCCCGACCTTCGGCACCAGAACGCCCTGACTCGGGCGCCGCGATCCGCCCCGGCATCCCAGCCTCCCTCGCCCGGCCGCCTCCAAGCGGCCGGGCTTTTTATTTCCGCCTTATCTTTTCCACGCTTCCCCTTCAGGTCTCAGGTTTCAGGTTTTCGCCTTCCTCGCCATGAACGACGCCTCCCTCGACGACGATTTTCCCGCCACCACCACCGCCGATCCCGGCGAGGTCGGCATCGTCGAGCCTCGCGATTTTGTGTCCACCGAGCCCTTCGCGTGCGACGACGGCCGCGTCCTCCCGTCGTTCACCCTGCGCCACGAAACCTACGGCCGCCTGAACGCCGCCCGCGACAACGCCGTCCTGGTCTGCCACGCCCTCTCGGGCGACCACCACTGCGCCGGCATCCATTCTCTTGCCGACAAAAAACCCGGCTGGTGGAACAACCTCATCGGCCCCGGCAAGGCCGTCGACACCAACCACCTTTTCGTCGTCTGCGCCAACGTCCTCGGCGGCTGCCAGGGCTCCACCGGCCCCCTCTCCATCAATCCCGCGACCGGCCGCCCCTACGGGCTCGCCTTTCCCGCGGTCACCATCCGCGACATGGTGCGCAGCCAAAAACGCCTCCTCGACCACCTCGGCGTCAAACGCCTGCGCTGCGCCCTCGGCGGCTCGATGGGCGGCATGCAGGCGCTCCAGTGGGGCATCGAGTATCCGGATTTCTGCGACAAGGTCCTCGCCATGGCCACCACCGCCCGCGAGGGCGCCCAGGCCATCGCCTTCAACGAGGTCGGCCGCCAGGCCATCCTGCAGGACCCCGAGTGGAACCAGGGCGACTACCCGCGCGGCGGCGGCCCTCGCGTCGGCCTCGCCATCGCCCGCATGATGGCCCACATCACCTACCTCTCCGACGCGTCGATGGATCGCAAATTCGGCCGCCGCACCGTCAAACCCCGGATCCCCGCCTCCCCCGCCCCGGCCCTCGCCGAGGAGGCGGCCCTCGCCGGCAACAACGACGGCCCGCCTTCCGCCAACACCGCCGCCTTCGACATCAACTTCGAGGTGCAAAGCTACCTGCGCTACCAAGGCCAGAGCTTCATCAACCGCTTCGACGCCAACACCTATCTCTACATCACCCGCGCCATCGACGGTTTCGACCTCGCCGCGTCCTACGGCGGCTCCTTGGAAAAGGCCTTCGCCCCCGTGAAGGCGCGGACCCTCGTCGTCGGCTTCACCAGCGACTGGCTCTTCCCGCCCGACCAAAACCGCGAAATCGTCCTCGCGCTCCAACGCGCCGGAAAACAGGCCTCCTACGCCGAGCTTTCCACCGATCTCGGCCACGACTCCTTCCTGCTGGAGAGCCCCGACCTCTACGCCTTGGTCCGCGCGTTCCTCGAGCGCGATTGATCCCGCGCGGAAATCCGCTTGGAGGGACGCCGGCCCCGGCGTCCGCGCCCCCCTGGCCCACGGGTTTCAAATATTTCCTCGGGGATAAGCTCCTCCGGCGCAGCCTCCTGCGTTCCAGCCCTCGCCCCCGGAGAACCCGCCCCGCCCTCCGGAGTCTAAGAGGTCAAGCCCCGACAAAGGCCGCCCCACAATGAACTACCGTCCGCTAGTGCTGCTCCTGGCCTTGGGCTACCCGCCCGGCGCCGAATCCATGGCCGAGCCCGAGATCATCGCCGCGACCCCGGCCCCGGCCCCCGCCGCGACCGCCCAACCCGAACAAGCCCGCCTCACGTCCGCGCAGCTGGACGAACTGCTTTCACCGATCGCACTTTATCCGGACCCGCTGATCGCGCTGGTCCTGCCGGCCTCCACCTTTCCCACGGATGTGGTGATGGCCGCTCGTTACCTCAAAGCCGGCGGAGATCCGCAGGCCGTGGAATCCCAGCCCTGGGACGACAGCGTCAAGGCCCTCGCGCGCTACCCCGAGGTCGTGAAATGGATGGACGAAAACCTCGCTTGGACGCGTCAGCTCGGGGAGGTCTTCGCGTTCCAGCCCGCCGACGTCCTCACCGCGACGCAGCGGTTGCGCGCCGCCGCACGCGCCGCGGGCAACCTGACCGACACCCCGCAGCAAACCGTCGTGGTGGAACGCGAGGTCATCCGAATCGTGCCCGCCCAGCCCGACGTGATCTACGTGCCCGTCTACGATCCGGTCTACGTCTACCGGCCCCGAATCGTTCACCATTATTACCACCCCGGACCGATCATCAGGTTCAGCAGCGGCTACCGGGCCGGCTTCTGGCTTTCCTACCACTGCGACTGGAACTACCGGACCGTTCTCGTCATCGGCCGCCCCCACCGCCATGAGGTCTGGCACACGCAGCCCCGCTGGGTCTGCCCCACTCCCGCCGTCGCCTACCAGCATCACGTCTGGCGCCCTGCGCGGAACGCAAACCACGCCGCCCGCGGCGAGCCCGCCGGTCGCCCCCGGCAACAAATCGTGCAGCCCGCTTCCAACGTCATCGCGACCACGCCCGCCATCGCCGCCGCCCGGCGCCCCGACGCGGTGTCAACCCCGCGACCGGGGCCGCAACACCAGCC
>CBINJQ010000048.1:0-15716 GCA_966251015.1 uncultured Akkermansia sp. | reverse complement strand
ATTCTCGCGCGTTGCCCTTTCGCGCAGATAAGGTCCGATGACAATCGCCCGGCCGCCGGGGCCCCGTCACCCGCGGCGTTGGAAAAGGCGGAGAAGGCGAAGCACTCGTCTCATGGAAAGCGACGTCGGCGCACTTCCCAGGACAAACGGTTGGAACGCGAGCCCAGCAACCCCCTGCCTGGAATTCCGCTGTGGGTTTTGGTTTTCGGGGTTCTCCTGATCGCGGCGATCTTGTTCTTCATCGCCCGGGAGCTCGCGAGTTCGCCGGGTTGAGCGATTTTCGAGGGCGTGCAATGACGAGAAACCCGGAGACCACGTCGCGCAATCGGCGCCCTTGATGCCGGCGGCTGTTCCCGCAGAGTAGCGACCTATGCGAACCTCACGCAGGGAAATCGTAAGACAGGTCCTCGCTTCAGTGTTCGCGCTCGGAATCATGTTTCCGAGTGTCCGGGCGCTGGGAGGGGTTCCGGAGGTTAACAGTCTGTCGACGGCGTTCGCGTTTCTGGCGTTGTTTATCGCCTGTCACCAAGCTGGTCGGCGGCTTACGGATTGGATATTGCCGGCCGTGCAAAAACCGACCGAGCCGGATCTCTATTCCGACGTGGCTCGGGAAATCGAAAACGAGAGGAAGCGACCTCGCGACGCCGTGGAGACACCTCTGTAGCCGCCCCGCCCTCGATGGTCGCCTCCGGGGCTGAATGCCGGTCGGGACGCGCGCGAGCTCCGCGCTACAGCAATTTTTAATAGAACCGTATCCGTATTTGTCGCCTCTTGAGGCAGGGCCGACCGCCGCTTTTGCCGCTCAGCCCTTGTCTCTCCGTTGCGGCGCGCCCGGCGGTGGCGCCCTACCTTTCGGCTACGGTTCTGCTCAAAACGCTCCCAACTTCGTCTCCCGGTTCAGCGGTCGACTCGCGCGCAGGTGCGGGCGGTCTCGTGGACGTCGACGCGCGTGAGGAGCGGCAGCGAGGGCAGGAGTTGCTCCATGATCCAGGCGCCGAGGTTTTCGGCGGTGCTCGGCACGGGAAGGACGTCGTTGAGGTTTTGGTGATCGAGGCGGGCGACGACCGGCTTCATCGCGTCGGAGAGCTCGGCGAAATCCATCACGAAGCCGCGGGCGTCGAGGGGACCGGTGCAAAAGATCTCCACGACATACGAGTGGCCGTGGACGTTGCGGCACTGATGCCCGAGGGGCAGGTGCGGCAGGGAGTGGGCGGCCTCGAAGGTGAAACGTTTGCTGACGGTGAACTTCATCGCGTGGGAGAGCGCATCCAAAGCGGGCTCCGGGCCGGATGTCACGGCGCGTCTTGCCGGGGGACGGCATTTACCGACCCATGGTTTCGGTCCAATGCTGGAGGAAAAAGCGCTTCTCGGTCGGCAGCAGCGTGGGCGCGGTGCCGATGAGCGGGCGCAGCGCGGAGCTCATCTGGAGAGAGACGAGGACGAAGATCACGATCCAGACCTTGAGGTGGCCGAGAGCGGGCGCGTCGGAGTTGGCGCAAGTTGCGAGGCCTTTTATCAAGCGGACCCCGAACCACAGGCCGATGATCCAGAAGAGGAGATGGAGCATGCCCATCACCACGAGCGAATCGGTGGACTGGGAAAAAATCCACGCGACGGGCGCAAAGCCCACGAGCAGGAGCGTGATGAGCGCGACCATGCCGAGCAGCGCGCCGGTCACCTGGCTCGCGCGGACGTCGGCGCCGTTGAGGCATAGAAATATGTGCAGGCTGGGGAGGCAGAGGAGACCGCTTGCGAAGAGCCCGACCGTGAGCTTGGCCGGGGCCGCCCAGAGCTGGCCGCCCCCGGACAGGCTGCCCATGACGAGGCCGTAGACCGCGCCGCATGAGGCGATCACAAGAACGAGGCGAAGCAGGATCGCGCCGTCCGCGCCGGGCGTGCCCAAGGTTCGGAGCAACTGGGCGGGGTTTCCGAGCAGGGCGCCGAGCACGCCGGCGAAATCGGGTGTGACCGGGCGATCATCGGGGGGCGTGTGGGCGGATGGCAGGGGAGGGGGCGGGGGAAGGCGATTGGCGGCGGAGTCGTTCATGGTTGCGATGGGTTGGATCGGACGGGGAAGGGGCCGGGCGCGGAGGCTTGTGGATGCTTAGAACAGCCGCTGAACCGCGCCCCAGACGGCCTCGAAAAAATTGCCGCGCAGGGGCTCGGCGCGGAGGAACTCGACGGGCAGCCCGGGCGAGCCGATGAAGGGGCGGAAGATCCAGGCGAGCTGCGTGCCGAGCAGAAGGTTGCCGGCAAGCCAGGCGAGGAGCGTGGTCGTGGCGGCGCGGGGCGCGGGGGCGAATCGCCGGAGCAGCGAAAGGAGGCGGGCGTTGGCCGTGATGCCCGCGTAGGCGATCAGGGCGACGTGCGTGAGGAGGGTGACGCTGTGCCCGGAGCTGGCGTCGACGGCGAGCGGCGGGGTGTTCCAAAGCACGAAAAAGCTCAGCGGGCAAAAGGCGGCGAGCAGGCAGGCGGCGACCGTGAAGCTGAGAAGAATGGCGACGGAGGACTGCCGAAAGCCGAGCCCTGAGCCGATCATTTGCGCGAGCATGCCGTTGAGGAGGGCGTTGCCCGCGCAGGTCAGGAAAATCAGCAGCGGGATCTTCAGCCCGGTGAACACGGACTGGAGAGGCGAACGCCAAAGTCCGACCGAGGTGCCGTAGAGTCCGCAGCCGGCGAGGATGACGAGGCCGCAGAACAGCAGCCATCGCGGCGAGCGGTCGTCCAGCATGGCCGCGATTTCGTCGGTGCGTCCCAGGCAGAGCGCCTTGAGTCGGCGAAAGTAGCTGGGAAGCGGGCTGCCGGTCATGTCGCCAAGGATGGCGGCGGCGCGTGCGTTTGTGATGAAGGGACGATGAAGAGAGGATGAAATCGCGCGCAGCCGACTCGGGCTTGGCTAGGGGGGCGAAAGCGCGGCAAGCTGCTTCGTTTCATGTCCTGGATTCTCGCCAGTCTCCTTTCCGCCTTCTTCCTCGGGATCTACCAGCTCTGCACGAAACACGCGGTGCACGACAACGCGGTGCTGCCGGTCTTGTTCTGGTCGAACGTGTGCAGCGCGGCGGTTTGGGCGCTGTTGCTCGCCGTCGGCGCGGCACTTCCGGGGACGCTGCCCGCGACCTTCCATGTCTCCGATCTGGGCTGGCGCGATCATCTGCTCATGTTGGCCAAATCGGCCATCGTGGCGGGTTCGTGGATTTGCAGCTACTTCGCGGTGAAACATCTGCCGGTGTCGCTGGCGGCGCCGATCCGCGCGACCGGCCCGATGTGGACCTTGTTGGGGGCGCTGATCGTGCTCGGCGAACGGCCCTCGTGGATGGAGTTCCTCGGCGTGGGCATCACGTTGGCGTCGTTCATCGGCTTGTCGTTCGCGGGGGCGAAGGAGGGCGTTCATTTCCACCGCGACCGCTGGGTCTGGTGGCTGATCGGCGGCACGCTGCTTGGCGCGGTAAGCGGGCTCTACGACAAATACCTCCTCAGCACGGCGGGCTTCGACGCGGCCACGGTGCAGTGCTGGTTTTCGGTCTACCTCGCGCTGTTGTTTCTGCCGCTCGCGGTCGGCTGGTGGTTGCGCTGGTGGCCGCGCAACGAGTTCCACTGGCGATGGAGCATCGTCGGCGTCTCGTTCGCCCTGCTCACGGCGGATTTCCTCTACTTCGACGCTTTGCGCGAGCCGGAGGCGTTGGTCTCGCTCGTTTCAAGCCTGCGCCGAGGAAGCACGCTGGTGGCTTTCGCCGGCGGATTGTGGTTGTTCAAGGAGAAGAACGGCATGCAGAAGCTGCCGGCCGTGCTGGGCATCGTGGTCGGCATGGTGCTCACGATTTTCGGCTGACCCCTCGGCTTGGCGGGGCCGGGCGTTCTCCTGACAAGCCATACCTATCACGCAGAGGGATTTCGCCCGGACGAAGCTAAGGGACGTTTCCTAGGTTGCGGCGGGGCTCCCGGGCGAAGGCGGGAGCCTGCGGGCGAATGTTTGGGCGATCGACTTACACAACATAAGGACGGCACCGTCTGCCGGTAAAAACGGTTTAACTTTATGGTGGGCGCATGAACCCCGCCCTCGCCTCCCTGCTCCGGAAGCTGGTGGTCTTGTGCGTGATTGGCATGACGACGGTGAGCGCGGATTGCGGAGGGCTGGTCGCCGAGCCGACCGCCAAGGTGGAACTCGAGACCGCGCTTGCGGACGCCCGGCGACTTGCCACCGCCAAAGGTGATACGGTGGTTCGTGTCCAGGGCCGCTCGATGTTGCCCTACTTCGGGGATGGCTCGGTGCTCGTGGTGCGCGCCACTCCGGTCGACGCGCTTCGCGAAGGCATGGTGGTCGTTTACCGCAATCGATTCGGCGAAATGATCGCGCACCGTATCGAGGGACGCTCGCGGAACGGCGAGGGTTGGATCGTGCGGGGCGCGAACAACGCCGACGCCGATTCCACGCTCGTCACCGGCGAGAACCTCGTCGGCACGGTTTACGTGACCCTCTATTCCGATCCGCGCGGCGCCGCCGAGTCGGCGGTGCGCCTGGCGGGAGGAACCGGCGCGGGTGTCGCGGTGGCGCTGGCCGCCCCGGCGCGTTGATCCGGCCCCGGCGGCGCGCGGTTCGCCGCGCACGCGAGTTTGCGAAAGATTCCTGTTGAACAGCCCCGGAGCGGCGCCCACGGTGCCGGCGGCCAGGCGCCATGCATGGGCAGGCGCGTGAACCCCGCCAGGGCCGGAAGGCAGCAACGGTGACGACGTTCTCCCAGTGCCGTGGAGTGCCTGGCCACTAATTTTCCCCGACGCGTTTTCGGGTTTGCGCTTCGCGCCGCGCCGCTTGCTTTCGACGTCCTCCGTGTCGCAAGCCGCCTACCAAGTCATCGCCCGCAAATGGCGTCCCCAGACCTTCGACGACGTCGTCGGCCAGGACCACGTGGTTCGCACTTTGCGCAACGCGATCGCCCGCCAGCGGATCGCGCACGCCTACCTCTTCGTCGGGCCTCGCGGCACGGGCAAGACATCGACCGCGCGCATCTTCGCCAAGGCGCTGAACTGCACCGGGGGACCGAAGGCCGATTTCGATCCTCAGGACCCCGCGTGCGTGTCCATCGCCGCCGGCACCCACCTCGACGTCATCGAGATCGACGGCGCCTCGAACAATGGCGTCGACCAGGTCCGCGACCTTCGCGACACCGTGCAATACGCCCCGGCGCAGGGCCGCTACAAGGTCTACATCATCGACGAGGTCCACATGCTCTCGGCGGCCGCCTTCAACGCCCTCCTCAAGACCCTGGAGGAGCCGCCGCACCACGTGAAGTTCGTCTTCGCCACCACCGATCCGCAGAAGGTGCTGCCGACGATCGTCTCCCGTTGCCAGCGCTTCGACCTTAAGCCCATCGCCTCGGCCCTGATCGTGGAGCGGCTGGCCAGGATCGCGGCCGCGGAGGGTATCCAGGCAACCGATACGGCGCTCGCCTGCATCGCGCGCATGGCCGACGGCGGCATGCGCGACGCCCAGTCGATCTTCGACCAGATGATCTCCTTCTGCGGGACGAGGATCGACGAGCCGGACGTGCTCGACGTCTACGGCCTCGTCTCGGGGGAGAAACTCGCCGCGCTCGCCGCCGCGCTCGCCGCCGGCGACCACGCGCAGATCGTGCGCCTGGTCGACGAATGCGACGCCTCCGGCCGCGACCTCGCGCGTCTGGTCGCCGACCTTCAGGGGCATGTTCGCGAGGCCTTGCTCGACTCCATCGCCAAGGGCGGCCGCAGCCCGGCTCTCGGCGGCGTGCCGCTGACCACCGAGCAGCTCACCCGCATGCTCGACGTGCTTCGCGAGGGGGAGAACGGCGTGAAGCTCGGGCTCTCCGACAAGATCAATCTCGAGGTCACGCTCCTGAAGGCGGTCGACGCCTCCCGCGCTCGGGCGATCGACTCGCTGCTCAAGGAACTCGCCGCACTCGGCGCCGCGTTGCCCGCCGCGAACGGCGCCGGCGACGAGGAAAAAAAAAAGCCCTGATCGAGCGTCTTGACGCCGCGATCATAGCCTATGTCGCGGAGTCGGCGGCCAGCGCGCCTCCGCCGCGTCCGGGTCCGCCGCTGATCCCGCCGCCGCGGGCGTCGAACGTGCCCGCCGCCGGATTCCAAACCGCGCCGGGCGGTTTCCCGGAGGCGGCGGGCTCGGGCGGAGGCGACTTTGACGAGGAGGCCGAGCCCGCCTTCGCATCGTCCTCGGCGGCATCCGGCGTTTCCGCGCCCGACGACGGCGAAGGTCCCCCTCTGGAAGAGTTGGAGGCCCAGATGCGCGGCGAACTCGCCGGGCGAGACCAAGCCGTCGCGGCTTCGCCCGCCGCGCGGCGCGCGGTCGCCGCCGCTGCCGACGAAGACGACGCCGACGGAAAAGCCGGCTCGCTGCCCGAGGTGGACGCCCTCGTCGCGCGCCTGCCGGCCGAAGTCCGGGAGACGCTCGACGAGCTTTTCCGCGCGCGCTTCGTCTCGGTGAAGAAATTGCCCAAGAAGCTCTTCCAGGCCGCGACGACCAAAAAGGGCGGCTCCGCCGGCCCCTCGGGCTCTTCCTCGTCCGCTTCCTCGACCCCGGGCTCCGCTTGAGCGCCCGCCGCGACGGGGCGTTCTCCCGACATGGCTGGCGCGGCGAGGCCGCCGATGGGTGCCTGCGCTGTTTGCCGGTGCTTTGCGTTTTTCGCGCCTTTTTACCGATCCGCTCAGTATTTGCCAAAGTGCGGGGCGCCGCCTGATGTTTTCGCCTCCGACTTCTTTTGTCTAATCTCGCCGTGATCCTCCTTCGCTCTGATTCCACCGGTGTCTTCGCTTTCTCCCGCTTCGCGGCGGGGGCGCTCCTCGCGGCATTGCTGCTTGCTGTTCCGGCGCGGGCCGCGATCGAAAAACTCGAGGTCAACTTCGACTACGTGCGCAAGCAGGCCGCGGACCGCGCGGCTTCCGCCTTCAAGGAGCCCGACCGTGAACTGCCGGAGAAACTCGCGAAGCTCAATTACGACGAGATACGCGACATCCGCTTCAAGCCCGACCAGGCGCTTTGGCGAAGCGAGGACCTGCCTTTTCACCTGCACTTCTTCCACCGCACGGCGGCCGTGCGCGAGGCGGTGCAGATCCGCGAATTCAGCGCGACGCACGTTCAGACCATCCCGTTCATCCGCGATTTCTTCGACTACGGAAAGCTAGGCAATCTCGGCTGGCTGCGCTCCTCGCTCGGTTACTCCGGGTTTCGCGTGCATTACCCGCTCAATCGTCCCGACATCTTCGACGAGCTGATCGTCTTTCACGGGGCCTCGTATTTCCGCGCGCTGGGCGCCGGTCAGATCTACGGCCTTTCCGCCCGCGGCCTCGCCATCGATTCGGGCGTGCCGGGCAAGATCGAGGAGTTCCCCGTTTTCACCGACTTCTGGATCGGCAAGCCCCGCCCCGGGGCGAAGTCGCTCGTCGTCTACGCGCTGCTCGACAGCAAGCGCGTCGCCGGCGCCTACGAGTTTGTCATCCAGCCCGGCCGGCCGACGGTGATCGACGTCCGCGCGGAGCTCCACGCCCGCGACAACATCGACCTGCCCGGCGTCGCTCCGCTCACGAGCATGTTTTGGTTCGGCAAAAACTCGGATCGCCCGATGGACGATCCACGCCCGCAGGTGCACGACTCCGACGGGCTCCTGTTGCACACCGCCGACGGCTCCCACCTCTGGCGCCCGCTGCAGAACCCGCGCGCGATTCTCAACACCGACCTCCGCGCCGTGAAGCCCGTCCGGTTCGGCCTGGTGCAACGCGAGCGCGCCATCTCGGCCTACGAAGATTTCGAGGCCCGTTACCACGAGCGGCCCAGTTGCTGGATCGAGCCGCAGGGCGACTGGGGCGCGGGCAACGTCCGCCTCGTCGAGCTGCCGACGGTCAACGAATACGGCGACAACATCGTCGCCTACTGGGTGCCCGATCAGAAGCCGCAGCCCGGAAAACCGTTCAGCCTCGCTTACCGGATGAACTGGTCGCTCGAGCAGCCCGGGGACGACAATCTCGCCCGCGTGCAATCCACGCGCATCGGCGGCCTGCCGAGCGGAGGGTGGGGGCGGCTCTACTGGATCGATTTTGCCGGAGCCAATATCGGCCAGCGAAATCCCGACACGCTCGCCGCCGACATCCGGGTGAGCCCCGGCGCCCGCATCCGCCACCAGACGATCATCCGCCACACCGGCATCGACGGCTGGCGCGTGGCGCTTCAGGTAGACGGCGTGGACGCCCCGCCCGAAGGCCTGCCGGAGCCCCGCCCGGTGCAGATTCAGGTGCAGTTGCGCGACGGTTACCAACCCGTGTCGGAGACTTGGGTGAATACCTGGCTGCAATGAACCGCGATTCCTCCGCCGTTCCCCCCGCCGTGTCTTCCGCGTCCGTCGCATCCGCCGCGCCGTCCGCGCCCGGGACCGAGAAAAACCAGGCCCTCGAGCCCTCCGGCCCCGCCTGGGACGAGGCGTTTTTGCGGGTGGAGAGCTACCTGCGCGCGCATCAAATCGAAAGCCGGCTCGTGCTTAATCGCCTCGCGGTCGAGATCGTCCGGGCCGCTCGCGCCGCGGCCGAGGCGCCGGCCGGAACAGGGCAAGATCCGGTCTCGCTCGCGATGGGCGAAGCCGAGCGCCGGACGACCGAATGGTTCGCGCGCGTCCTGGGCGACGCGGCGGACCCCGACGACGAACGCCTCGGCACGCGCGGCCGAATCGCGCTCGTCATGGCCGACGTGCCCGCGCGCTGGCCGCAGCATTTTCTCGCCGCCACGCCTCCTCCGGCGGAGTTGGTCGAGGCGATGCGCGCCGCGTATATCGAGGCGGGACCCGAGCTGGAGCTCACCCGCATGGTGCCGCGCCCGCTCGACTTCGGTCCCATCGCCAACGTCGCCGACGAAGCGTGGAAGACCTTCGCGCGCTGGCCGATTCTCCGCGCCGTTTTCGGGTGGCTGCTTTTCGTCGGTCTGCTCGCCGCGATCTGGTTCGCGACCCACTCCTGATCGTCGGTTCGTCCTGCCCGTCATTCCACTTTTCCCCGTTCCCGCTTCCTCGTCCGTTTCCTTTTTCGCTCCATGAGCGTTTCCCGTTTCGATCCCGCCCGCCTCGACGGCACCCGAGTGACCCAGCGTCGCCTTCTGGTGGCCTCGCTCACGCTGTTGCTCGTCGGTCCCGCCGTGTTGCTGATGGCCGACCTGCATTGGCGCACCGGCATGGACAAGTGGAAGATCCTCCACCTCGTCCTCTTCGCGATGCTGTTCTCCTTGGTCGCGTTTGGCGCGGTCCAGGCCGTGATCGGCTGGTTTTGCCGGATGGGTTCGGGGGACCCGAATCGCATTCTCAACAGCCTCTCGCCCGAGGACGAATCCCGTCCCGTCGACGCGCCGACCGCCATCGTGATGCCCGTCTTCAACGAGGACACCTCGCGCATCATGGAGGGGCTGCGCGTGATCTACCGGTCGCTCGAGTCGACCGGGCAGCTCGACGCCTTCGACTTTTTCATCCTCAGCGACACCACCAATCCGAATCGCTGGATCGAGGAGGAGTCCGCCTGGGTCGCGCTCACCCGTCAGCTCGGCGCCCGCGGCCGGATGTTTTACCGCAAACGTCGCGTCAACCTGAACAAGAAGGCCGGCAATCTCGCCGACTTTTGCCGCCGCTGGGGCAAGCGTTACCGCTACATGCTCGTGCTCGACGCCGACAGCATCATGACCGGCGACGCGATCGTGAAGCTCGTGCGCCTGATGGAGCGCAATCCCGGCGCGGGCATCATCCAAACCGTGCCGCGCCTCGTGAACGGCGAGACGATGTTCGCGCGCCTCCAGCAGTTCGCGTCGCGCCTCTACGGGCCGGTTTTCGCCGCGGGTCTGAACTACTGGCAGCAGGGCGAGGCGAACTACTGGGGCCACAACGCGATCATCCGCGTCGCGCCCTTCATCGAGCATTGTTCGCTGCCCGATCTGCCCGGCGTGGAGCCGTTCGGCGGACGCATCCTGAGCCACGACTACGTCGAGGCGGCGTTGATGCGTCGCGCCGGCTGGTCCGTGTGGCTTGCGGTCGACATCGAGGGAAGCTACGAGGAGTGCCCGGGCAACCTGATCGACTTCGCGAAGCGCGACCGGCGTTGGTTGCAGGGCAACCTCCAGCACGCGTGGCTGCTCACCGCGCGCGGACTCCACGCGGCCAACCGCCTGCACCTCGCGCTCGGCATCCTGGCCTACATGGCTTCGCCGCTGTGGCTGGCCTTCCTGATCGTCTCCTCCGTCATCGCGTGGCGTTACGCCGCGACCGGTTTGAGCCCGTTGCCGGTGGATAGTTTCGCGCGTTACCTGCACCTCGGATTCCACGCGCAGGCGCTGCTGCTGCTGTTCGGCACGCTCGGGCTGCTTTTCTTTCCGAAGGTCCTGGCGATTTTCGATCTCGCGCGCCGTCCGGGCGCCGCGGCCGGCTTCGGCGGTTGGGCGCGGGTGATCGCGGGCGCCGTATCTGAGACGGCTATATTCACCCTCATCGCGCCCGTGCTGATGTTGTTTCATTCGAAGTTCATCGTGCTTACCCTCGCCGGACGCGGCGTCGCTTGGGTGGCGCAGCGCCGGGGCGCCGACGGGGACCCCGAATGGCGCGAGGCGATCCTGACCCACGCGGGGCATACGGTGACCGGGCTGGGGTGGGGGGCTTTCGCGCTTTGGGTCAATCCCGCGTTCGCCGCGTGGCTGGCGCCCATCCTGCTCGGCCTCATCACGTCGATTCCGGTCTCGCTTGTCACCGGACAAAACGGCGCCGGGCTCTTCGTTCGCCGTCTGAAGTTTTTCCTTACCCCCGAGGAAACCTCTCCGCCGCCGGAGCTGACGCGCCTCGCCCGCAACCTGGAGGCATGCCGTCGCCACGCGCCGCCGCTTCCGGAGCTTTCCGCCGATTACGGGCTCATGCAGGCCGTGCTCGATCCCTATGTGAACGCGGTGCACCTCGCGCTTCTGCGCGAACGCGATCACGGCCCGGCCTCGGCGGGCGACGATCGTTTCGCCCCGTTGCGCGACCGCTTGCTGCGCGAGGGCCCGTCTTCCCTGGGCTCCCGGGACAAACTAGCCCTTATGCTCGATGCGGACTCCATGGCGGCCTTGCACCGCGATTTGTGGTCTCTCCCCGCTGAACGACTCTCGGCCTGGTGGCGAACAGCCATCCGGGCCTACAACGTGCTCGCGCCCGCGCCGCAGACGGCGCTTTACCGGTGACCGACGCCAATCATCGACAAGGTGGACCGGAAGGGAGCATTTTTACGGATGCTTTCTACGGCGACGAGAAGAGATCCCTCAGCGCTTCATAGGCGAGGCTACCTATCTATGTTCCGTCCTCACTTATTTTTGACAATTTAGGAACAATTGCCCACAAGCTTTACCGTTGCTGGACATCCCCCCCTCTCCTTGGCTCCGCGACCCGCCGATTTGCCCTCGGTGGAATCCTTAAAACCCCCTATCAGTTGTGTCCGCGAAAATCTTGCTCGTTCGCACCGGTCCCGACCTCTTCCACGCCAAAGCCTACGTCGCGGTGGAGTCCGGGCTGTATGCACGTGAGATCCCGTCCCTCTCCGAGCTCGAGACCTCGTTAAAATCGGAGCAGTTCGATCTCGTCATCCACGACGGGTCCAAGCTGGGCAAAGATCCGCTCACCTTGGCGGAGAACATCCGCGGGCACCAGCGAACCGCCCCGATCCTTCTCCTTTGCGCCAAACCCGAGATGGACGTGATCGTCCGCGCCATCCGGCTGGGCGTTCGCGACCTTTTCCATCCGCCGCTTAATCTAAGCGCGTTCTTCGCGCGGGCGACGGAACTGCTCCAGCCCCGCCTGAACGGACACACGAGCGGGGTAGCCGAGCATTGCCGTCACGAGATGACCCTGTTCCTCGCGGGCGAGTCGCGTTCTTCGTCTTCCCAGCCTTTTGCGGGTTCGGGCACCGCCTCCGGCCTGACTTCCGGTTCCGCGGACATCGACCGCCTCCGCGCCGAGTGTGATCGTCTGCAAAAACAGTTGAAGGACGAGACGGAGCGCCGCGACGCGGCCGAGCGCGAGGCGAAGACGCAGGCGGACCGCCTCGCCGAGCGCGAGCGCGCTTTGTCCGCCGCCGAGTCCGGTCTCGCCGCCGAGCGCGCGCGGATCGAGAGCGAACGCGCCTCGTTGGCGGCCCACTCGACCGGCAGCGATAAAAACAAAAAACAGACCGACAAACGCGCCGCCGAAAATTCCCAGGCCGAAAAAGCGCTCGCCCCCCTGAGGGCCGAGCTGGCCGCCGCCCAGGCCGCGCTCGCCGAACGCGAGACCGCCTTGCGCGCCGAGCGCGAGGCGCTGGCCGAGCAACGCGCCGAACTCGAGGCCACCCGCGCCGCCGCCGCCCAGGCGAAGGCCGAGGCCGAGCGGGCGAAGAAGGCCCGCGCCGACAGCGAGGCGGCGCTCGCCGAGCGCCAGGCCGAACTCGACAACGCCCGCGCCCAGCTCGGCGCCGAGCAGAAACGCCTCGCCGACGATCTCGCCGAGTTCGAACAGGCCAAGGTCGACGCCGGTGATTCGGTCCGGCTCCACCAGAAACGCATGGCCGAGATCACCAAGCTCGAGACGGCTCTCGGTGAACGCGAGGCGGCCGTGACGGCTGCGCAGGCCAAACTCGCCGCGCAGGAGCGGTCCGTCGCCGAGCGCGAGGACAGTTTCTCCGTCCGCGAGAAGTCCGTCGTCGCGCAGGAAAAGAAAGTCGCCGCCCAGCTTTCTCGCGTGCGCGCCGACGAGGAGGCTTTTGCCGCGCGCCAATCGGAAATCGAAGCCGAGGAGGCCCGCTTGCAGCAGGACGCCCGCCGCATCGCCGCGGACCGGGCCGGACTCGAGGGCGAGCGCGCGGCCGCCGCCGCCGCCGCGGCCGCAGCAGCCGCCAAGGCCAAGGAGCTCGCCGCCGCCGAAATGGCCTTGGAAGAGCGCGAGGTCGCCTTGGTCTCTGCGCAAAAGTCGCTCGAGCTCCAAAAGAAAAAAGTCGCCCAGGCCGAAGCCGATGCCATCGGGCGCGACCAGGCGGTGGCCGCCAGGGAGAAACAACTCGCCGCCGCCCAGGCCGCCTTGGCCGCGCAGCAAGCCGCGTTTGCCGAGCGTTCCGCCAATCAGGAGAAAGAGGAGGCGCGCATCCGGAAGGAAACCGAGCGCGTGGCCGCGGAATCCGCCCAACTTCAGGCCGCCAAAGCCGAGCATGCCAATGTCCAGAAGGCGCTCGATCAGCGTGGAGCCAGCCTCAAGGCCTCCGAGGAGAAGCTCGCGCAGCGCGAAGCCGCGCACGAGTCGGCGGCCAAGGAAGTCGCCGAGACCCAGCGGAAATTCGAGGTTCGCGAGCAGCAACTCGGCAAACGTTCGACGGAAATCGCCGCGTTGGAGAAAAAGGCGCTCGATCAACTCGACGCCGCCAAACTCGCGGAGGACAAGATCGCGGTGGCCCGCAAGGGTCTCGAAATCGAGCAGACGAAACTAGCCGAAGAGGCCAGGCGTCTGGCCGCGGATTCGGCCGCCTTGCAGAAAGCCAGGGCGGAAGCCGCGACCGAACTGGACTCCCATAAAAAACGCGCGGCGGAACTCGCCAAGGCCGAGCTGGCGCTGGCCGGTCGCGAAAACGCGCTCGCCGAATCCCGGAAGAAGATCGACGCGGAGACCGCGCAGCTGAAGACGAAGGAAGGCGATCTTGGGCAACGGGAGAAGAAGCTCGCCGAAGCCGACAAAAAGATCGCCACCCAGACCGAATCCCTTGCGGCGAACGAGAAGACGCTCGCCTCCCGCCAAGCCGCGCTGGCCGAGCTGGAGAAGCAGATCAAGCAGGACAAGGCCTCCCACGACACCGCGGTCGCCGCGTTGGCCGCCGACCGCAAGAAGTTCGCCGCCGAGCAGGCCGCCACGACCAAGGCCGCCTTCGATCTCGCCGAGCGCGAGAAGAAGTTCGTCACCGTGCAGGCCGAGTTCGAGGCCACGCGCAAAAAATTCGCCGACGCCGAGAAGGCGCTGGCCGAACGCGAAAAGAAACTCTCCGAGCGCGATTCCGAAATCACCGTGCGCGACAACCGCGCCGGGCAGCGCGAGGCGGCCGTCGCAAAAACGGAAGCCGCGTTGGCCGCCGAACGCGCCAAGCTCGAATCCGATCGCAAGGCGCTGCGCCAGCAACAGGACGGGGTCGCCGCGGAGGGCGCCAAGCTCGAGGCCGCGAAAGCCGAGCACGCCAAGGCTGTCGCGACGCTCGCCAACCGTGAAAAGGCGCTCGCCGCCCGCGAGGCCGAGATCAACGCCCGCGTTTCGGCCGCCGCCCAGGCCGAGCAGAAAAACGCCGGTCTCGCCGCGCAACTCGATTCCCGGGCCAAGGCGCTCGACGAGCGCGACAAGCGTCTGGATGCCCGCGTCGCCGCGGTGGGCGAGACCGAGAAGCAGCTCGCCGCCGACCGCAAGGCCATCGCGGCCGACCGCGCCCGGCTCGACGCGGACTCGGCCGGGGTCGAGGAGGCCAGCCAGGACATCCTCGCCCGCGAGAAGAAGCTCAAGGCCGCCTCCGACAAGATCGCGCTTCAGCAAGCGGAGCTCGACGCCGGCATGGCCGAGATCGAGGCCTTGCGCGTCCAGCTGACCAAAGAGCGGGCCGCCTGCGAGAAAATGGACGTCGAGCTCAAAGCGGAACGCGAAGCCCTCGACGCCGAGACCAGCAAACTGGCCGTTAAGGAAAAAGCTTTCGAAGAGCGGCGCAAAAAACTGCTCGAACTTTGACCCGCTTTTTTTCCCGCGCTTCAGATCCTGTTGTTGCGCACCTGTAACATCCCCTTACCAATCGACTTCCTCTTTTCCCTATGGCAACCCCGTCCGCCTCGCTCGCCTACGTCGAAATCGCACCGCACTCATTGCAGATCGCCGTTCTGGCCGGCCGAAAGGTCGTCGCCTCCCGCGCCTTCTCGCTCGACGCCAAGGCCGATCTGGCCGCCTTCGTCGCCGAACACGGCCTTTCCGGCGCGGCGAAGGCCTCTTTGCTGGCGGCGCGGAATTTTCTGCATGTGTCCGCGGAAGCGGAGTCGGGCGCCGTTCGCCAACCGGCCGCTTTGCAAAGCCATTTGCCCAAGTTGCCGCACGGATTTGAGGGCGCACCCGTCGGCTCCGTCTGCGACGTCGCCAACGGTCTGGCGCTCGATCCCTCTCGCGCCACTCCTTGGTTGATGACGGCCGTGGATTCGAGCGCCTGCGCCTCGGCCCGGGAAACGCTGACCGGTCTCGGGCTAGCCCCCGCGGAATTCGTTCTTGCCGCTCCGGTCCATCTGGGAGTCGTGGCCTCCTCGCTCTCCGCCGACGAGGTGGTGCTGGTGCTTGTGCCCGGCGAGGACGACGCGTCGCTTGTCTGGGTCTCGGCCCAGGGGGTGAAGGCGATAGCGGCCGCTCCGATCGGATTCGCGAAAATATTCGAGGCCGTCCAACTCGGGCTGGGCCTCAAGTTCAAGGCGGCCGCCGGCAAATTGTTCTACAACGACAATTACGACTTCTCAGACGTGGCGGCCAAGGTCGCCGTTCCGCTCGCCGACGCGATCAAGCCGCTTCTTCAAGGCAAGCCCGCCGTCTCGGCGCTTCATATCGCCGGTCTGACTCCCGGGCAGGCGTGGTTGGTCAATCATATTTCCAGCGCTCTCGGCATCAAGCCATGGACGCCCGCCGTCGCGACGCTCGCGTCCAAGCTCGGTCTTG
>CBINJQ010000047.1:0-15803 GCA_966251015.1 uncultured Akkermansia sp. | reverse complement strand
AGGTGTCGAAGGCCTGCATGCCCCACTTGAGGAACTGGTAGCGCTCGCGGTTGCGGGAGAACTCGAGCTCGAGGTTCTTCGCGAGGGCGTCGGCCGAGCCGGCGAAGTCGACCTGCACGGAGTGGTCGACGACGAGATCGACGGGCACGAGCGGCTCGATGATCTTCGGGTTCTTGCCGAGCTTGGTCACGGCCGAGCGCATCGCGGCCAGGTCCACGAGGAGCGGCACGCCGGTGAAGTCCTGCAGCACGATGCGGGCGACCACGAAGGGGATCTCCTCGGTGCGGGGCGCCTTAGCCTGCCAGGCGGCCAGATCGCGCACGGCGCCCTCGGCCACGCGCTTGCCGTCGCAGTTGCGCAGGAGGGACTCGAGGACGAGGCGGATCGAGACCGGGAGGCGGGAAACCTTGAAGCCGGCCTTCTCGAGCGCGGGCAGCGAGTAGAAGGAGTGCTCCGCGCCGTTGGCGGAGAACTTTTGAAGGGTGTTGAAGGGATTCGGGAGGCTCATCGTGGTCGTAAAAAATCTAATGACGGTCGGATATGAAATCGCCCGCGCAGGTCGGGCGCGGGCGAGGAGGAAAAGAAGATGGCGGCCTTATTTCGCGAGGACGGCCTTGATCGCCTCGAAGTTCGGCAGGTCCTTCGGAGTCGGGGTGCGCTCGGCGTATTTGATCACCCCGTCCTTCCCGATCACGTAGGCGGCGCGGGCCGCGGTGTCGCCGATGCCGGCCAGCGCGGGGAAGAGCACGTCGTAGGCCTTGGTAACCTCCTTGTTCAGATCCGACACGATGGTGATCTTGATCTTGTTCTGGACCGCCCAGGCCTCTTGGGCGAAGGGGCTGTCCACGCTGATCGCGATGACTTCCGCGCCCAACGAGGCGTAGGCCGACAAGCCGGAGGTGATGTCGCACATCTCGGTGGTGCAGACGCCGGTGAAGGCGAGGGGGAAGAACAGGAGCACGATCTGCTTCTGACCAAGGTGCGCCGAGAGCGTCACATCGACGAGACCCTCGGGGGTCTTGGACTTGAGGGTGAAATCAGGAGCTTTGGTGCCGACGGCGAGGGCCATGAGATGCGTTGGGTTGAAGGATTCTAGGAATGGACAGGAATACGTGCCGACGCGCGAGGCGCGTGACGTGAAAGGGGCAACGTGAGTCTCCGAGGCGAACGCCGCAACCCGTTTTTACCCGGTTCCCGCCTCCGCAAAATCACCTGATGGCGGGAGCGGGGCGCGGGCATTGACAGGTGGGTCCGCGACCCTACCTTTCGGCATCCATTTTTACGGCCGCGCCGATTCCCGCCCGCGGCCAAGCTCCCAGAACCAGCCATGTCTTCCCTGTCTTCCCCGCAAGATGCCTCCGGCGGCAAAGACTTCGTGAAACAATCGAGTCTCTACCAAGAGTTCCTTGCCGAGCGGGAGGAGATCCTGCGGCACAAGTGGCTCGAATCGGAGCGGCTCGGCTACGACATCGGTTTCGAGCGCGCGCTGCTCGACTGGATTCGCAAGCACCGCGACAGCTGGCGCGCGGCGCGGCGCGCCCAACAGCCCTACTCCACTTCGGGCAAGGCGAACGAATTTCGCGTCACGGCCACGGTCACCCCGCTCGGGGACGGTCACGTCACGACCAACGGCCACGCGTCGCGCAACGAGCCCTCGCGCTCCCGCTAAACCGGCGCGTCCGCCGGACCGTCGGCGCACCCGAAACGTCCGCCCGTGTTCACCGGCCCGCCTCGGCGTCGGCGCGCAACTCCACCGCCAGAGGCCGATGGTCGCTCGCGCGAGCGGTCTCCGGACAGTCCACGACCCAGGCGCGCGCCACCCGCCCGACCAGGCCTCCGGAAACAAACGCGTGGTCGAATCGTGAATACAACCCGGCCTTCGGGTAGGCGTGGGTCCACCCGTGTCCACGCGAGTCCGTCGCGTCCAGCCACGTCGCGATCTTGGTTTTTCCCCGCGCCTCCATCGCCTGCAACGCGCGGCTTCCGGGCAAATCGTTGAAGTCGCCCAACACCAGAAACCGCGCGGTCGACGGGTCCGGGAACAACGCGAGGACACGATCCCGCACCGCCTGCGCCTCCGCCACCCGCTGGTCCTCCGCCCGAGGATCGTCCGCGTCCACCGCGAGCCTGCTCTTCAGATGCAGCACGAACAAAGTCAGCGCGCCCCCGGCCCGCGGCACCTCCACTTGCAGGAGCCCGCGCCGCACCGGCTCCGCCTCCTCCGCCCCGCGACGACGCGCCCGCAGGTCCGTGTGCGCCGTCACCACGCCCAGCGGCACCCGGCTCAACACCCCGAGCCCGCGATCCTCGTCCGCCGCCAGCATCGCCTCGCCATGCGGATAGGAGACGCCCTCGCTCGCCAGGTCCCGGCGCAACTCCGCCAAAAACGCCGGTCCCCCGATCTCCTGCAACACCAGCACGTCGGCGTTCAACGAGCGGATCACCGCGCGCAACGCCGCCTTCTCCGCCTCGGGCTTCGGATACTCGGGACGAAACCCGTCCGGCGCCCGCCGGTCCGCCAGCGTGTAGTTTTGCACGTTGTAGCTCGCGACGACCAGCGCCTGGGCCGAGGCGCATGGCGCGCCGAAAAGCGCCAGAACGACGACAACAAGCGGCCCGAGGCCAAACCGCGCGCGACGACCCGGAACGCTCATTTTTCCGCCAGCAACGCGCGCTCCCGCTCCACCAGCGCCGGATGCGAATAATACACCGCGCTGAACAGCGGATGCGGCGTGAGATTCACCAGGCTCTTGCCCGCGAGCTTGCGCAGGGCCGAGACCAGCGGCGCCGGCCCGCCCATCGCCTCTCGCGCAAACGCGTCCGCCTCGAACTCGTGCTTGCGCGACACCCGGTTCCCCAGCGGGGCGAACCAGAAGGTCGCGAGCCCGCTCGTCAGGCCGAACAAGAGAAAGGCCGGGGCCAGCTCGCCGGTCTCAAACCCGAAGCCGCGATTGAACCAGTCGCTCTTCGCCAGCCACGCCACCGCGAAAAAGCCCGCGAATTGCAACGCGGCCGAAGTCGCCAGCATCTTCGGCACGTGACCGCGGCGATAGTGGCCCACCTCGTGCGCAAGCACCGCCTCGGTCTCCTCCTCCGTGAGCTGGTTCAGCAAGGTGTCGAGCAGCACGATCCGACGAAACCGTCCGAAGCCGGTGAAAAACGCGTTCGCGTGCCCCGAGCGCTTGCTCCCGTCCATCACCTCGATCGTCGAGGCCTTGAATCCCGTGCGATCCGCCAGCGCGAACAATCGCTCGCGCAAAGGCCCCTGGGGCAGCGGCGTCAGCTTGTTGAAGAGCGGGAGAATCAGGCGCGGATAAAGCACCAGCATCAAAAGCTGCACGCCGAAGAGCAGGCCGAAGCCCCACAACCACCAGGCGTCTCCCGCCAGATCGACCAGCGCGAGCAATCCCCACAGAAGCGGGAACCCGATCACCATCAGCAAGGCCGCGCCCTTGACGCGGTCCGCGATCCAGAGGCCGGGCGTCATCTTGTTGAAACCAAACCGCGCCTCGAGCCGGAAGGTCTCCCACCATTCAAAGGGAAGGCTCGGAATCCCCGCCAACATCCCGGCGACGAGGATAAACAACGCGTCGTCCCACTTCGCGACGGAGCCCCGGGCGCCCGTCTGTTCAAACAGCCACGGCAGAACCCCGCTCGCCAAGAGCAAGGCCAGCACGCCCGCGTCGAAAATCAGCGACGCCACGCCGAAACGGTTTTTCGCCAGCGTATAGGCCACGCTTCTGCGGTAGGTATCCGCGTCGACCATCGCCGCCACGGCCGGCGGAGCCTCGCCCGCGTGCTTCGTCACCTCGCGTCGATTCAGAACGGATAACGCCAGCTGCGCCGCGAGCCGCGCCGCGATCAAGCCCCACACGCACCACATCACCGTTTCGGTCGCCATAGGAAAAAGAACGCGCAGTCCAGCGCCTCGCTCCCTCGGGGCGCGAGCCCGAACCCGCCCCGCCGGACGATTTCCCGTCGCAAGCACCGCACAAGCCACCTCCGCGGTTTTCTTTTTCAACCTCGCCACCTGCCTGCAACCCGCGTGAACCTCGCGCGTCTTACGTCCCGATGCTCCGCCCCTTTCGTTCCTCCCGCCCCCTCCCCCTAACCCTCGCGCTCGGCCTGGCAGTCACCCAAAGCGTCGCGCCCCTCGCCGCGCAAGACGCCGCGCCGCCCGCCCCCGTCGAGGCCAACATCCGCCGGCCGGTGCAAAATTCCCTCGCGGCGAATCCCAACGAGATGGTCGGACCGCTTCTCCTTCGCGAGATGCCCCTCGATCAAGTCCTCGACCTGGTCGAGCGCTACACCGGCCGGGTGATCCTCCGCCCCGCCAGCCTGCCCCCCGGCACCTACACGCTCACCCTCGGCACGCTGCCGAAGAGCGAGGCGCTCCGCGCCATCGAGACCGTCCTCAACATGAACGGCGTGGGTTTCAGCCCGCTCGGCGACCGTTTCCTGAAGGTCGCTCCGCTGAATCTCATTCGCACCGAGGCGCCCGAGTTCATCGAGGGCTCCACGCTGGAGTTCTCCCCCAGCGGCCGCGTCGCCGCCAAGCTCTTCACCCTCTCGTATCTTCGCGTCGCCGAATTCGTGCCGCAGATCGCGCAAATCCTCAGCCCCGCCATGGGCGCCGCGCCGATCATCTTCGAGAAAAACAACTCGGTCCTCATCACCGATTCCATCTCGACGCTTCAACGTATCGAGACCCTCGTATCCACGCTCGACCGCCCGGCCTCCGCCGGCCTCAGCGTCAAGACCTACACCGTCGCCAACGCCAAGGCTTCCGACTTGGTCAAC
Source organism: uncultured Akkermansia sp. (assembly GCA_966251015.1). Classification (GTDB taxonomy): domain Bacteria; phylum Verrucomicrobiota; class Verrucomicrobiia; order Opitutales; family Opitutaceae; genus IMCC26134_A. The sequence continues at coordinate 11,003 of CBINJQ010000047.1, read as the reverse complement.
AAGATCCGCACCCTCCTGTCCGGTCCTCTCGCCGCCCAAATCGGCACGGCCACCACGTATCAGCCTGACGACCGGACCAACCAGATCCTTCTGATCGCCGACATTCGCGAGCAGCCGTTCTTCGACGAGTTGGTCAAGCGTCTCGACTCCGAGGCCTCGCCCAACACCCGCAGCGAGGTCATCTTCCTCAAGCACGCCAACGCCACCGAGGTGGCCACCCTGCTCGGCCAGCTCGTCAGCGGCCAGAACACCGCGGCCAGCCAAGGCGGAGCCGGCGGCGGCGCCAGCGCCACCCGCAACGGCCGTCGCCTGTCGAACAACAACAACGCCGGCGGAGCCCCCGGCGGCGGCGCCCCGGGCGGCGCTCCCGCTCCCGCCGCCGCGGCCGCGGCCGCCGTCGTCGGAGCCGCCTCCGACTCCGAGGAGTTTTCCACCTACCTCACCATCGTCGCCGACGAACGCTCCAACGGCATCGTCGTCGCCGGCACCCCGAACGACATCAAGCTCGTCAAATCCCTCATCGACCGCATCGACGTCCTTCTCGCCCAGGTCCGCATCGAGGTGGTCATCGCGGAGGTCACCCTCACCGACAACTCCGACTCGGGCATCGATTCCCTCGGCCTGAGCGTGAAGGACAACCGCCTCATCGGGTTCAGGACCGGCTTCGCCGGCGGCGAGATCAGCGGATCGACCGCGAACAGCTTCGCGACGATCGACCGGGTCGCGGACGGCTACAACCTCTCCGGCATCGTCGGACTCACCACCACGCCGCGCAAGAGCCACTCGCACATCCTCCAGACCCCGAGCATCACCACCACGCACAACAAGGAGGCCGAGGTCTTCATCGGCGAGACCCGTCCGGTGATCTCCGGCACCACCACCTCGACGGTCAACGCCGACACCAGCAGCTCCACCGTCACCCAGCAGGAGATCGGCGTTCGCCTCACCATCCTGCCCCTCATCGGCTCCGACAAGAGCGTCCAGCTCGAGATCGAGACCGAGGTCGAGGACGTGATCGACACGGTCACGGTCGACGGAAACGACCAATACGTCATCGGCAAGCGCACCACCCAGTCCTACGTCAGCGCCGGCAACGGCGACATCATCGTGCTCGGCGGCCTCCAGCGCGCGAAAAACTCCAAGAACACCAACCGTCTCGGCCCCATCCCGATCATCGGCGACTTGCTCGGCTCCCGGAACAAATCGAAGACCCGCACCGAGCTCATCTTCTTCCTCCGGCCCACCGTCCTGACGAACAGCTACCTCGACAACGTCGAGGTCATGCGGCGCGTGGACTCGCTTCCCCAGGGCAAGCAGGTCCGCGAGGTGATCGACCATCGTCCCGCCGCCGCGCCCTACATCCCGCCCGTCGCCGAACCGAATCCGGTCGCCGGGACGACCACGACCGATACCACCACCACCGAATCTCGCGAGCAGCCGCCCCTCGCTCCCGTCCCCACCCCTGACGACAAGTAAGGCCGGATCCGAGCCCATCTCCTCCCGGCCCCGGATCATCGCCCCCGCCCCCGCAACTCGTTCGTCATGCCCTTCGCTCTCGACGCCGCCACCTTCCCCGCGCTCTCCCCCGAGGCCCTTCAGGCCGTCCAGGAAACGTCGCGCGCGGAACGCCTCCTCGCCCTCGCCGGCCACCTTGCGGTGACGCCCGACACCGCTCTCGCCACCCTGGCCGAAGCCTCGCGCCTGCCTCTGCTGGCCGATCCCGCGATCAATCCGGACCAACTCCGGCTCTTCCCCGGCCGCCTCGTCCACGAGTATCAGATCGTTCCCGTCAAGATCGCGTCGCCCGCCGACTCCGTTTCGCCCGCCGCCACCGACGACGAAACCGCCGCGTCCGTTCCGAGCGTGCTCCATATCGCGACACCGTGGCCGCCCACGATCGAGATCCGCGACTGGATCGCCACCTTCACCTCCCTGCCCGTCGTCTGGCACCTCGCGCCCGCCGACCGCGTGAAGGAGCTGATCGTCGCCAACTATGGCGTCGGCGCCGGCTCCCTTGAGGACGAACTCGCCGCGCTCGATCCCGTCGCCACCGCCAACGAGGCCGAGGCCGACGAGGACGCCGCCGTCGTCCGCTTCGTCACCGACGTCATCGCCCAAGGCATCGCCGATCAGGCGACGGACATCCACTTCGAGCCCCAGGAAGAGGCCCTCCGCATCCGCTACCGCATCGACGGCCTTCTTGTTCCGGTGCCCGTGCCGGACAACCTCCGCCGTTTCCAGGACGCCATCCTCTCGCGCCTCAAGATCATGGCGCGCCTCAACATCTCGGAGAAACGTCTCCCGCAGGACGGCCGCATCAACTTCAAGTCCGGCACCACCGCGCTCGACATCCGCGTCTCCACTTTCCCCACCCTATACGGCGAATCCACCTCGCTCCGTCTTCTCAACCAGAAGAAGGAGGCCTACACCATGGACCGCCTCGGCATGTCCGCCGACGAGCAAAAGGTCATCACCAAGGTCCTCGACTACCCGCACGGCATCATCCTCGTCACCGGTCCCACCGGCTCCGGCAAATCGACCTCGCTCAACGCGTTTCTCCGGAAGATCAACTCCCCCGACCTCCGCATCGTCACCATCGAGGACCCCGTCGAATACGAGGTCCCCGGCGCCAACCAGATGCAGACCCGCGCCGAGATCGGGCTCACCTTCGCCTCCGCCCTCCGCTCCGTGCTTCGCCAGGACCCCGACGTCATCATGGTCGGTGAAATCCGCGACTTGGAGACCGCCGAGATCGCCATCCGCGCCTCGCTCACCGGTCACTTGGTGTTCTCCACCCTCCACACCAACGACGCCCCGGGCGCCATCACCCGTCTCATCGACATGGGCGTCGAGCCCTTCCTCGTCGCCTCCGCCGTCGAGCTCGTCATCGCCCAGCGCCTCGTGCGCCGTCTCTGCCACGCCTGCGCCAAGCCCGCCCCGATCGAGCGCGACCGCGTCCAGGCCGATCTCGTCGCCCTCGGCCTCCCGCCCGAACTCGCCGACGGCGTGAACGAGCTCGCCGCCCCCGTCGGCTGCCGCCAATGCCGCGGCACCGGCTATCGCGGCCGCGTCGGCATCTTCGAGATCCTCCACCCGAAGCCGCTTCACGATCTCATCGTCAAACGCGAGTCCGGCCACGCCCTCACCGAGCAGGCCATCGCCAACGGCATGACCACCCTCGCCCAGTCGGGCTGGCAACGGGTCCGCACCGGCCAGACCACCTTCGACGAGATCCTCCGCGCCCTCAGCACCTCCGATTAAGCGCGCCCCGCGCGCTTGATCGGAATGTCCAATGACCAATGTCCTATGACCAATGAGATGCTATCCGAGGTAGGGCGCGACCGCCGGGCGCTCCGCGAATGGAGCCCCCGCCCCCTTCGCCCCAAAAACCTCCGTGCATTGGTCATTGGTCATTCGTCATTGGTCATTCTGCGCCCTCGGCACCGCCTCAACCGCCGCTAAACGCCGCGCCCTATGCCCGCCTTCAGCTACACCGCCCGCGACAAATCCGGCGCTACCTCATCCGGAACGCTCGACGCGCCGTCGCGCCGCGACGCCCTCCGCCGCCTCCAGACGCGCGGCCTCCAGCCCACCCGGCTCGACGAAGCCTCCGGGGCGAAGCCCGCCCGTCCGAAAAAATCCGCCCTGCCCGGCAAGGCCGAGCCCTCCCCCGCCGCCTCGAACGCCCGCGTCTCCGCCGCGAAAACCGAGCCCACCGAGAAAGAGCGTCTTCCCTTCCTGGAAGCTCTCGCCGACCTCGTGCGCGGCGGTCTTTCCGCCGGCGAAGCGGTGCGCCTCCTCTCCATTCGCGTCTCCCAACCGCGTCTGCGTTCCCTCACCGCGTCGCTCTGGGGCAGCCTGAGCGAGGGCCAGACGCTCTCCGCCGCCCTCGCCCAGTTCCCGAAGGTCTTCGACGGCCAGACGATCAACCTCGTCGCCGCCGGCGAAGCCACCGGCAACCTCCGCGACGTCCTCGAACGCCTCATCACTCACTTCACCGAGCAGAAGGAACTGCGCGGCAAGCTCGCCGCCGCCCTCGCCTACCCGGTTTTCGTCTGCTTCCTCGCGACCGGCGTCATTTTCTTCTTTCTCTTCTTCCTGATGCCCCGGCTCAAGAGCCTGCTCACCTCGCTGGGCGGCAAGCTCCCCTGGGCGACGCAGCTCATGGTCGACGGCTCCGAGTTCGCCCTCCGCTACGGTCCGTTCATCGTCGGCGCGCTTTTCATCGGCCTCATCTTCTTCTGGCAATGGCGCCGCACCCCGGCCGGCCGCCTCGCCACCGACGAGCTCGCCCTCCGCGTGCCGATGCTGAGCGGCTTCACCGTCCGCGGCACCGTCCTCAACTTCGCCCACACGCTCGCCGTGCTCCTCGAAAACGGGATCACCACCGCCGAGGCCTTGCGCCTCGCCGAGCGCACCGTCGCCAACGAGGCCCTTCGCGCCCGCTTCTCCGAGGCCACCACACGGGTGCTCGAGGGCGAGGCGCTCTCCGTCGCGCTCGGCCGCACCGGCGTCTTCGCCCCGCTGCTCCTGGACCGGCTCTCCGTTTCCGAGCAGACCGGCAGCCTCGCCCCCGGCCTTCGCGATATCGCCCGCACCTGTCGCAACGACCTCGACCGCTTCCTCAACACCTTCACCAAGTCGATCAGCGGCGGAGTGCTCATGGGCGCCTTCGTCTTCGTCGGCTTCATCGCCTACGCGATCATCACCGCCGTCTTCCAGGTCAGCAGCAACTTCCGGTTCTGAGTCGTCCCCGTCGCCCCGTGTTCTCTTTCCACTCCCGTTTTGCCCTCGCTCGGATCGCCTCGGCGCTCGGCCTCGTTCTCGCATTAGCGCTCCTCTGCGCGCCACGCCCCGCCTTGGCGCAGACCACCGCGGCAAACGCCCTCTCCGCCGCCGTGGACGCCCCCGACCTCACGTTCACCAGCACGGGCGCGGGCGCCTGGGTCTCGCAGACCAAAATCACTCGCGACGGCGTGGATGCCGCGCAAAGCGGTGTCGTCGCCGCCAGCGCCAAATCCGCGCTAAGCGTCACCGTCACCGGAGTCACCAAGTTTAGCTTCAAGTGGAAGGTGTCCTCCGAGGGCAACCGCGACGTTCTCACCTTCTACATCGACAACGTCGCCCAGCCGAACCCCATCAGCGGCAACGTCGACTGGCAGACCCGCACCTACACCCTCGCCGGCTCCGGCAGCCACACCTTGCGCTGGGAGTATGCCAAGGACGCCTCGGTCAACGCCAACCTCGACGCCGCCTGGGTCGACCAGTTCACCGTCCTCGAGACCTTCGGTCCTCGCATCCGGACCGAACCCGCCGACGTCCGGATCGCCCCGGACGAGTTCACCGCCTTCGAGGTCGTCCCCTCCGGCGACGGCGTCGGCGTGACCTACCAATGGTATCTGGGAGAACGCGGCAACACCTCCACGCCCGTTCCCTTCGCCACCGGCTCCCGCTACGACACCCCGCCGTTGATCGCCACCACGCGTTACTGGGTTCGCCTCACGAAGAACAACGTCACCCTCGACAGCCGCACCGTCACCGCCACCGTCGCCCCGCGCGCCCTCCAAAGCCTGCTTGTCAGCGGAACAGCCGCCGACGGAGCGACCATCGTCGAGAGCGACGAGCCTCTCCTCGTGCCGACCTCCGCCGACCGCTACGCATCGGAGGTCGCCGCCGGAGCCGACCACACCCTTTTCATCGGCGCCCACGGCTCGCTCTGGGGCGCGGGCGCCAACGAGTCCGGACAGCTTGGCGACGGCACCACCGAGAGTCGCGCCGAGCCCGTTCGCATTTTGGAAAGCGGCGTCGTGCAGGTCGCCGCCGGCCCCGCCCACAGTCTGTTCCTGAAGTCCGACGGCGCGCTCTGGGGCATGGGCGCCAACGACGACCACCAGCTTGGCGAGGCTCCGGCAACCGCCGAGGAGAACACTCCCCGCCAGCTCGCCGCCTCCGTCATGCAGATAGCCGCCGGCGACGCGCACAGCGTCTACCTCAAGTCCGACGGCAAGCTCTACGCCCTCGGCCGATATGCCGCGGAGTCCTCGTCCGCCACCCCGGTCGAAATCGCCTCGGCCGTGCGTTACGTGGCCTCGGGCCGTTCCCACGTCCTGTTCATCAAAACCGACGACTCCCTCTGGGCCCTCGGCCAAAACGATCAAGGCCAGCTCGGCACCGGCAACCTCGTGGGCGCGGACACGCCCGTTCAGATCGCCACCCAGGTCGTCCACGTCGCCGCCGGCGGCCTCCACTCTTTGTTTGTTCGCTCCGACGGCTCCGTCTGGGTCATGGGCGACAACACCCGCGGCCAGCTCGGACTGGGCTCCGCCCTCGCCCGATACCCCGTGCCCCAGCTCGCCTCGTTCAGCGCCGGACGTATCATCGTCGGCGCCGCGCACACCTTCCTCCTCAAACGCGACGGCTCCCTCTGGGCCATGGGCGCCAACAGCGAAGGCCAGCTCGGCGACGGCACCACCGACGACCGTTCCGCGCCCGCGCTCGTCGCCTCCGGCGGCATCGTGGACCTCGCCACCGCGTCGACCCACAGCCTTTTCCTTCGCCGCCCCGCCGCGGCCACCTTCACCGTCACCTTCGCTCTGGGCGAAGGCGCCGCCCGCACCGGCGGCGGCGAGTTGACGCAGACCGTCAGGGCCGGCGAAGCGGCCGTCGCACCGGTGTTTTCCGCCCCCGAGGGCAAAGTGTTCCGCGCGTGGGACCGGACCTTCGATCTCGTCACCGCCAGCATCACCGTGACCGCGCTCTACGATCAGGCCCAGACCATCGATTTCGCCCAACCCGAACCCCGGATTTTCTCGGGCACCCCGGGCCAGCTCACGCTCTCCGCCACCTCCAGCTCCGGCCTCCCCGTGACCCTTGCGCGCATCTCCGGGCCCGGCACCTTGGACGGTTTCGTTCTCACCTACACCGGAACCGGCGAGATCGTCGTCGAGGCCACGCGGCCCGCCGCCGTGACGGACGGCGTTTCCTACGCCGCCGCCGCCCCCGTCCGCCGCACCATCCAGATCACGCTACCGCCCCAGACGGTGGCGTTTGACCCGGCGCCTCCCGCGACCGCCACCTATGGCGACGAGCCGATCTCCATCTCCGCCACGACCAACGTGTCCGGGCTGGCTCCCGTGATCTCGGTCGTCTCCGGCCCCGCCACCTTCAACGAGGGAGAACTCGCCTTCACCGGCGCCGGAACCGTGGTCGTCAAAGCGACCAGCCCCGCCAACGACAGCTTCGCGGAAACATCGATCACCCATACCGTCACGGTCGGGAAAAAAAACCTGATCGTCTTCGTATCGAACACCGCCCGCGCCGTCGCGAGCCCCAACCCCGTGTTCGTGCTCAGCTACGGCGGACTGGTCGGTTCCGACACCCCGTTCAAACCCGGCGTGATCACCACCCCGCCGACGGTGGGCACCGCCGCGACGCTGAACAGTCCCGCCGGCCGGTATCCCCTCACGCTTACCGGCGGGGTGGCGCCGAACTACACGTTCACCTTGGTATCGCCGGCGCCCGAGCTCGTCGTGGTCGGCTTCGGCGGCTCCTACGAGGCGCTCGTCGGCGGCTCCGTCGACGCGGAGGAGTTCACCTCCCCGGTCGGAAAAATCTCTCTGGTCGTCTCCACCCGCGACCTCACCTACACCGGCAAACTTCTTCTCGGCGCGGAGTCCAAGCCCATCCCGCTGAAAGGTAAACTCATCCCGTCCGAGGACGCCTCGAGCGCCAAGCTCACGCATACCCGCGCCGCCACCGCCCGGCTTCCCGCTCTCGTCGTCTCGGTCACCGTCACAAACGATGGCCTGTCCGGCCTGGTGACTCGCGGCGCCGACAACCCGGCCGCCCTCGCGCACGGCGCCAAACTCGGCCTCCCCGCGCCGCCTGCGGAACTTCCCGCAAGCGCGCACACCCTCGTCCTCGGCCCCGGCGTCGACGCCGGGGAAACGACGGTGATCGCCGGCTCCGGTCACGCCAAGGCCCGTCTCCTCGCGCGCAGCGCCAATCTCTCGCTCGCCGGCAAACTCGCCGACGGCACCTTGCTCACCGCCACTTTCAAACCGACTCCGAACCGCGCCTACCGGCTCTGGCTCGCCCCCTACGGCGCGCGACGCGACTCCTTCATCGCCGGCAACCTTCAGCTGCAAGCCCACCCGGACGCCTCGCGAGAAGGCCTCTTCCATATCCCCGCCGAGGCCGGCGCCCGCGTCTACTGGCGCAAAGCGGCCCTGCCCTCGACCGCGACCCCGCGCGACCCCGCCTACCGCTCCGGCTTCGGCCCCCTGGCCTGCTCCGTCCTGCTCGACGCGTGGCTCCCGCCTCAAACCGAACGCGTTCGTCCTCCCGCGCGTCCGGCCATCACGCTTCCCCAGCGTCTCGGATTAACGGATACACCCGCCCAGTCCGCCGTTCTGGAAATCGTCCACGGATCGGAGACCACCGACCTCGGTGCCTCCGGCGACGACCTTCCCGTCACCTTGGTGCTAAGCCCCGCCGGCCGCTTCATGATCGTCGACCCGACGATGCCGGAGAACAACCCCGCCGCCTGGAAGATCCTCGGTCTCAACCCCGCCACCGGCGCGTTCACCGGACGGTTCCAGCTCAAGGATCAGGCGCCCGGAACCAACCGCGTCATCAAGCGCACCGTGAACTTTTCCGGCACGCTCCGCCAAGCCCCCGAAGGCGAAGCCGACGCCGCCGTCGCCGAGGGCTTTTTCCTCCTGCCCTCGCTCCTCCCCGCCGGAGAAGCCACGTCGCACCCCTTCCGCCTGCTTCCCGTCGGGGACTAGCGCGCTTCAAATGGAGCGCATCCGCGTTTCGCGGTTCAGGTAGCGCGGGGAGGACCGCTGGGCCCGCCCCACAGGCTGACGGCGTGTTATCGGCGTATTATCACGGTATATCGCCTGGCGAAACGCCGCTCCGACGCGGCCGGCCCGGCGGTCCGGCCCTGCCCCGGAAGCGCTACTCCCGAATACGTCACTCGATCTCCATGTCCTTCCGCAGCGCCGCCACCATCTTCACGAATCGAAGATCGTTCTCCGGAGACGACTCCTTGTCGAAATTCAACCCATAGGGCCAAAAATGCATCCTGTCGGCGTAAAGCACCGCGTCCGCGCCGTCGAACTCGCGCAACTGCTTCAACGCGTGTTTCCCCGTCCACCTGCCGTCCTTGATGTTCTCCCGCCAACGCCAATGCGTGCCGACGCCGAGCGTGTGCGCGATCTCGTGCAAGGCCACCCGGCGGTTGATCGAGCCGCCCCAGTTGATCCACCCGTCCCAGTTCGCGTCCGCCGTCGGCGTCCCCGGACTGTTGTTGGCCGTCACCGCTTTCTTGAAATTCCCGTGTTTGTTTAAAAACGAAACCGCCGCGTCCATCGCCTCCACGATCATGCGGCGCCGATCTTCCGGCCACTTTTCCGAGCCCTTGGAAAGCCGGTAGACCAAAGGCCCGCTCAGGAAAGGCGCGTCCGCCGCCGCCTTCTTTTCCGCGTCGCTGCGAGTCTTCGGCAACGCGACCGGCGCGACGGGCGCCGCCGCTTTCGTTTTCCCCTGCTCGATCGCCCACGCCCGGTCCGCCTCGCCGAGAGTCTCCAGCGGGATGTCGAACACCAACCCGTCCTCGCGCCTCACCTTCACCGCCTTCTCGTCGGTCGCCAGCCACTCTCCCCTCAAGGTCCGCCCGTCCGCGGCCGTCCACTCCCGCGACTCGGCGCGCGCGCCGCCTCCCGTCGAAAGCATCGCCAAACCCACGCCCAAAACCATGCGCGACATCTGAAAACACGACATGCTCGCGACCCCAGCAGAAACGCGGCGCCGCGAAAACCGCTTTCAGCGCGAAACCCTCCCCTCTGCGCAATATCCGCCATCCCCCGGTCCTGTTCGTCCAAACATCCTGCCGCGTCGTGCCGCGCCCCCGCCCCCGGCATTGCGTCGACCCCTCCCGCCCCTCCAACGTCGCCGACCCCATGAGAACCCGCGCCGTTGCACGGACCAGCTTCCCCGCCTCCGAAATCGGCCTCGGCTGCTGGCAACTCGGAGGCGCCGACTGGGGCGCCGTCGACGACGCCTCCGCCCTCGCCATCCTCGGCGCCGCCGCCGACGCCGGTATCACGTTTTTCGATACCGCCGACGTCTACGGCGCGGGCCGCAGCGAGACCCTCGTCGGCCGCTTCCTCCGCGAAACCCGCCGCAAGGACGTCTTTGTCGCGACCAAGCTCGGCCGCACCGCCGCCCTCTATCCCGACCGTTACACCGAGGCCGGCCTGCGCGCCGCCACCGAGGACTCCTTGCGCCGGCTCGGCGTCGACGCGCTGGACCTCACCCAGCTCCACTGCGTGCCGACCGAGGTCCTTCGCCGCGGCGACGTTTTCGAGTGGCTGCGCCGCCTCCGCGCCGAGGGCAAGATCCGCGCCTTCGGAGCCAGCGTCGAGTCCGTCGACGAGGGTCTGCTTTGCCTCGGCCAGGAGGGCCTCGCATCGCTCCAGGTCATCTTCAACGTCTTCCGCCAGAAGCCGGCGGAGCAGCTCTTCCCCCGCGCCCAATCGCAAGGCGTGGCCATCATCGTCCGCCTGCCGCTCGCGAGCGGCGTGCTTTCCGGACGATTCACCCGCGCCACCACCTTTCCCGCCGGCGACCATCGCAACTACAACCGCGACGGCGCCGCCTTCAACGTGGGCGAGACCTTCGCCGGCATCCCCTTCGAGAAAGCCGTCGAACTCGCCGAAGCGCTCAAGCCCTTCGTTCCCGCCGGCTGGACGCTCGCGCAGTTGGCCCAACGCTGGATACTCGACCACGGCGCCGTCACCACCGTCATCACCGGCGCCAGCCGCCTGTCCCAAGTCACCGACAACGCCGCCGTCTCCGACCTGCGCCGCCTCCCGCCCGACCTCCACGTGCGCCTCGCCGATTTCTACCGCACCGAGGTCAACCCGCACATCCGCGGCCCCTACTAAATCAAACTCGGCGCGCCCCGGCCCGCGCATGCGCGATTCGATCAGCCCCGC
>CBINJQ010000046.1:0-15911 GCA_966251015.1 uncultured Akkermansia sp. | reverse complement strand
GCCGCGCTCTCCGGCTGCTCCTTGCTTCCCTCGAAAAAGAAGCCCGCCCCTCGCGCCGAACCGATTCTAATCGCGCCCAAGCACGTCGAGATCGGCCGGGTTTTCAGCTACGACGCCGATGATGCGACCGCGGTCGTTGAATTCCTCCCGCACCTCCGGGCTCCGGTCCCGGCCGCCGGCACGCCGCTCATCGCCCGCCGGCTCGATACGCTCGAGCCCACCGCACGGCTCACCGCCGCGCCCTATCGCAACAACCGAACCCTCGGCGCCTACGTCGTCTCCGGACGGCCCGGGATCGACGATGAAGTCGTGATAGATTCCGAGTCCTCCGCCCCCGGCGCCTCCTCCGCGCCGGTCGTCGCCCGGCCCGCCGCCGCTTCACAGTCTCCTGACGAATAGCGCTCGACCACTCTCGCGCCTGCGGCTAGCCCAAGTCATGATGGCTGCCCTGCCCCAGGTTCCGGTCGGCCCCGGTCGGCGAATTCCGAGCCTCCTCTGGCTTGTCTTATCCCTCTTCGCGTTCTCGCCGCTGATCTCCGTCGCGACAACGCCCGGTAGAGTGGTCGCATGGGGAGCCGGGGTAGCCGGCGCGTCCGGCCATCCGAACTACGGTCAGTCTGCCGTGCCGCTTTCCGCATCGGACGAGGTCGTGTCGATCGCCGCCGGAGCCGTTTCCTCGTTCGCGCTCAAAAGCAACGGCACCGTCGTCGCCTGGGGCCGCAATGACGTCGGGCAAATCACGCCCCCTCCGGGCCTCGGTTCGGTCACGGCCATCGCCTCCGGCGCGGACGCCAGCCATTTCCTCGCCCTCAAAGCCGACGGCACGCTCGCCGCGTGGGGCTACAACACCTACGGGCAGGTGAGCGGCACGCCCGGCTCCGGAACAGCCGTCGCCAATCCGGTCGCCCTCGGAGGTCAGCCGCTCACCGGAATCGTCGCCATCGCCGCGGGTTCGAGTCACTCCGTCGCGCTGAAAAGCGACGGCACCGTTCGAGCATGGGGGCTGAACAGTTTCGGCACCACGGCCGTCCCGTCCGGCTTGAGCGATGTCGTCGCGATCTCCGCCGGCTTCGAGCACACCCTCGCCCTCAAAGCCGACGGCACCGTCGTCGCCTGGGGCGGACTCAACACCTATGGCGCGATCACCGTGCCGTCGGGATTGGGCGGAGTGGTCGCGATCTCGGCGGCCGGCGACTATTCGGTGGCGCTGAAGTCCGACGGCAGCGTCGTCGCGTGGGGAGGCAATTTTCACGGACAGACCAACGTGCCCTCCGGGTTGAGCGGGGTCGTCGCGATCTCCGCCGGCAACGAACACGTCCTCGCCCTCAAGGGCGACGGCTCCGTCGTCTCGTGGGGCGGCGATTCGGACGGACAGGGTTCGATCCCCGCGAGCGCGCAAAGCTGCGTGCTCGCCATCGCCGCCGGCGGCCGGCACTCGCTGGCCTTGGCCGCGGCCCCGCCCGACGTCCTCACGCCCTCCGCCACGCAGGTTCGTCTCGCCGGCCAGACGGCGAATTTTCACGCCTCCGTCGCCGGCACGCCCCCGTTCGTGTATCAGTGGACCAAGGACGGCGTCGCGCTCGCGGACGACGGGCGCGTCGTCGGAGCCCACACCGCGCACCTCGTCGTTTCCAATCTCACGCCGGCCGACTCGGGCGTCTACGCGCTGGAAGCCGGCAACTGCGCCGGAGACGAAATCGGCGCGTCCACGATTCTCACCGTCAACCCGGCGACGCCGCCCGGCGAGGTCGTCGCCTGGGGCGACGACGACTTCGGCCAATGCGCCGTCCCGTCCGCCGCGCGGAACGGAGTCGTCGCCATCGCGGCCGGCCAAGGCCACACGCTCGCGCTCAAATCCAACGGGCAACTGCTCGCCTGGGGCTGGAACACCTCCGGACAAACCGACATCCCGCTGGCCACCCTCAACGGCTCGGTCGCAATCGCCGCCGGCCAAGGCCACAGCGTCGCGTTGCGCAACGACGGGATCGTGCTCGCATGGGGCAACAACGCCGAGGGCCAGACCAACGTCCCCGCCGGTCTTTCCGGCGTCGTCGCCGTCGCCGCCGGGGGCAGCCACACCGTCGCCCTGAAACACGACGGGACCCTCGTCGCCTGGGGCCACGACGGCTTCGGCCAGCGCACGATTCCGCCCGGCCTCGCCGGCGTCGTCGCCATCTCCGCCGGCATGTATCACACCGTCGCGCTCAAAACCGACGGCACCCTTGTCGCCTGGGGCGACAACTCCCATGGTCAATCCGCCGTCCCCGCCGGCCTCTCGGGCGTGGTCGCCGTCGCCGCGGGTTTTTTCCACACCGAGGCGTTGCTGGCCGACGGCTCCGTCGTCGCCTTCGGCGCGGGCTCGACCAACACCGGCGTCGCGCCCCACCTCGGCCAGTCGCTCGTGCCCGCGGGCCTCGCGAACGGACGCTCGCTCGCCGCAGGTCGCCACCACGGCGCCGCTCTCCTCGACGACAAAACGATCGTCGCGTGGGGCGACGACAGCGCCGGCCAAGCCACCGTCCCGTCGACCGTGCAAGGCCGCTCCGTCGCCCTCGCCGCGGGATGGATGCACACCGTCGTGATCGCCGGACGGTCGCCTGTCCTCGACGTCGGGCCTCTGGGCGCCTACGTGAACCTCGGGCGGGACCTCACGTTCTCCGTCGTCGCGGACGGCACCCCGCCGTTCACCTACCAATGGCGCCGCCAATCCGCCATGGGCTCGGCGGATATCGCCGGGGCGACCGGCCCCGCCCTCCGCATCGCCAACGCGCAGCTCTCGCAGAGCGGTTCCTACCTCGTCGTCGTGACCAACGCCTTCGGCGCCGCGACGATCTCGGCCACCTTGACCGTGCTGCCCGCGACCAGCTTCGACCTGTGGCGGGAAAGCCGTTTCACCCCCGAGCAACTCGCCGAGCCTTCGATTTCCGGGCCGCTGGCCGACCCGAGCGCGCGGGGCACGCCCAACCTGCTCAAATACGCGTTCAACCTCGAGCCGGCTTCCGGCGCCGGAGGGCCCGGCTCGCCGTCGGTGACGCCCCCTTCGTCGTGGCCGCTTCAGCCGTCGGTCAGAGACGGCGCGCTCTCCCTCGTTTTCCACGCGATCCGGCCCGACCTCGTCTACTCCCCCGAGGCGAGCACCGACCTCGTCACGTGGAGCACGTCGGGCGTCGTGGTCGAGGAGAACGGCACGGAACGCTCCGCCACCTTCGCCCCGGCGAACACCGGCCGCGCGTTTTTTCGGGTGCGCGTGGGCCTGCCGGCGGAATAGCGGTCAAAGCCCGCCGCGCCGGATCGCCCAGTCCGCCGCCGTGCCGCTCGCCGGCCGGCGCAGGATCGCCTTCAACGCCTCGGCCTGCTCCCGGGTCTTCTCCGCCCTCCCGGTAGTTTCCAGGCAACTACGCAGCTCGGCCGCCAACGCGCGCGGCGAAGCGGCGCCCTGCAAATACTCCGGATACATCGGCTCCTTGAGCAGCAGGTTGTTGATGCCGAGATACGGGATCTTCACGAGCATCCGACCGAGCAAGTAGGTCAACGGATTCGCCCGATAGGCGATCGCGCCCGGCAGCGCGGCCAACGCGCAATGCAGCGACATCGTGCCGCTCGAAGTCAGCACGGCCGACGCCGCCACCGGTTCTCCCGTGTTCTGGACAAGCTCCACGCCGGCGGGCACCCCGCCCCGCTCGATCACCTCGCGAATCGACGCGCTCGGATAGATCACCCGCGCCGGACGCTTGCCGTAGGCGAGGTAACCCTCGCGCAACACCGGCCAGATGCGCCCCACCGCCTGCTTGCGGCTGCCCGGCAACAAGAGCACCGGCGCCTCGGGATCATGGCGCACCGGCGCCTCGTAATCGTCCGCCAAGAAGGGGTGCCCCACGAAATCCACCTGGAGCCCGGTGTCGGCGTAGCACTCGACCTCGAACGGGAAAATGCACGCGAGCGCGTCGAGGTGTTTCGCCATCTTGAAACGCCGCTTCGCCTTCCACGCCCAGATTTGCGGAGAAATGTAGAAGAGCAGCTTCACCGGGCCGCCCGCCTTCGCCGCCAGCCCTCGCTCGTTGAGCGCCGCCGCGATGCGTAGATTCATGCCCGGGTAATCGACGAAACACACCGCGCGCGGCTTGTGCTCCTCGATCCAGCGCAGCGTCTCGTCGAAGAGCGCCTTGAAGAACGAGTAGTTTTTCAACACCTCCACGAGCCCGACCACCGACGACGCCGTCAGGTCGTGCAACAACTGCGCCCCCGCCGCCGCCAGGTGTTTGCCACCCAGCGCGCAGACCGCCAGCCCGGGCCGCTTCGCCCGCAGGTCCGCGACCAGCCGCGCCGCGTGTTCGTCGCCCGAATGCTCGCCGGCGATCACGAGCAAGTCCACGCGGCCGCCCGCCGGCGGCGGCAAAATAGGTAGGGCGGGACCGCTGGGCCCGCCGTGGTTGCTCGGCGTGTTCATAGGTAGGGCGGGACCGCTGGGCCCGCCGGGTTTGGGTCTGCGAGTTTCGGCCACACATACCGCCAATCTTCCACCTGCGTGTTCAAGCCCTTCCTGACCGGATTCATGCGAATATAGTGCGCCTTCTCGTCCAGGGATTCTTCGGCCCGCAACCGATGGTCGAAATAATCCCGCTGCCAGCGCACGCCCGCTTGCTTCGCCACGATCTCCTTAAAGTTGGCCAGAGTCTTCGCCATCGGCTGACGCGGCGAAAACGAGATAAGCGCGTGCAGGTGATCCGGCATCAGCAGCATCAACCGCACATGCCAGTCTAGCCATGCTTCGCGAAATCGCACCGCCTCAAACACCGTCTCGGCAACCGCCGGCACGCAAAGCTGGTTCGCCCCACGCGGCGTGCAGCAGATCGTAACAAAATAGACCGCGCCATCCGCCACCCACGCCGGCACGCCATGCGGCAGTTTCTTTCTCTGTGGTAGGGCGGGACCGCCGGGCCCGCCGCGTTGAATCGGGGTTTCGCCATTTCCGATGCGCTCGCCCAAACCCGGCGGGCCCGGCGGTCCCGCCCTACCTAAAGACGTCTCGCTCACCGTTTGCCTGCCGCCGCCTTGATTTGCTCCGAGATCTGGATCGCCACTTCGAGCGCCGTCTTGCCGAGCGTCGCGCCGACCTTCGGCTGCTTCAGCTCGGCCACGCTCTCCGTGAAATGCTGCAACTCGAGCTTCAACGGCTCGTCCTTCTCGATCGGAATCTCGCCGACCGGAATCTCGCTCGCGTCACCGGGCTTCGCGAGGCCGACCTTCACCTTCAGGCCGTAGGCGATCACGTCGCTCTTCTTCACGAGGTGGCCCTTCTGGTTCATGAAATCGAGCGACAGGTAGGCGTTGTCCTGAAACACCCGGATCTCGCGGTTTTTCTTCAGGCTCATGCGCGAGGCGCTGAGGTTGGCCACGCAGCCGTTTTCGAACTCGATGCGGGCGTTCGCGATGTCCTCCGTCTTCGAGAGCACGCTGATGCCGACGCTGTCGATCTTGCGGATCGGCGACCTCACGAGCGCGAGCACGATGCCGATGTCGTGGATCATGAGGTCGAGGACCACGCCGACCTCGGTCCCGCGCGGCGTGTAGGGCGCGAGGCGCTCGGTCGTGATGTAGCCGGGCCGGTCGATGTGTTTTTCGAGAAAACTCATCACCGGGTTGAAGTGCTCGATGTGCCCGACCTGCACGATGCAGCCGCTCGCCTGCGCCGCGGCGAGCACGCGCTCGGCCTCCTCGAGCGTGGCGGTGATCGGCTTCTCGATCAGCAGATGCGTTTTCTTCGCGAGCAAGGGCAGCGCCACCTTCTCGTGAAGGTCCGTCGGCACGACGACGGAGACGGCGTCGCACGCCTCGCCGAGCTCCTCGAGGGATGCGAAACGCCGGCAGTTGTGGCGAGCGCAGATCTCCTTCGCGCGCTCGTCGTTCGCCTCGAAGACGCCCATGAACTCGACGTTCGGCAGCGCGGAGTAGATGCGCGCGTGATGCTGGCCGAGCGACCCCACGCCGGCCACGCCGCACTTCACCTTCGTCTTTGAGAAAAACATGCGCCGGACCGTAGCCCGGCCGCCCTGCCGCGCCACAAAAAACCCCGCCGCCGCCGGCTCGCGCAAATGCATTGTCAAACCGCGCGATCCGTCTGGCTTGTTCCCGCCGCTTTCCCCATGCCTCGCCGCGCCCCACGTTGGAGTTCAGGTCTTCTGGCGATCATGTGCCTGCTGGCTTACGCGGGTCTCCTTCTTTCGGCTGCGGCCCGGCCCGGCGCGGGAGTGCCGGCCTTCGGCAAGGAGCTACCGGCGGGGCTGAGTTACTTTCGCTCCATCCAGGAGGGTTATGTCGTGGCGGCCGGCGGAGTCCCGCGTCACGGCCCTGTGTCGCACGTTTCGACGGCGTAAACTGGGTTCCCCTCTATCGAGGTCCGCTGCCCGAGACGATTTTCGCGATCTCCGAACGGCCCGACGGCTCGGCCTACCTCGTCGGCAAAGAACAACAGCAGGCCGGCATCGCTCTTTATCGCTGCGCGATCCCGGGCTTGGAGAAACTCGTCGCCCTGCCGTTCCCCCTCGGCGTCCGGGAGGGCGTCGACGTCGTGGCCTCACCGGAAAATTTCGTCTTCGAAGCAAACGGCGACGTCTGGATCTTGTCCGACGCGCGCCGCGTGATCCGCTGGAACGCCCGGACCAAAAAATCGGAATCTTTCAACCTGGCCAAAACGGTGCCGCTGCTCAGGGACGCGGGTGGCGCCACCCTGCCCGACTCCTTCGCCTTGCCCGTGTCGGGCCTGCAGGCCGGGGACGGACGGCTTTGGTTCTGGTTGAAATCTCAAAACTGGCGGGCGCCGCCGGACAAACTCGGGGTGATGCTGATGCGCGAGGCCAAGGGTTCGACACCGCTTCCGCCCGACTACCTCGGACTGAAAAACGTCGCCGTCAGCGAAGTGTTCCCCGCCAAGGACGGCGGGGTCTGGATCGCCGCCTGCCGCGCCGACAAGCGGACCCGGGGGCGACTCTGGAACCTGCCTCGCGGCGCGACTCGCCTCGGGGAGATCGAGGTCCCGGAAGGGTGCGAAGTCGTGTCGTTGCTCGATCTCGGCGCGAAACAACTGTGCGTGCTCGCGAACGGCCCGGAGAGCCGGGCATGGCTTCGCGCAGGCGCCACTTGGACAAAGTTCGAAGACGGCGCGCAGGCGCGTTTCTCCGCCTTTTCGCGGGATTGGAGCATGCACGACGGCTACGCCTTCACCGGGGGCACCGGAGAAGACGCCCTTGTCGGCCTCCCCCTCGAGCGCCCCGCCGACACGGAGATCCGGCGATGGGACAGGAAAGTCGGCCTTATCCTTCCTCGGCCCGACGGCGTGCTGCCCGTCAAGGGCGGGCGCTTCGTCCTCTTCTCGCAAGCACGCGAAGCCGTGTTGTTCGACGCCGCGGACCTCGCCCGACGTCCGCCCGAAAAGATCCTCGCCACGCGAGACGCAAACTGGGCCGAAGGCCCCTTCCCCGACGACGTCGGCGGCGTATGGTTTGCCCTGCGCGACAGCAAGGGTCTCGCCTACGCCTGCCGGGCGCCCGGCTCCAAACAGCCCGAGGTTTGGAGCGACCTCGGGCTCCCCTCGAAAGATCCCGCGCTGTTCACGCCGATGTTCGATAATCGCGGCCGCTTCTGGCTGCTCACGGGCCCGACTCGATCAGGCTACGCCTTCCCGGCGCGGTCCAGGGTTACGCCCGCGACGAAACGGATGTCCTCTGGATCACCGCCGGGGACCGTCTCTGGCGCGGCCTCGGAGACCGGGTGGCGCCGGTCCTGCCCGCCGATCAACCGCTGCCCGCGGATCCCGTGTTCCGCGCCATGCACACGTGCGCCGACGGAACGCGCTATTTCATCCCCGAGCCGGGCTCCGCGCCCTGGCGTCTCGCGCCCCTTCCCCTCCCCCCGCCCACGCTGGCCGCCGCCCAGCTCCCGTCGTCGGACGAAAATCTCCTCGTCGTGCTGAAAGCGGAGATGCCAAACGGAGGCCTGCTTCAATGGCGGCACGCCGACGGGCCATGGTCGAGGTATGAAAACAACGCCACGTTCTCGCTGCCCGAGCTGCCCGCCGGTCCGCACCCGGTCACGCTTCGCGCCTGGGACGCGTCCCTGAACTTCATCGGCTCCGCGACGCTCAGCGTGACCGCGCCGGACCGCGACCCCGGCGCCAGGCTGCGGGTGCGTCGCCTGGCGGAGGCGAAGGGCGCCGAACGCGCCGCGGCGGTCCGCGCGATTTCCCACTGGGGAGAAACCTGCCGCCCTTGGCTGAAGGAGCTTCAAGCATCCACCGACGCGGAGGACGACCTGTCGTTCTGGATCAAAGCCGCCCTGCAGGCGCTCGACGACCAGCGATTCCGCACGTCGGAGGCGGCCCCGCGCGAAACGCCATAAGCCTGGAAACGGCAGTCGGGTGGCGGAGTATCACGCAAGATGTTGACTCGATGGCGCTCGCGGAACCCCGACGTGCACCCGGCGGATGCATGGAGCGGGTGACGCGGGCGGCAGGCGGCCAACAGCTTGCGCGAGACGACCCGATCCGACTGCCGTTTCCAGGCTAAGCGTTGAAGTCGCGGAGCCGCAGAGAAGCCCCGAACCTCGTCGACCACCCATGCGCCAACGCCCGACGGCGCGTTCACCGGTCACCGCGTGAATCGAGGCCGTCCGGCGGGCGCGCACGTTCCCGCCCACGCGCATCGGGCGGGGGCTTGCAAAGCCTCCCTCGCAAGCCACGGGCGCGTCACACCGCGTGAAACCCGCCTTCGCGAAGGAAGAGTTTCCGTGCGCAGCGGCCGGCGTGGGCGGCGTTGTGGGTCACGAGGACGAGCGCGCAGCCCTCCTCGTGGCAGAGCGAGAGAAGCAGATCGATGATCGAATCGCCGCTGCCTTCGTCGAGATTGCCGGTAGGCTCGTCGGCGAGGATGAGCTTGGGGCGGTTCATCAAGGCGCGCGCGATGGCCACGCGTTGACGTTCGCCGCCGGAAAGCTTCGCCGGCGTATGGTGCCCGCGCTCACCGAGACCGACTCGGCGCAACAGCTCGCCGGCGCGCTCGCGCTCGGCCGGACCTATCTTGCCCACCAGACGCGCGGCGAGCAGCACGTTGGCCTCCGCGTCGAGCTCGGGCACGAGGTAGAAGGCTTGGAAAACCAGCCCGAGCAGGCGCCCCCGGCGAACGGGGATCAACGTGGCGTCGCCCTCCCAGCGGAGTTCGCCCGAGTCGGGCGCGTCGAGGCCGGAGAGCAGGTTGAGCAGGGTGGATTTTCCCGAACCGGATTCACCGCGGATCGACACGCTCTCGCCGGAATGCACCGCGAGGTCGACGCCACGCAGCACCTCGATCCGGCGCTCGCCGCTGAGGTAGCTCTTGTGCAGGCCGGTGGCTTGAAGAAGGGGCGTCATGCGAGTATTTCCCGGGCAGGTCGGGCCGGGCGGATTCGCCGTCCGGGTTTCGAAAACCGCCCCGGCCCGCGGCGCGCCCGGCGGTCGCGCCCTGCCTCGTGATCCACGAATTTTGAAATCGGGTCACTCACTGCGAAGCGCCTCCACGGGTTTGAGTTTCGCCGCGCGCCACGCCGGCAACAAGCCCGCCAGCGTCGAGACGACGAGGGAGCTGCACACGATCAGCGCAAGGTCTTTTCCATCCAGATGCGCGGGCAACTGGCTAAATTGATAGAAGCGCTCGAGCGCCTCCTTGCCCCCGATCACGTGGGTGATGGCGGCGACGAAGTCGTTGCGAAAGTGGACGACCGTGAAGCCGAAAATCAGCCCGGCCGTCGTGCCGGCCACGCCGATGACGACGCCTTGGAAACAAAAACAAGCGGCCACCTGCCCGGGCGTGGCGCCGAGCGCGCCAAGCAATCCGATCTCGCGGGTCTTCCGGACCACCGCGATGAGCAGCGACGACGCCACCGAAAACGCCGCGACCACGATGATGAAGAGGAGCAGGAAGAAGATCATGTTCTTCTCCAGTTGGAGCACGAAGAGGAACTCGTGGTTCATATCCATCCAAGAACGCGCCATGCCGTCCACCGGGAGCGCCCGATTGATCGCGCGAGCGGCCGTGTCCGGATCCACGCCCGGGGCGAGTTTCACGTTCACGCCGTGAACGGCGCCCCCGATGTCGGCCAGCTCCTGCCCGGTGCGCAACGTGATGATGGCGATGTTGCTGTCGAGCTGCTGGTGCCCGATCTCGAAGATCCCGCAGACCTCCAGCTCCTTCGGCACCACGAGTTCGTCGCGTTGCAGCTTTTCCACCAACAGCGGCGAATAGATGACGATCTTGCTTCCGATCCGCGCCTGGAGCGATTCGGCGAGCCGAATGCTCAGGATGACACGATCATCGTCGAGGTCGTCGAAGCCGCCGGCGACGATGAACTTCCCCAGCGGAGAAACCTCTTCCACCTGGGCCGGGTCCACCGCCTGGATCACCGGATATGCCGCACGATCCGCGCTCCGCACCGGCATGACACCCTCCACGAAGGGAGTCGCGGCGACCACGCCCGGCACCTTCTTCACCGCATCGATCACCGCGCGGGAGTTCTCCATTCGCGCCGCGCCGCGCACCTGCACCTCGCCCTGGGTGTTAACGATCATGTTCCGGATCTCGCGGCCGAAGCCGCCCATCACGGAGATCGAGACGATCAACAGGGTCACGCCGAGCGCCACGCCAAGGATCGAAATGGCGGTAAAAAAGGGAAAGCGTCGCCCGCTCGGGAAGAGCTGCTTCAGCGCGAGGTAGAGCGGCCAACTCATGGCGTCTGTTTTTTGGCCACAGAGTTCACAGAGCCCAGACACAGAGAGCACGGAGCCAAGCCAGTCTCGCTGTTTTTAACTCTGTGCACTCTGTGTCGGAGCTCCGTGCTCTCTGTGACTATGCCTTGATTCGGTCTCAGCCCGCCGTGTTGCGGAGCTGAGGGAAGAGAATCACGTCGCGGATGCTCTCGGCTCCCGTGAGCAAGATGCAGAGACGATCGATGCCGATGCCCATGCCGCCGGCCGGCGGCATGCCGTGTTCGAGCGCGAGCAGGAAGTCCTGGTCGACCTTCTGCTGCTCCTCGCCGGCCTGCGCCTCGAACATCGCGCGCTGCACGTCGGGGTCGTTCTGCTCCGAATAGGCGGGCGCGATCTCCATGCCGCCGATGATGAGCTCGAACACGTCGATCGTGGTCGGGTCGTCGACGGTGATCTTCGCCAGCGGGCAAAGCTCCTTCGGCAGGTGCGTGACGAAGGTCGGCTGGATGAGCGTCGGCTCGATGAGCTTGCCGAAAATCTCGTTGGTCAGCTCGAAGTCCTCCCACTTGGCGTCGGCGAAAAGACCGAGCTTCTGCACCCCGGCGATCTTCTCCTCCTTGCTGCGCGAGAACCACCGGGCGTCGCCGGTCTTCTCGATGATGAGGTCCTTGTAGCGCACCTCGCGCCAGCCGGCGTCGAAGTCGATCCATTCGCCGCTGGCGGCGTGCTTGATCCGCATGCTGGGGCGCGTGACCGCGGTCTCGCCTTCGCCCTCGGTCTCGGTCGGCTTGACGACGTCGCGCACGAGGTGGCGCAACAGGTCCTGCACGAGCGTCATCATGCCGCGGTAATCGCTGTAGGCCTGGTAAACCTCGAGCATGGTGAACTCGGGGTTGTGCCGGCGGGAAACGCCCTCGTTACGGAAGTTGCGGCCGATCTCGAACACGCGGTCGTAGCCGGCGACGAGCATGCGCTTCAGATAAAGCTCGAGCGAGATGCGCAGCACGAAGTCGGTGTTGAGCGCGTTGTGGTGCGTCTGGAAGGGGCGCGCCGCCGCGCCGCCGGCCACGGCCTGAAGCACGGGCGTCTCGACTTCGAGGAACTGGCGATCCTCGAGGAAACGGCGCACCGCGCTGACGATGCGGGCGCGGGTCATGAGACGATGGCGGCTCTCCAGGTTGACGATGAGATCGAGGTAGCGCTGGCGGTAGACTTGCTCGGCGTCGCTCAGGCCGTGCCACTTTTCGGGCAGCGGGCGGAGGGCCTTCGAGACGAGCGTGAAGGCGTCCACGCGGATCGTGATTTCGCCGGTCTTGGTCTTAAAAAGCGGGCCGGTGACGCCGATGATGTCGCCGAGGTCGAGCTGCGTCTTGAAGACGAGGTAGCGTTCCTCGCCGAGCACGTCCTTGCGGAAGTAGAGCTGGATCGGCCCCTGCTGGTCCTGGATCTTGACGAAGGAGCTGCCGCCCTGGACACGGAAGGTGATGAGACGGCCGGCGACGGTGACCACGGTGACGTAGTCCTGGCCGTCGACGTAAAGCGCCTTGGCGTCCTGCGAGAAGTGCGTCGTGGCGACGTTGGCGCGGAAAGGGTCGAAGCCCGCGGCGCGGAGATCGGCCAGCTTCTGGCGTCGCACGGCATGTTGGTCGTGGGAGATGTCGGGCACGTTGTCGCTCATGGAAACCGGCCAACGTGAGTCCCGCCCGCGGCGCGGGCAAACGTAAATCCCGGGACGCAAAAAGGGCGCCGGGGCAATGGCCGGCGCCCTCGAGGAAGGAGAATAATTGCCGAAGCCGATCAGACGGCGCGGAGTGTGCCGTCCGCCTGCTCCTTGAGGAAACTCGCGTAGGTCTTCTCGATGCCCTCGCGGAGCGCGATCTTCGCCTTCCAGCCGAGGCCGGCGAGCTTGGAGACGTCCATCAGCTTGCGCGGCGTGCCGTCGGGTTTCGTCGCGTCCCAGGTGATCGTGCCGGCGTAGCCGACGACGGAGGCGACGGTCTCGGTGAGCTCCTTGATCGTGACGTCCGTGCCGGTGCCGAGATTGACCCAGTCGGGCGGATTCTCGAGGCCGAGGACGAAGGCGCAGCCGTCGGCGAGGTCGTCGACGTGGAGGAACTCGCGCATCGGCTTTCCCGTGCCCCAGGCGACGACCTCGGGCTTGGCGGCCAGCTTAGCCTCGTGGAAACGGCGGATGAGCGCCGGGAGCACGTGCGAGTTGGCCGGGTGGTAGTTGTCGCCCGGCCCGTAGAGGTTGGTGGGCATGGCGGAGTGGAACATCACGCCGTATTGCTTGCGGTAATACTGGGCGAGCTTGAGACCGGCGATCTTGGCGATTGCGTAGGCCTCGTTCGTCGGCTCGAGCGCGCTGGTGAGGAGGCAGTCCTCGGTCATGGGCTGCGGGGCGTGCTTCGGGTAGATGCACGAGCTGCCGAGGAAGAGCAGGCGCTTCACGCCGGCCCGGTAGGCGCCGTCGACGCAGGCGGCGGCGATGGCGAGGTTGTCGAGGAGGAACTCGGCCGGATAGGTATTGTTCGCGTGGATACCACCGACCTTGGCGGCGGCGACGATCACGGCGTCGGGCTTTTCCCGGGCGTAGAAGTCGCGGACGGCGGCCTGGTCGCCGAGGTTGAGCTCGCGGCGGGTGCGGAGGACGAGGGACACGCCGGGCTGGGCGGAGAAGCGGCGCACGAGGGCCGAGCCGACCATGCCTTGGTGTCCGGCGATGTGTAGTTTCATGGGAGCGAAAAAAGAGGGGACCGGGAACGGCGGGAACGGTTGTCGCCGCGCCCGGGTCGGGCGCGTTTCACGGAAAAGGGCGCCACCGTTGTGGCGCCCGGGGAACGGAACACGGCCGGGGACGGCCGCGGCCACATCGGGCGGAGACGCGGTCGAAGCGGACGACTCAGCCGAGCTTGGGCAGCTTGGCGATCTGGGCCTCGCGCTCGGCGAGCTTGAGATCGTGCTCGGTCATGATCTTGACGAGTTCCTTGAAGCGCACCTTCGGCTCCCAGCCGAGCTGCTTCTTGGCCTTGGCGGGGTCGCCGATGAGGAGCTCGACCTCGGCGGGACGCTCGTAGCGGGCGTCATACTTCACGTATTTCTCCCAATCGAGGCCGAGGAGCTGGAAGGTTTCCTGGCAGAACTCGCGCACGGTATGGAGCTCGTTGGTCGCCACGACGTAGTCGTCGGGTTTGTCCTGCTGGAGCATGAGCCACATCATCTCGACGTATTCCTTGGCGTAGCCCCAGTCGCGCTTGGCGTCGATGTTGCCGAGATAGAGGGCGTCCTGGAGACCCATCTTGATGCGGGTCGCGGCGCGGGTGATCTTGCGGGTGACGAAGGTCTCGCCGCGGCGCTCGGACTCGTGGTTAAACAGGATGCCGTTCGAAGCGTGGAGGTTGTAGGACTCGCGGTAGTTCACCGTGAGCCAGTAGGCGTAGACCTTGGCGCAGCCGTAGGGCGAACGCGGCCAGAAGGGCGTCTTCTCGGTCTGCGGGATCTCCTGCACCTTGCCGAACATCTCGGACGAGGAGGCTTGGTAAAAGCGGACCTTGTTCACCAGACCGGCCTCGCGGATGGCCTCGAGGATGCGCACCGCGCCGACACCGTCGACGTCGCCCGTGTATTCCGGGATGTCGAAGGAGACGCGGACGTGCGACTGGGCGCCGAGGTTGTAGATCTCGTCCGGCTTGAGGTCGTAGAGGAGCTTCACCATCTGGACCGAATCCGCGAGGTCGCCGTAGTGAAGGAAGAGGCGGGCCTTGTCGAAGTGCGGGTCCTGGTAGATGTGGTCGATGCGCGAGGTGTTGAACGTGGAGGCGCGGCGGACGATGCCGTGAACTTCGTAGCCCTTGTTCAGGAGGAGTTCGGCGAGATAGGAACCGTCTTGGCCGGTGATACCGGTGATGAGCGCTTTTTTCATGATGTGAACGAGGCACGCA
Source organism: uncultured Akkermansia sp. (assembly GCA_966251015.1). GTDB lineage: Bacteria > Verrucomicrobiota > Verrucomicrobiia > Opitutales > Opitutaceae > IMCC26134_A. Next base: position 1,238 of record CBINJQ010000046.1, on the reverse strand, counting down.
GGTTGCGTGAAACCGCAGACGGATAACAAGCTGCTTATTTTTGCATTTCATATCTTCTATTGACCAACAAAAGAGCTATCCGCCGTGCTTGCGAAGAACGCCCTCCACGATGAAGGTCCCCGCATGCAGGTCGTGCTAATCGCAGCCCAATCGCTAGATGGATGGATCACCCGCCACGGGACGGCGGGCGACGCCTTCGCCTCGGCGGCGGACAAAACGCATTTTCGCGCCGCGATTCGCGAATGCGACGCGTGCGTGATGGGCCGCGCGACCTACGAGTTTTCCAAGGATCGCATGCGGCCGCAGGCCTTTCCCGGGCTGCGACGCGTGGTCTGGACCCGCCGGCCCGATGCCTACGCGGCGGAGGCGATCCCCGGGGCGCTGGAGTTCGCCTCCGAATCCCCTGCCCAAACCGCAGTCCGCCTGCGCGCCGACGGCAGGAAACGATGCGCGTTGCTCGGGGGCGGAACGGTCAACGCCGCGTGGCTTGCCGCCGGCCTCGTCGATGAAGTCTGCCTGACGGTCGAGTCGCGGCTCTTCGGCTTCGGAACCGCCTTGGCGGGATCCGCGCCCGGCTCGAACGCGCCCGGACCCGCCTTGGACGTCGCGCTGGAGCTGCTCGAGGCGAGGACGCTTGCGGACGGCGGGCCGCTGCTGCTGCGTTACGCGGTCAAACGATGAACGCGCGCGCAAAATTTTGGATGCACCGGGTGGCGGGCTTTTTCCTCACCGTGATCGGGCTTTGCGCGTCCGGAGGCCTGCTCGGCGCCCTGGTGTTTCCTCTTGCGGGACACTTCGGCGGCTCCACGAAAACGCATGAGGAACTCGTGGTGCTCGGCGCCAAAAGCGGGAGCTTCATCTTCATGGTCTGGGCTCCGGGCGCCGCGCTCGTGCGGGAGTTTATCCGCGGAGCAAAAGCCCGCTGCGGCGCAAGCGACTCCAGTCCGACCGCCCCCGCGATCACGTCGCGGACGGAGACGTAAGCAGCCGGCGGATTCCCCGCGCGATCAGCAGCACCAGCCCGGCAATAGCCGACCGCGCCAACGGCGGAACTCGGGTTAGCTCGAAGCCGGGTGGGCGGGCGTGCCCCTGCGGTCGCGGTCTGGTGCGCGCAGCCTCGACGAACGATGGGCGGAGGGACCCGCCCACCCACCAAAAGAACCGATGCTCCTCATGATCGGTATAGCCTAGAAACGGCAGTCGGATCGGGTCGTCTCGCGCAAGCTGTTGGCCGCCTG
>CBINJQ010000045.1:0-15993 GCA_966251015.1 uncultured Akkermansia sp. | reverse complement strand
ATCCCCGCGCTTGACTCCCGGCCCGGCGGACCGCGAATGTCCTCGTTTTACCACACACCTCCCATGGGCCAACAATACAACAAGCACATCAAGAAAAAGCGCCGTCTCGCCTACCTGAAGCGCAAGAAGGAAGCCGCCAAGAAGGCTCCCGCCAAGAAGACCGCCAAGGCCAAGAAGTAAGCGCGTTTTCCGCCACTCTCGAAAACCGCGGCCCTCAAAAGCCGCGGTTTTTGCGTTTCCCGGCACCTCGCATTTCCCGCCATCTTTTCCTCCTCGTTCCATGAGCACGGTCAAAGTTTCCCTCGTTTCCCTCGGCTGCGCCAAGAACCTCGTCGATAGCGAGATCATGGTCGGCCACCTCCACCAAGCCGGCATGGAAGTCGTCCCCGATCAGGACAAGGCCGACGTCGTCATCGTGAACACCTGCTCGTTCATCGACTCGTCCAAGGAGGAATCGATCAACCACATCCTCGAGGCTCACGAGGCCCGCGGCATGAAGAAGCGCCGCGCCGGCCAGAAGCTCATCGTCGCCGGGTGCATGTCGCAGCGCTTCTCGAAGGATTTGCCCAAGGAGCTGCCCGAGGTGGACGCCTTCATCGGCCTCGACCAAATCACCAAGGTCGCCCCGATCATCGAGGAGTTGACCGGCTTCAAACGCCCGAAAGGCGCCGCGCCGCAGAATTTCATCGAGGGCCGCAGCACCTACATCCCGGACTACGACACGCCGCGTTTCCGTCTCACGCCGAAGCATTTCGCCTACATCAAGATCGCCGAAGGCTGCAACCATCCCTGCGCGTTCTGCATCATCCCGCAGATCCGCGGCCGCCACCGCTCGCGCTCCGTCGAGAGCGTCGTCGCCGAGGCACGCAAGCTCGTCGCCGAGGGCGTGAAGGAGATCAACCTGATCTCCCAGGACACGACCTACTTCGGCATGGATACCTGGGAACAGCGCCCCAACCCGCGCTCCCCTGTCGATTCGTCCCGCGGCACCGCGCTCACCACCCTTCTCCGCGAACTCAACGCCATCCCCGGCGACTTCTGGATCCGCCTCCTCTACACGCACCCCGCGCACTGGTCCGACGAGCTCATCAAGACCATCGCCGAGTGCCCGAAGGTCGCCCGCTACATCGACATCCCGCTCCAGCACATCAGCGACAACATGCTGACGCGCATGCAGCGCGAGACGAACAGCCAATACATCCGCGACCTCATCGTCCGCATCCGCGCCGGCATCCCCGGCATCGCGGTTCGCACCACTTTCATCGTCGGCTTCCCCGGCGAGACCCAGGCCGACGTCGACGAGCTCTGCGAATTTATCCGCACGACCAAGTTCGAGCGCCTCGGCGTCTTCCGCTACTCGCAGGAAGAAGGCACCAAGGCCGCCAAGATGGAAGAGCAGCTCACCACGAAGCTAAAGGACGCCCGCTACCACCAGACGATGTCCCTCCAACACGAGATCGCCGCCGAAGTCAGCAAGGGCTACGTCGGCAAAAAGCTCCGCGTCCTGGTCGAGGAACCCGGCGTGGCCCGCGGCGAAGCCGACGCCCCCGACATCGACGGCCGCGTCTACGTGCCGCGCACCTTGCCCGTCGGCCAGTTCGCCGAAGTCGAGATCACCGGCTACCGCGACTACGATCTGCTCGCGCTCCCCAAGGGCGAAAAGCCCAAGGAGTTCAAGGTCGCGAAACAGGCGCAGTGATTTCGAAAGGGGCGCCGCCCGGGGCCGTCTCGCAACCTCCGGGCACGGTTGACACGGAACTCGAAGGAGCCGGGGCCGGGCGCGCCTAAGCGCGGCGAAGGCGGGGTGCCCCACGAACGCCTCGCTCCTCTCGAGCGTATGGTTATACGGATACACGCGCCAGCAGCCCTCGCCGCGGGCCCGGTGGCGAACACTCCCGCGACGAAAGCGGGGCCGGCGCGCCGCGCGCAATATGTTGTATTCCAAAAGCCACGACACCCTGCGTCGGCGATCTGCTGGAGTTCGTCTAGACGAACGGCAAATCCCCTCCCCCTGCCGGTGATGACCGAAGCCCGGTTCCCCGCCTCGGCGCCCGGCATGCGGGCAAAGACGTCGGCTTCGGCGTCCGCCCGAGCACCCGCAGGACGCCCGATTTATCCCCGCCGCTCCCGATCCCGCGCACATCGTCGATGTCAAAGTCGAGGTCTCCGCGACACCGCCGCCTTCGCCGAGCCCGCGCACCTCGGGCGGCGTTTATTCATGAACCTGCGCAACGTGGCCGACGCCTTCCGGCGCCTCCCCTCCGCGTTGTGCGCAGGCGGGCGGGACGCAGTCCGTTCCCGCAACTTCCGCCACCGCGTGCCGACGCCCTCCTGAAACGCGTTTCGGCGCGTTCCGGTGTGGTGCAAGGCCGTTTCCAGGTTAAGTATCCGCCCTTCGGATTTGGGCCGCGTCGAAAGCTCCGGGCCGCTCCGCAAACTTTTCCTTGCCGACGATAAAAAACCGCCCGTAGTAGCCCCCTCCCCGGCGTCCGTGAGGACCAGGGGATTTGGTTCTTTGCCACGTCCTCCGTTTTCGACCGCGTTCCCCGCTGGTTGCCCCTACGGCACCCATCGTGAAACCGGCGGATAACAGATGATACGGTAAGGCCTTAGTCGCTAACGCGAAATGGCTTCGGGTCGATAGCTCAACGGTAGAGCAGCATCCTTTTAAGTTGTTGGTTCTGGGTTCGAATCCCAGTCGACCCACCATCCGCGAGAAATCCGGGCGGCATTTTCAAGACCACCCTTGGCGAAGCGTTCACGGGAATCGGGGTGTTCGGGAGATAGAGCGTGGATGCGTTTGGCTTTGCCTACCTGACTTGATCGTTGGCGAAGGCCGCGTAGACGATGCCCAGAAGATTCTCCGGGGTCACACGCTCCCGGTCCTCCGCCTCGTTGTTCAGCCCGCGCACCCGCCAGCTCCGCGCGCCCTCTTTCGCGACGAGTCGATGCAACACGACGCGGCCCGTCTCGTTGCGATAAGCCACGTTCATCCCCTCCGCCAAGCCGCCGAAATCGACGCGCTGCAACACGAGCACGGTGTTTTCCCCGTAAACCGGTTTCATCGACTCCCCCGAACCGATGACCGTGAGCCGCGACGGATCGAGCGCGGCCAAGGCCTCCGCATCCCGCCACGCCTGGTTTTTGCCCACCCCGACGCTCGGAGGCGGCGTCGCGACACGGTCGGGGACGGATGACCCGGAAGCACAACCCGCGACGCTCGCAGCGAAGATTGTGAAAATCGACCAGACCGCGAACCGGGCACGATACCGCGATTTGAGAATGTTTTCCTCCGAATTCATGCGATGGTCCGAGGTTTGTGTTGAAAAAACCGCGCATCACAGGACTAGTAAATCCGCATTTATGAAGCGCCTTGTGATCATCGAGGACCAGACCGCTATTCGCGAGATGCTGGTCGAGATTCTCCGACTCGACAAAAACTACGATCTCGTTGGCGAGAGCGGTGATGGGCAGGGGGCGCTTAATCTGTGCCTGGAGGTCAAGCCCGACCTCCTCGTCCTCGACGCCAAGCTGCCGGGTCTTAACGGCGTGGATCTCCTCCGTCGTCTCGTGAAGCACCTGCCGCACGTTCGCGTGCTGGTGTTTTCCGGCCACGAGAACCCCGTGCTTGTCCGCGAAATGCTCGAGGTCGGAGCCCATGGCTTCGTCGAAAAGACCGCCGGGCTGGTCGAGTTCAAAAAGGGCCTCGAAACGGTCGCGAACGGCGGCACCTATTTCGGCCCCGCCGTCGCCGCCCTCCTCCGCGACGTGGTGGCCAACCCCGGCGCGAGCAACAGCGCCGACTTCCTCACCGATCGCGAACGCGAGATCCTCCAGCTCGTGGCCGAGAGCCACAGCACCAAGGAGATCGCCGCCAAGCTCAACATCAGCGTGAAGACGGTCGACAACCACCGCACCAACCTGATGCGCAAGCTCAACCTCCACGACGTGGCGAGCCTCACTCGTTACGCCGTCGAGGTCGGCCTCATCGAGCCGCGCAAGCCGCTCTGAGCAAACCAAGCGGGCAAATACGGCACGTTTCCTGGCCAAGTCCGCCCGCCCCTTTCACGCTTCCGCCCCGGCCATAATTCAGGCCGGGGCTTTTTTTCGTCCTGCGCCGGCTGCCGGGCTTATTTTGGTCCCGGTCCGTTTCACGATTCGAGGCTCAAGGCAAGGCCTCCAGTTTCGCGCGCGCGACCGCGGTCCGCCTCGCCAAGATCTCCACGAGCCGCGGGTCATCGGCCAAGGTCGTCGTCATCGCCGTGACGAGTTCGCGCCCCGACACGCGAGCCGCCTGCTCCGCTTCCGCACAGATCGTCGCCACATCCCCGCCCGGACCGGCATGCCGCCCTGGCGACAGAAACTGCAAGGCCACCACCACCTTGCCGGCGTCGAACGGTGGAGTCGCCAAGCGCGTGGCCAGCAAAGGTTCGTTGAAAGCATACTCGTCGCCCGCCCGCCGCTCCATCGACGCCGCGACCACGGTCTCGACTTCGTCGTGCAACGCGCGAACCAGAGCCACCGCCAGTCGATTCCTCACCGCCGTCACCGCCGGTTGAGGAGAGCCATGGTCGCAGAGAACGACCTTGGGGCGCGCCCAGCCTTTCTCCAAAACCGTGGTCCGAACCCGGTCCGCCAAGGCTTCCGCCATTTCCACCGGCTCCTCATCCGCGAGCACCAAGGGCTCGGCCAAAAACGCCCGCGCACCGGGATGCCGCGCTCTTAAACTGGCCAGCCGGTCCGGCACGTAGTCGGTCAAGGCCCCGCTCGGGCCGAAAAACAAAGGCAACAGCAAGGCCCGCCCGCGCGGCCGCTCGGTGAACCACCCGTCCAGCGCGGGTTCCAGGAGTTGCGCCGGCATCCCGTCCAGCTCCTCGGCCGCCACCCGGGTGGAGTGCAGCAACGAAACCGCGCGCACCGGATGCCCCAAACGCTCCGCCAGCCGCGCCGCGAGTCGCCGAAGCGAGCGGGTCGAATCGGCGCGGAAGGAACCGTTGTCGAAGAGGAAGCAGGCGAAATCCAAAGACATGTAAGGAGGCCCGGCGCGGGCTATAATCTGCTTGTGGACGCAAGAGCCATGGGCCTTAACGTCAAACACTCCTCCTCCCATGCACGCGTTCTCTCGCAAAGCTCTTTTTGTCCTTCTCTCCGTCGGCGCGCTTCTCGCCACCGGCTGCACCAGGAAACCCAAGCGTCCGGACCCCTCCGCCACCGTGATCGGCCAGGAAGGCACGCTCACTCCCGGCGCCGCCGGCGACTTCGGCATGGGCGTCGACGGCCAGACGCCCCCCGGATTCGAACAACGCGGCAGCGGCGACATCAACGACCCCGCCAACCAGATCCGCGGCGTGCTCGAGTCCGTCTATTTTTCCTACGACCAGTCCGCCATCGCCCAGGCGGAGCGCGCCAAGCTCGACGCCGCCAAGGCCTATCTCGACTCCAACCCCGAGAAGCGCCTCCTCATCGAAGGTCGCGCCGACTGGCGCGGCACCGCCGAGTATAACCTCGGCCTCGGCGACCGTCGCGCCCAGGCCGCCAAGCAGTATCTCGTGACCCTCGGCGTGCCCGAGACCAAGATCGAGGTCCTCTCCAAGGGCGACCTCGAGGCCGTCGAAAACGCCTCCGAGGACGTGATGGCCAAGGACCGCCGCGCCGAGCTCGTCCCCCTCAAGCAATAAGCCTCCCGCGCAAGAGTCACGCGTCGTTCGTATTCAAAAAAGCCCGACACCTTTCCGGTGTCGGGCTTTTGTTTTTGGAGGGACGTCGCCCCCGGCGTCCTCGAAGTCGTCCGGCCGACGTCATCCCGAAGCGGGCGCGGGCGGCGTGGACGCCGCCCCTCCAGGAGCTGATCGCATCACCTCCCGCCCGCCGCCACGCCTTCGAGGATCTTCTCCGAGGCGGCGATGCCTTTGCGCATGACGCCGAGGTGAAAGCTCTCGTTCGGCGCGTGCAGATTATCCTCGGGGAGGAAGAGCCCCATCATCACGGAATCCAGCCCGAGCACGCGCTTGATGTCGGCGATGATCGGCACGCTGCCGCCTTCGCGCAGATAAAGCGGCGCCTTGCCGAACACCTCGGTGATCGCGGTCTCGGCCGAACGGAAGGCGCTCGCCAGCACCGGCGACTGGTCCTTCGGCGTGTTGGCGCGGTCGGGCGGCACCACGACGTAGGGCGTGCCCTGATGCTGATCGATCAGGCGGTAGGTGACATCCTTCGGCATGCGCTCGGCGATGGTCTTGTAAAGCAGCGCGCGTATCCGCTCCGGGTTCTGGTTCGCGACCAGACGGCAGCTGATCTTCACGAAGGCCTTGCTCGGGATGACCGTCTTGGTGCCCTCGCCTTGGTAACCGCCGCCGATGCCGTTGAACTCCAGCGTGGGCAGGAAACGCGTCGCCTCGAAGGGCGTGTAGCCCTTGTGGGTGTAGAAGGACGAGATGCCGAGAAACTCGCGGTATTGTTCCTCGCTCTGCCCGAAACGCGCCAACTGCTCGCGCTCCCACGCCTCGACCGGCAGCACGTCGTCGTAGAAGCCCGGCACGTTCACCCGCCCGTCCGCGTCGTGAAGCGTCGAGCACAGCTCGGCCAGCGCCTGGATCGGGTTGCGCAGCACGCCACCGTGCAAACCGGAGTGCAGATCGGTGCGCGCGCCGGTGACCTCCACATCGAACAACACCAGACCGCGCAGACCGCAGGTGATGACGATCTGGTCCTCGCGCGGGCTGCCCGTGTCGGACAACAGCACGAAGTCCGCCTTGCGCAGGCGCGGCGCGTAGGCGTCGAGAAAGGCCGGGAAGCTCGGACTGCCCATCTCCTCCTCGCCCTCGATCATGAAGGTGATCCGCAGAGGCAGGTCGGGGCGGCGCTCCAGCAAGCGGGCCACCGCCGCGACGTGCACGAGAAGCGGACCCTTGTTGTCCGCCGCGCCGCGACCGTAGAGACGCTCGCCATGCACCGCCGGCTCGAAGGCCGGGCTGGTCCAAAGATTGAGCGGATCGGCCGGCTGCACGTCGTAGTGGCCGTAGATGATGACGTGCGGCCACGACTCCGGTCCTTGGCGCTCGGCCAGGATCACCGGGTGCAGCGGGGTCGGGACGATCTCGACCGAAAAGCCGATCTTGCCGAGCAGGCCGGCGATGAAATCCCGGGCTCCGACCATGCCGGCCTTGAAAGCCGGATCGGCGGAAACGCTGGGGTGGCGGATGAATTCATTCAGGGCTTCGACAGGGTCAAACATGCGCCCAAGACAAAGCGCCTTTCCGCCAACCGAAAGGCAAAAGCGCCCGACGAACGAGAAGAGACCTGGAGGGGCGCCGTCTCGCTTTTCGCGTTACCGCCCGAGGAACTTGTCCAATTCCTGCTGCTCGGTCGCGCCGGCCTTCGTGGTGGTCGCGCCCGGAACCTTGGCGGCGGCCGGGGCGGTCGCGGTTCCTGGCGCACGAGCCGGCGCGCCTCCCGTGGCAAGATTGGCCTTCGCCTGCTGATAGACCGGCATCAAACCGTGGGCCAGGCGATCCAGCGTCTCGATGCGCTCCGAGGAAGGCGGATGCGTCGAGAGCCAGGCCGGCGGGCGGCCTCCCGTTTCCTTCGCGGCCATCTTGCGCCAGAAACTCGCGGCCGCTCGTGGATCGTAGCCGGCCCGCGCCGCAAACTGGAGCCCGACCGCGTCCGCCTCGCGCTCGTGATCGCGGGAATATTTCAGCGTGCCCAGCGTGCTGCCGAGACCGTAGGCGAGCATATAGTATTGCTGGTGCTTGCTGCTCTCCGTGCCGAGGGCGACCGCCGCCCCGCCCAGGCCGACGAGCATCGCCTGCGACTGGCGCTCGGAGCCGTGCCGGCTCGTCACGTGCGCCACCTCGTGCCCCATCACGGCCGCGATCTCGTCGTCGCTTTCCGCCATCTTGATCAAGGCGGTGTAAAACCCGACCTTGCCGCCCGGAAGCGCGAAGGCGTTGACCTGGTCGGAATCGAAAACCACGAACTCCCATTGCGCGTTGGGCAAATCCCGGCCGACGGCGGCCGCCACACGCTTTCCGATGCGCTGGATGCGGGCGTTGACCGCCGCGTCGGTGGAGATTTTTTCCTCCTTCTTTATCTGGGAAAAAGCCTCCACGCCCATCGAGGCGGCCTGGTCGTCCGACACGATGTTGAACTGCCTGCGGTTGGTCTCCTGCACCGTCGTGCAGGCGGGGAAGGCCAAAAGAGCGACAAGGACACCGAGAAGAGCGGCGATGCGGCGTTTCATGGAAGGGCAAGATGCGCAAGCGCCTCCGGCCCGCAACTCCGCATCAAACGCCCGCCGCCTCCCGCTCCGCCGCCTCCACCTCGCGTCCGATCTCCGCCGCGCGCTTGAGGCCGCTGGCGCTGCCCTTGCCGGTCACCCGCACGCAGACCGCGTCCATCAGGATGTAGACGATCGGGATCACGAACAACGTGATGATCGTCGAGAGACCGAGGCCGCCCACGATCACGAGCCCGAGCGGATTGCGCGACTCCGCGCCGGCCCCCGTGGCGATGGCGAGCGGGAAGGCGCCGAGGATGGTCGAGATCGAGGTCATCAAAATCGGCCGGAAACGCAGCGTGGCGGCCTCGTAGGCGGCGCGCGCGGCCGAGCGGCCCTCGAGCTGGAGCTCGTTGGCGAACTCCACGATCAGGATGCCGTTCTTCGCCACCAGTCCGATCAACATGATCAGGCCGAAGCGTGAAAAGAGATTGTCGGTCATCGGGGCGCCCCAGAAGCGGCTGAGGTAGAGCACGAGCAGGCCGCCCGAGATGGCGACGAACACGCCCGAGAAGATCGTCACCGGGTGTATCCACGACTCGAACTGGGCCGCGAGCACGAGGAAGGTGAACAAGAGGGCCAGCGCGAAAAGCATCCAGGCGTCGCCCGAGCTCTCCACGAACTCGCGCGTCTCCCCTTCCCACGCGGTGCGGATCGTCGGCGGCAGGATTCGCTCCGCCACCGACTCGAACTCCGCCACGCCGTCGCCTTGGGTTCGTCCGGCCGCGAGTTGTCCGCTGATCGTGATCGAACGCTCGCGGTCCAGATGCGGAAACGCCTCGGGCACGACCGACTCGCGCGCGTCCACCAGATTGCTCAGCTGCACGAGCCGGCCGCCCGCGCCCCGCACGTAGATCGCCGAGAGGTCGGAGGGCTGCACGCGGCTTTCCTCCGACATCTGCACGATGACATCGTATTCCTCCGCGCCGCGACGGAAGCGCGTGACCTGACGGCCGCCGAAGAGCGACTCGAGCGTCGTGGCGATGCTCGCCACCGGCACGCCGAGGTCGGCGGCGCGGGCGCGGTCGATCACCACGTCGAGCTGGGGTTTGTTCGGCTGCGGCTCGACGCGTATTTGCCCGAGCACTTCGCTGCCGCGCAGCTCCTCGAGAAACTTGTCCGCCGTCCGGCGCAGCTCCTGGTAGTCGGAGCCCTGCAACACGAGTTGCACGCCGCCCGAGCTGCTGCGACGACCGCCGAGCGGGCGCACCGGCGAGGCGACGACGAGCGCGCCGGTGTTCTCGCGCAGCTTGGCGCGCAGCTCGCGGATCACCTGCTGCGTCGAGCGCGAGCGCTCCTCCCAGGGCTTGAGCGTCACAAAGGCGAAACCGCGGCTCGCTCCGCCGCCGAAGCCGCCTCCCGTGCTCCGGAAATAGCGCTCCACCTCGGGCGTCCCGGCGACGACTTTCTCCACCTCGCCGGCGTAGGCCGAGGCGTAGACCGGGCTGGAGCCGAGAGGAAAGTTCATGATCAGGCGAAACAGGCCGCGGTCCTCCTCGGGCGTGAGCTCGCGTTGCAGTTGAGTGAAGCTCCAGAAGCCCGTCGCGGTGAACAACAGCGTGCCGGCCAGGACGAGCGCGCTCCGCCGCAGCGCGAAATCGAGCGCGCGGGAGAATCGCTGGTTGAACCACTGGAAAAACGGCTCCGTGCGCCGGTGCAGCCAGCCGTGGTCGGCGTGCCCGTCCGCGCCGCGCCGGAAACGCAGCATGCGCGAGCACAACATCGGCGTGAGCGTGAGCGCCACGACGCCCGAAACCGTGACGGCCAACGCCAGCGTGATTCCGAACTCGTAGAACAGGCGGCCCGTGTTGCCCTTCTGGAAAGCCACCGGGACGAACACCGCGATCAACACGAGCGTGGTGGCGATGATCGCGAAAGCCATCTGCCGGGCGCCGAACACCGCGGCGCGCACGGGGTCTTCGCCGCCTTCGATGCGGCGGTAGATGTTTTCCAGCATCACGATCGCGTCGTCGACCACCAGCCCCACCGCGAGCACGAGAGCGAGCAAGGTCAGGAGGTTGATGCTGAAGCCGAGCCACGACATCGCGGCGAAGGCGCCGATGAGCGACACGGGAATCGCCAGCAACGGCACCACGGTCGCGCGCCAATCGCGCAGGAAGGCGAAGATCGTGATGACGACGAGCACGCAGGCCTCGACGAGCGTGCGATACACCTCGTGGACGGAACGCTCGACAAAGACGCTCGTGTCGTAGGCGACCTGCACGTTCACGTCGGAGGGCAGGTTGCGCTTGATCTCGGGGATGGCGCCCTTCACCGCGCCGGCGACGTCGAGCAGGTTCGCCTGCGATTGGCGAAGCACGCGCACGGCGACGTTGTTACGGCCGTTGAAACGGTTGTCGCTGCGGTATTCGCTCGCGCCGAGCTCCACGCGGCCGACGTCGCGGAACTTCACCTGGTGGTTCTCGCGCGTCGCGACGACGAGGTTCTCGAAATCCGAAACCTCCACGAGGCGCCCCTCCAGACGCACGGGAAACTCCCGCGAGCGCGACTCGATGCGCCCGCTCGGCACGTCCACGTTCTGGGCGCGGAGCGCGGACTCCACGTCGGCCACGGTGAGGCCCTGCGCGGCGAGCCGCTCGGCGTCGACCCAGAGGCGCATGGCGAAACGCTGGCCGCGGAGCTCGACCTGGGAGACGCCGGGGATGGTCTGGAGCCGCTGCACCGCGATGCGGTCGGCGAGCTCGGTCAGCTCCAGGCGCGACATGCGCGGCGAGTTGAAGGACAACACGACGACGGGATCGTCGTCCGCGTCGGCCTTCGACACCTCGGGCGGGTCGACCTCGTCGGGCAACCGGTCGATGGCGCGGCCGACGCGGTCGCGCACGTCGTTGGCGGCGGAGTCGACGTCGCGGTCGAGATTGAACTCCAGCGTGATGTTCGAGCGCTCCTCGGCGGAGTCGGAGCGCATGAGGCGCACGCCGTCGATGGCGCTCAGTTGCTCCTCGAGCGGGTCGGTGATTTGCGTCTCAACCACCTCGGCGGCCGCGCCGGGATAGCGGGTCGACACGGAGACGACCGGCGCGTCGATGTCGGGATACTCGCGAACCGGCAGCGAACGAAACGACAGGAGGCCCACCGTGACGATGAGCAGCGACAGCACGATGCAGATGACCGGCCGGCGGATCGAGAGATCGGAGAGGATCATGGCGCGTCGCTCCCGAGGGGTTTCATATCCACATGGGCCGGCACCGGATCGAGCGGCGCTCCGGGGAACAGCACCAAGGCCCCGACGCCCGAGGACACGATGCGCTCGCCGGCCTCGAGTTTGTCCGGCGCCACCGGTCGAACCTCCACGCGCGGGCCGACGCGCAGACCGGTTTGCACGTTCACGTAGCGGGCGATCGGCTGACCGTCCTTTTCCGCGACCGCGATGAGCTGCACGCCGCGCACCCCCGCCAGCAAGGCCGCCTCGGGGGCGACCAGCACCTGCTCGCGAGTGGAAAGAAGGATGCGCACCGAGGCGAACATGCCCGGACGCAGAGCGGGCGGCGGATCGCGCAGGATGGCCTTCACCTCGCTGGCCCGCACCGCGGGGTCGATGCTGGCGCTCACGAAAAACACCTCGCCCTCGGCCTCGATCGGCCGGATCTCGGCGCCGACACGGATGCGCGCGGTCACGCGGGTGCCGGGTTTCACGAGAGGGATGCTGCGCTCGGGCACGCGAAAGGAGACTTTCAGGACGGACAAATCGTCCAGGGTCGTGAGCACCGAGGCGGGCGTGGCGTAGTCGCCGACGGCGAGACGGCGCGCGCCGAGCACGCCGGCGACCGGAGCGACGATGCGGGTGCGCGCGAGCCGGACGCGGAGCAACTCGAGCGCGGCGACGGCCGCGCGTTCCTCGCTGCGCACCCGGTCGATCTCGGCCTGCGCGAGGGTGCGGTCTTTCGCGAGCGAATCGGCGCGCTCGCGGTTGACGCGGGCGAGATCGGCGCGGGCCTCGGCCTCGGCCGCCTGGGCGCGCAGCTCGGCGTCGTCAAGGCGGGCGAGCAAAGCCCCCTTCTCGACGGCCTGGCCCTCGGCGAAAGCGATCTCGCGAACGATGCCGGAGAGCTCGGGCTGGATCGCGATGGATTCGTTCGCCTCCACGCTGCCCGTCACCTCGAGCGTCTCGCGCAGGTCGTCGCGGGCGAGCTCCACGACCTCGACTCGCTGCGGAGTGCGCGCGGAGGCTCCGGCGGCGGCCTCGCGCGCGGCGGGTTTGCAGGCGGCGAGAAATCCGACGGCAAGCAGGAGGAGCGAAGAAACGGGAACCCACTTCATGCCGCCACTGGGCAATGGGGACGCCGGCTTCGCAAGTCCGCGCAAAAAAATCGCCGCCCGTTTCCCGGACGGCGAAGAGAGACGAAAACAAGCGCGCCGCGGTTACGGATCGGCTTGTCCGGAACGGATCAGCCGACATGCGCGGCGTAGGCCGCGGCGTCGAGAAGCTCGGCGGGCACGGGGCCGGCGAGTTTGACCTTGAGCATCCAGCCGTCGCCGTAGGGCTCGCGGTTGACGGTCTCGGGCGCGGAATCGAGCGCGCCGTTCACCTCGAGGACGGTGCAGGCGAGCGGCGCGTAGAGGTCGGAGGCGGCCTTGACCGACTCGACGACGCCGAAGGTCGCTCCGGCGGCGAGGGCGGCGCCGACCTTCGGAAGCTGGACGTAGGTGATGTCGCCCAGGCTGGACTGCGCGTAGTCGGTGATGCCGACGAGGGCGGTGCCGTCTGCGGCGGGGCGCAGCCACTCGTGGGATTTGGCGTAGCGGAGGTCGGCGGGAATGTTGCTCATGGTCGTAAGGTCGGGAGAGGAACGGGGAAGCGGACGCGCGGAAAGGCTGTTTTTCGGGTCTCGGGCTCAGCCTTGCTTCAGCGGCACGAAGGGCGGCTTGACCAGATTCAAGGCGATGGCGGCGCCGCGGATGTCGACCGAGAGCGGCCCGGCGAGGGCGGGCGTGTCGATCAGGGCGGAGCCGATGGCCTCGTTGAGGATCGGAGAAAGCGTGCCGGAGAGCACGCGTCCGACGGGCGTCCCGGCAGCGCCGAGCACGGGCGTATCGGCGCGGACGATACGACGGTCGCCGGTGCGGAAAAACACCACCTTGCGCGCGCCGCCCCCGGTCTTCTCGCGCAGCAGGGCGTCGTGGCCGACGCAGCGGAGGGCTTTGTTCAGTTTCACGGTCCAGCCGAGGCCGGCGGTGAGCGGCGATAGCTCGGCGGAGAGCTCGTGGCCGTAGAGCGGATAACCGGCCTCCAGACGCAGGCTGTCGCGCGCGCCGAGGCCGGCGAGTTCGAGTCCGTGCGGTTTGCCGGCGGCGAGCAGGGCCTCGGCGAGCGCGACCGCGTCGCCGGCGGCGTGATAGAGCTCGAAACCGTCTTCGCCCGTGTAGCCGGTGCGGCTGACGAGGCAGTGCACGCCGGCCACCGTGCCCTCGCAGAAGTGATAGTAGCCCAGGGCGCCGAGCTTGGCGCCGGTGAGCGATTGCACGATCTGCGCGGAGCGAGGGCCTTGGACGGCGAGCAGCGCGTAGTCGGCGCTGCGGTCGGTCACGACGACATCGAAGGCCGCGGCCTGGGCGCGAATCCAGGCGAGGTCGGTGGCGATGTTGCCGGCGTTGACGCAAAGGAAGTAGTCCTGCGGCGCGCGCATGTAGACGAGGAGGTCGTCGACGGTGCCGCCGTCCTCGCGGCACATCGGGGAGTAGAGCACCCGGCCGGGATGGAGTTTGCCGACCTCGTTGGTCACGAGCCGTTCTAGAAACTCGAGCGCCTGCGGACCGCGCACGTCGACCTCGCCCATGTGGCTGACGTCGAAGAGGCCGGCGGCGCGGCGGACGGCCTTGTGCTCCTCCAGGATCGAGCGGTATTGGACGGGCATTTCCCAGCCGGCGAAATCGACCAGACGTGCGCCGTGGGCGGCGTGAAAATCGCGAAGCGGGGTGCGTTGGAGGGCGCTCATGGAGGAGAGTCGATAGGGGCGTCCCTGCGCCGGACGCGGGCAACAAAAAAGACGCCCGAAGAGGGCGTCTTTGGTGAAAGGGAGGCCGCGGCGTTTGCGTCAGTCGCGGTGGTAGGTCGCGACGATCTTCTCGACCAGATATTTGTGATCGGTCTTCGTGAGTTCGCCGCTGGCGAGCATCGCGTCGGCGCGAACGATCTGCGCGGTCATCGCGGCAAAACGGTCGGACTCGGAAACGACGGCCAAGGCGGGCGAAAGCGGGAGATCCAACTCGTCGGGAACCAGGTCCGTGGCGTAGCCGAGATCGTAATCAAGGCCCCAACGCACGAAGCGATGGTCGTAATTGGTCGAGGAAGGCAGGAGGACGGCGGACTCGGACACGAAGCCGTTCTTCTCCAAGTCCACGCGAAACACCTCGTCGCGGCGGAGCTTCACCTGGAACGGGGTCTTGCCGACTTCGATTCCGTTGATCTTGGCGGTGGCGCCTGCCGGCGTGGAACGAATGATCACCGTCTGCTTTTGGCCCTTGGTAAGCATGGCGCAGCCGGATGAAGTCAGGGCGACAAACCCGGCCAGCAAGGCCGCGGGGAGAAGGGGAAGTTTCATGAGCGGGCTAATAGGGGATGAGGAAACATTTTTGCACGAGCCGTTACCGTCAAGGGGAATGACGTGGCGGGAATTGAAACCTTCCCCCCGAATTTTGGGTTGGTCCCGGCCTTGTTGACGGGCAGACCGCAGAGCTTGCGCATGCATCCGCCCCTCGCCCATTGGGTCCACGACCTCAGTCCTTTCCTATACCAATTTACGGAAAACTTCGGTGTGCGTTACTATGGCTTGGCCTATCTGGCGGGCTTTGCCGCAGGTTGGTGGCTCTTGCTGCGCTACGCGAAGAAGGGACTGACCGCCCTCCGCGCGGAACAAATCGGAGACCTCATGACCGCCTTGGTGATCGGCGTGCTCGTCGGGGGCCGGCTCGGTTATTTCGCCTTTTACCAAACGGAAGCCATCTGGCGCGATCCGCTCACCCTTCTCCGGGTATGGGACGGCGGGATGGCCAGCCACGGCGGTTTCATCGGCGTGGCCGTCGCCCTCTGGTGGTGCGGAAGAAGTTTCCGGCTTCCGTGGCGGCATCTCGGCGATTTGGTCGTAAGCGTGGCTCCGGCGGGGATCTTCTTCGGCCGCGTGGCGAACTTCATCAACGGCGAGCTTTGGGGCAAAACCAGCCAGGTCCCATGGGCGGTCGTTTTCCCCGCCAGCGCCGAGCCGGGCACGCCCGTCGAGCTCATCGCGCCCCGCCACCCGTCCCAGCTCTACGCCGCGGCCCTCGAAGGGCTGCTGCTTCTGGCGATCACGCAATGGCTGGTCTGGCGCACGCCCCTGCTCCGCCGCGCGCCGGGACGGATCACGGGCGTGTTTCTGATTTCCTACGCGGTGGTTCGCATGGTCGATGAAATCTTCCGCGAACCGGACGCGGGCCTGCTCTTCGGACTCAGCCGCGGCACCTTCTATTCCATCTTCCTCGTCGCGGGCGGGATCGCGTTGCTTTTCGCATCCACTCAACCGCTCGCTTCCGGCCCCGCGCCCGGCCCGGCGGCTACCTCGCCGCAATCCCGGGCGAAACGATCCTGAAGCCCGCCGCGAGCAGCGCCGCGCGCGCGGCGACAAGCAATCGAAGCGCGTCCGGCCCGTCGCCATGGACGCAAAGGGTCCGCACGCGATCGGAGCGCGCGAGAGCCAGCGCCTGGGCCACGACCACCG
>CBINJQ010000044.1:0-16381 GCA_966251015.1 uncultured Akkermansia sp. | reverse complement strand
ACGCTCGCAGCCCTCGACATGCAGGCGTGCGCGCGTCCGCGTCGGCCTTTACGCTGCTCGCCGCGATGTCTGCCGCGCAGGCGCAGATCTCCGTCCAGGAAACCTTCAAGGGGACCTCCGCCCCGGGCTGGAGCTTTGGCGCGACCTCCGGGTCCACCACGCCTTACCTCACCGCAGGGGTGGTGCCGGGCGACACCGATGGCAATGGCTGGCTGCGTTTGACGGAAAGCGCGTCGAACCAAGCGACCTATGCGCTCTGGAATAACGCCGTTTTTTCGGTCAACGCCCAGATTCAGATCGAGATGGAGTATGCCTTTTACAACAAGGGCGTGAGCACCATGGGCGGCGGAGACGGCATGGCCTTTTTCCTGGTCGATGCCAGCGAGTCCAACTTCCAAGCCGGCGCCTATGGCGGCTCTCTCGGCTACGCGCCGCTCGACACGAACGACAACAACGCGTGGGACAGCGGCGACAAGCCCGGCATGACGGGCGGTTACCTCGGCTTCGGCTTCGACAATTGGGGCAACTACGGCGACTCGACCGAAGGTCGCGACGGCAACTTTGCCGCGCCCGTCCAAGGCCATCAAAACACGATCTCCGTGCGCGGTCCCGACGACGGCGACGGCAACAACTCGACCGGCTGGGGACTGATCCAGTCGAGCGCTCCGCTCGATGGCCTGCCCGGCGGCGGCCAGATGGATTTCCCGAATCAAACCGCCCGCCCCGACCAGACCGGAGCCGACTTCCGTTCCTTCCGGCTGACGCTCGACGCGAACAACCAGCTGCTCGTCGAAATGAAGTTCGGCGCGAACGGAACCTACATCGAGGCCTTCACCGCCGATCTCTCGAGCTTCGATCGGCCGGAGTATTTCAAGATCGGCTTCACCGCCAGCACGGGCGGCGCCTACGAGATCCACGAGGTCCGGAACGTGAAGGTCAACATGACCCCTTGGCAGCCGGACTCCTTCGAGTGGAGCGACGCCGCCGGCGGCGACAGCTGGGCCGTGGGCGGAAACTGGGTCGGCGGCAACGTGCCCTCGGCCAACGCCGACATCCTCTTCGGCGACGCGCCCACGACCGGTTCGAGCCAGCCCGTCCAGCTCGATTCCGACCGCCAGCTCAACTCCATCACCTTCGACTCGCCGTTGAACTATAGTATCAACGGGACGAATACGATCACCCTGGGGAACACCGGCGTCACCGGCCTGCCCTCGATCAACGTCAACGACTACAACGGGGCCAACGCCCGCCACAAGATCAACGTCCCCCTCTCGCTCGCCGAAAGCCTGAGGATCAACAACTACTCCTTCAGCACCCTCTGCATCAACGGCAACATCACCACCGGCGGCAACAGCATCACCACCGCCGGCTACGGCGCCACGAATCTCAACGGCGTGATCAGCGGCTCGGGCGATCTCATCGTGAACGGCAGCTCGATTCCCAACACCGGCGCGGGCATCGTCACCATCTCGGGCAACAACGGCTCGTGGACGGGGGAGACCAGCGTCAACGGCGGCCAGCTCGTCGTGCTCGGCAACAACGCCCTCGGCGGTCTCGGAGCCGCGACGAACCAGGCGATCAACCAGAACTCCGCCGCAGGCAACACCACGGTCCGCGTCACGTCCGGCGTCGCCGCCAATCTCGCCGTCGGCCAGGAGATGTTCGGCGCCGGCATCGCCCCGGGAACGTTCATCACCGGCATCACGGGGTCCGGCGGCAACCGCACCGTCACCTTGTCCAAGCCGCTGAGCTCGGCGGTAACGAACGGCAACACCTTCACGTTCTCGACCGGGCACACCACGGTGAATTCCGGGGGCACGCTCACGCTGCGTGGCGGCACGAACAGCGCGGAGCGACTGTTCATCTCCGGAATCGGCACCACCCTTGGCCGCGGCGAACTCGCCGGCGCGATCTACAACGACGGCGGCTCCAGCGAGCTTTCCGGAGCGGTTACGCTCGCGGCGAACTCCACGATCCGTTCGCGCGACGGCAATCTTCTCATCTCGGGCAACATCGGCGAGGCCGTCACCGGACGCACGTTGACCAAGACCGGCGACGGCGTGCTCACGCTCTCGGGCACCAATTCCTACAGCGGGGCCACGATCGTCGAGGGCGGGGCTCTGCGCATCACCGCCGCGTCCGCCCTTTCCTCCAGCAGCAACCTTCAGCTGAAGGGCGGCGTTCTGGAGATCGGCGACGATCTAAACGGCGGCACGACCGGCGACTACTCCCAGTCTCTCGGCACCGGCGGCACCAATCTCCAGTGGGCCGTGAACGCCGACGGCGGCTTCTCCGCCTCGGGCGGGGATCGCACGGTTCGCCTGAACGGCAACACCAACAACATCACCTGGGGCGCGGCCAATTTCGTCGATAGCGGCTACGCGCTTCTCCTCTCCTCCGCGTATTCCAATTCGACCACCATCTTCGCCAATGCGCTGAGTTTTAACAGCGGCCAGCGGGAGGTGCGTGTCGCCGATGGTTCCGCCGCCGTGGATGGCGTCCTTTCGGGCCGCTTGCGCGGAGGAGACGACAGCGCCGGCACCGGCGGCTTGATCAAGACGGGCGAAGGCACCCTTTCCCTCACCTCCACGACCAATGACTACCGGGGTGCCACCGAGATTCGTGGAGGCGCTTTGCGGGTCACCTCTTCCTCCCTGCCCGGCGGCTTCGACACCTCAAACACCGGCAGTGATTTCCAAGCCGTCCAGCTCGCGGGCGGCGTTTTGGAACTGAACGCCGACACTGCCTCGAATTTCACCCGCAACCTTGGCACCGTCACGACCGAGGAGGCGGTCCGTTGGGCCGACAACAAAGACGGCGGATTCGCCGCCTCGGGCGCCGACATCACCGTCCGTCTCAACAACTCCACCACCTCCATCACCTGGGGCGCGACCAACTTCGTCGATTCCGGCTCGGCCCTCGTTCTCGGCTCCAGCAGCGCCAACGCCACGCTTGTCTGGGACAAGGGACTTCACCTTGGGGACACGACCCAGACCATCCGAGTGGTCGACGGCGTGTCGGCATTCACCGGCGCCGAAGGCCGTGTCTCGCAGGCCATCACCAACGGGTCGCTCAACGTCACCGGCAACGGCCGCCTGGATCTCACCGCCAACAACACCTACTCCGGCAACACGTCCATCGTCGGCGCCGAGGTTCGCCTGCGTGATTCCGGCAAGCTAGCCTCGAGCACGATCAACATCTCCGGCGGCGGCACCCTCACGCTCGACAACACCGGCGCCGCCAACGAATCCGACCGCGGCTCCGCCGCCGTCAAACTCGACGCCGGCTCCATCGTTCTCCTCGGAGCGGCGGCGGGCAGCTCCGAATCGCTCGGCGCGCTTAGCCTCGAAGGGGGCGCCAGCACGATCGGCATCCAGCGCGGCGGAGCCACCTCGAGCGCATCGCTCACGTTCACCGGCAGCCTCGTTCGCGATTCCTCCGCGACGGTGAACTTCACCACCGGCGGCGGCGCCCTCGGCGGCGGAGCGACCGGCGATCCTTCCATCATGATCGGCGGCCTCGCCGCCGATCCGGCCACCGCCCTCGGCTACGCCACGATCAACGGCACCGAGTTCGCCAGTTACACCTCCACCGGCGTCAAGGCTCTCGCCAAAGACACCACGACCGCCGCGTCGGATTGGGCGACGGCCATCCACGCCGCGCCCACGTCTGACGCCTCCGCCACCCTTTCGACCAACGTCACCGTCGGTTCCCTCGTCCTCTCCGGCGGCCGCACCGTTTCGGGCTCCTTCGATCTCGGCGTCGCATCCGGAGGCATCCTGACCTTTGGCGCGTCCGCCAACACCATCTCGACCTCCACCCTTCACGCCGGCTCGGGCGCGAGCAATCTCTACACCCACGTCTACGGCACAGGCGGGCTCACGATCAGTTCTTCGATCACCAATGACGGCGCGACCGCCAAAGGTCTCGTGAAAACCGGGGACGGAAGCCTCACCCTTTCCGGTGCGACCCCGAACTCCTACACCGGCGCGACCACCGTCCAATCCGGCACCTTGGTTCTCAACAAAAGCGCCGGCGCCGCCGCCATCGTGGGCGACGGCTCCGTCCTCAATAACAATACCGTTCATGACCTCGTCATCGGCGACGGGCGCGGGACGGACACCGTCCGGCTCCTCTCTTCCGAGCAGATCGGCGACACCGCCAGCGTCCTTCTGAGCGGCGGCAGCCTGTTCAACGACGCCAACCAGGCCGTCTTCGATCTCAACGGCCAGACCGAGACCTTCCACACCCTCCAGGTGGAGGGAAACTCGGTTCTCGATTTCGGCGGAGGCGACCCCTGCACGCCCACCTTTCTGTTTCTGGACGTTCTCGGCGTCGCGGACGACGCGCTCCTCACCATCGGCAATTGGATCGAGTTCACGGACTTCCTCCTTGTCGACAAGACCACCTTCGACTCCAGCGATCTCGGGCGCGTCGTGTTCGACGGCTACGGCGGCTCCGCTTCATGGAAGGAATACGATTCGAACTTCTTCCAGATCGTGCCCTATTCGCCGGTGCCCGAGCCCGGCAGCTACGGAGCGCTCCTCTTCGGCGGGATTCTCGGCTTGCGGCTCACTCGCCGCCGCCGCCGCGCCTGATCCTTCGGGATCGGCGGTTCTCGCCCCGGCGGGCGTCACCACCCGCCGCTCGCGCGCTTGGGCGCCGCCCAGATTCGCCTCGATCCGTTCGTGGATTTTGCGCGAGAGCATGGCGCCGCGCGGTCGGGCATCGGCGCTATCGGGGCGGGTTTCGGTTACATGCCGAGATCGGACCGAAGGCCTATGCGGGCGCTCCCTGCGTAGGAACACTTGGCTAGGCCTGTTTACACATGGTTTCTTGTTTTTTCGGTGATCTACCCACAGCCTTGCGTTCGTAACTTTTTTACGCGTGAAGCTCCATCGCACCAACAGTCGTCCCGCCGCTCGTCGTCCTCGACATGCAGGCGTGCGTGCGTCCGCAGCGGCCTTGGCGCTGATGGCGGCCATGACGGCGGCCAGCGCGCAGTCGACTTTTCAGGAAACCTTCACCGGAACCTCCGCCTACGGCTGGCATTTTGGCGGCACCGGTTACACGCCGAACCTCACGGCCGCCTCCGGCGTGGATTCCGTGGGCGACGGCTGGCTCCGCCTCACCGACAACGGCAACAACCGCTCCACCTACGCCCTGCTCGACACCGAGATTTTCTCGGTAAACGCGCAGATCCAGATCGAGATGGAGTATGCGTTCTACAACGGCTCGGGCGCGGACGGCATCACCTTCTTCCTCGTCGACGGCAGCACTACGGTGGATTCTTTCGAGGCCGGCGCCTACGGCGGCTCGCTGGGCTATGCGCAAAAAGACGCGACCGCCGCGCCGCCCTCCGGCGTCGCGGGCATGGATGGCGGCTACCTTGGCTTCGGTTTCGATAATTTCGGCAACTACTCCAACCCCACCGAAGGGCGCGTCGGCGGCCCGGGTTTCACGCCCAACTCCATCGCCGTGCGCGGGCCCGAGGCCAACAACTGGTCCTACATCGCCGGCGCGAATCTCGACACCTACGGTCAGATGGATTTTGCGTCTTCGACGACCCGCCCCACCGACGTCGCCAACGCCGCCCAGGCCGCCGCCAATTTCCGCTCGTTCCGCCTGACGCTCGACGCCGGCAACTATCTCGTCGTCGAGATGAAGTTCGGCGAGTCCTCGAACTACGTCACGGTCTTCGAGACCAGCCTCTCCGCCTACACCCGCCCCGAGACCTTCAAGGTCGGGTTCACCGGCGCCACCGGCGGCTCCACCGAGATCCACGAGATCCGCAACCTGTCGGTCGTCACCACGCCGAACGCCACCATCGGCGGCTCCTACGAGTGGGACGACGGCAAGGCCAGCACCGACGACAACTGGGGCTCCACCAACCCGACCGCCGAGCCCAACGACAACTGGTTCGCGCTGACTCCGGGCAACAACAACAAGACGCCCCTCATCGACTCCGACATCTTCTTTGGTAGTCGCCCGGCGAATACGTCCGCCGGCGTCGCCGCCCGCCCCAGCCCCTACGCGAGCATCCAGACCGTAAACCTCAACCAGAACGTCGAGGTCCGCTCCCTCAACTTTAACAGCAAATACGACTATCACCTCGGTGGTCCGGGGACGATCACGCTGGGCGATACCCTCAAGCCCGGCACCCCATCGATCAACGTCACCGATCCGCTCGCCAACCCCCGGTTTCACAAGATCGACAACGCGCTCTCCGTCGTCGAGAACCTGGCGATCGCGAACAACTCCCGCTCGACGCTCACGCTGAACGGCGCGGTCTCCCTCGGCTCCAGCTCGATCACCACCTCCGGCGCCGGCTTCACCAACCTGAACGGCGTCATCACGGGCTCCGGCGCCATCGTCGCGACCGGCGCCGCGCCCAACGGACGCGACAGCACCGGCATCGTGACGCTCAAGAGCGACAATTCCGCCACCTACACCGGCGCCATCACCGTCACCGGAGGGCAGATCGTCGCGCTCAATAACGGCTCTCTCGGCTCCGTCTCGGCAGGCACCACCGTCACCTCCGGCGGCACGCTCACGTTTCGCGGCGGCATCACCACCGCCGAGCCCCTCACCCTCTCCGGCGAGGGCACCACGCTGAGCGAGATCGCGAAAGCCGGCGCGGTCTACAACGACGGCGGCAACAACATCCTTTCCGGCTCCGTCACCCTCGCGGGCAACACGGTCGTTCATTCCCGCGCCGGCGACCTCGCGCTCACCGGCGCGCTGGGCGAAAGCGGCGGCGCCCGCTCGCTGACCAAGACTGGCGAAGGCGTGCTTACCCTTTCCGGCACCGCGAACCACTCCGGCGCGACCATCGTGCAGGAGGGCGCCCTGCGCGTCACCGCGGCCGGCGCGCTCTCCGCGAGCAGCAACGTCCAGCTCAATGGCGGCGTGCTCGAGATCGCCGCCGATCTCAACGGTCTGTCGGCGGGCGACTATTCCGCCTCCCTCGGCGCGGGCGGAGGCGCGATCAATTTCACCGGCGACGGCGGCTTCTCCGCCTTCGCCGGCAATCGCACGATCAGCCTTGGCGGGGGTTCGCCCCTGACCTGGAACTCCGGCAATTTCGTCTCCTCCGGGAAGGCGCTCATGCTTTCCTCCGCGCATTCGAGCGCCGTCACCACGTTCGCCAACGCCATCGACCTCGCCGGCGGCTTGCGCGAAGTCCGCGTCGCGAACGGCACGGCCACCGTCGACGCCGTGTTGTCGGGGAATCTGACCAACGGCGGCATCGTGAAAAGCGGCGACGGCGTCCTTCAGCTCACCGGGACCAACACCTACTCCGGCGCCACGCGTATCGACGCCGGCGCGCTTCGGGGCAACTACTCGTCCTCGAACGTCCAGCTCAACGGCGGCGTGCTCGAGCTCTCCGGCAACTACACCTCCGCCCTCGGCGGCGGCGCCGGCCAGATCCAGTGGACCGGCGGAGGCGGGCTGGCCGCCCTGTCCGGCAACGTGACCTTCAACGCCGGCGGCGCCGGCGCCGAGCTCACCTGGGGCGGCGGCAATTTCGTGGCCGCCAACCAGACTCTCGTCCTCGGCTCCTTCAGTTCCGCCGGCACGCTTGCCATCACCAACGACATCGCCCTCGGCTCCTCCGCGCGGACGATCCGCATGCAAAACGGATCGGCCGACATCGACGCCCAGTTGAACGGCAACCTCTCCGGCTCCTCGGGCTCGTCGCTGCGGGTCGAGGGCGCGGGCACCCTCGCGTTCAGTCGAAACGACGCCGGATTCAATCGCGCCCTCACCGTCGACGGCGCCGAGTTTCGCATGGTCGGCTCCTCCGACCTCAACTCGATGACCGCGCTCACCGTCTCCGGCGGTGGCGTCTTCAAGATCGAGAACGGCACCACCGACGACAGTTCGCGGCTTTCCGACACTCTTCCGATCAGCCTGAACGCCGGACAACTCAACTACCTCGGCCGAACGGACGGCAACGCCTCGGAAACCGTGGGCGCCCTCACCCTTGCGGGAGGCACCAATACCGTAAACGTCGCCAACGGCGGCTCCAACTCCGCCCAGCTCACCCTTACGAGTCTCGCCCGGACCGACTCCAGCTCGACCGTCAACTTCACCAATCTCCGCGCCGACGGCGCCACGCCGGGCGGCGCCTTGGGCGTCGCGGGCAACAACTCCCGGCTTGTCGTCGGCGGTCTCGCCAACACCAACGGCATCGTGGGCGGCTGGGCCACGGTCGGAAACGACTGGGCGACGGAAGCGTCCGACGCGCTCGGCGTCGCCGCTCTGCCCGGGTCCTCCTACGAGACCGGGACGAGCTCGAACTGGGGAACCACGGAAAACATCTCGATCAGCGCCAACCGGACCAACGACGCGGACAGGACCATCAATTCGCTCAAGTTCGCGGCCAACTCCACCCTGGACCTGAGCCCCGCCAACGACGATCTCCGCCTCGATTCCGGCGGCATCTTGGTCGCCGGCGGAGTCTCCGCCGCCATCACGGGCAACAACGCCGACTCCCGTCTGCGCGCCACCGCGAACTCCGGTGGCAACTTGTATGTCCACACCCAAGGCAACGGCACGCTGAACATCGGCGCGGTCGTCCACAACCGCTCAAGCGGAATCAGCGGCCTGGTGAAATCCGGCGACGGCACCCTGACCTTGTCCGGAGCGTTCAGCAACACCTTCACCGGCACCACCACGGTCAACGCCGGCCGCGTCGATCTCGCCAAGACCGGCGGCGCCACGGCGATCGCGGGCAACCTCGTCATCGGCGACGCCTCCGGCATCGACACCGTCCGCCTCCTCGGTTCGGAGCAGATCGCCAGTTCCGCGGATGTCACCCTGCGTGGCGGCTCCCTTCTCAACAACAGCCATCAGGCCGTCCTCGATCTCAACGGATTCACCGAGACGATCGATGCGTTCAGCATCACCGGAAACAGCGTGCTCGATTTCTCGGGCGGAGCCCCGGACGCTCAGTCCTTTTTCGTGATCAATTCCCTTTCGGTCGCCACCGACGGCCTGCTCACGGTGCGGAACTGGATCGACGCCGCCGACTACTTCCTCGTCGCCAAGAGCGGCCTCGATAGCACCGCCGAGCAGTCCCAGCTCTCGCGCGTCATGTTCGACGGATACGGCCCGGCGGTCTGGGAGGATTACAGCGCCGAGTATTTCATGATCACGCCGCACGCCCGTCCCGTGCCCGAGCCGGCGACGTATGGCGCCCTGCTCTTCGGCGGACTGGCCGGCTTCCGGCTCTTCCGCCGTCGGCGTCGCGCCTGAGCGGGACGCGCTTTTTGCCGGAGGGCAGGGCGGGAACGCCGGGCCCGCCCTGTCTCGAAACTTCCCTCGACTCTCCGCCGGGTTTACCACCCGCCGCTCGCGCGAGCTTGGGCGCCGCCCAGGTTCGCCTCGATCCGGTCGTAGATTTTGCGCGAGAGGATTTTGTCGCCCGCCACGTCCACGCGGATGCCCAGCTCGGTCTGCCTGCTGTTGATCTCCTTGATCGACACGCGGACTTTTTCGTCGGCCGGCGTGCGCGCGGCCAGCTCGGCGGAGAAAGTCTTCAGTTCGCGACGCACCTCGAAGAGCCCGAGCTGCTTGAACGCCTGGGTCGCGGCGTTGACCGTGCGGGTGGCGTCCGCGTTGACAACCATGCGGAATTCCCCCGCCACGTAGGTCGCCTGCATGTCGCCTTCCTTGTCGAGGGGCACCGTCGAGCAGCCCGTGGTGAAAAAGGCGGCGAGGCCGGAAAAAAGGAGGACGCGAACGGAGAAAGAGTGCTTCATGGCGTAAGTTACGACTGCCGCTTCTGGTTCCGGTGCCGCGATTCGTCAATTTCGCCGTAGCCGCGACGCCCGGAGCCGGGACCCGGAGATTTTAGGCTTTTTTCGCCGCCTCGCCGCGCCCCATCCTCCCCACCCTATGTCGCAACCACTCGTCGGCCTCATCATGGGCAGCACCTCGGATTGGGAGACCATGCAGCATGCCGCCGCCACGCTGGAGAAGCTTGGCGTGCCCTTCGAGAAGGACGTCGTCAGCGCGCATCGCACGCCGGACAAGATGGCCGACTACGCCAAGACGGCCGAGTCGCGCGGCCTGCGCGTC
This sequence comes from uncultured Akkermansia sp., assembly GCA_966251015.1. GTDB lineage: Bacteria > Verrucomicrobiota > Verrucomicrobiia > Opitutales > Opitutaceae > IMCC26134_A. The sequence goes on along the minus strand of CBINJQ010000044.1, from coordinate 6,295 downwards.
ATCATCGCCGGAGCCGGCGGGGCCGCCCACCTTCCCGGTATGACCGCGGCCTTCACCGCGCTGCCGGTCCTCGGCGTGCCGGTCGAGAGCCACAGCCTGAAGGGGCAGGACAGCCTGCTTTCCATCGTGCAAATGCCCGGAGGCGTCCCCGTGGCGACGTTCGCGATCGGCAAGGCCGGCGCGATCAACGCCGCGCTCTTCGCCGCCGCCATCCTGGCCGGCGCCGACGCAAAGATCCGGGCCGCGTTGCACGCCTTCCGCGTCGCGCAGACCGAAACCGTCCTCGCCGCCAAGCTGCCCTGAAGAGCAACGTAACCGCTAAATTTCGCTAAAGCCCGCTAAAGAAAACCCGTCTGGCTGCAGGATTGTTTTGGCGTCCTTTAGCGAGATCTAGCGGTTCAATTTTTCTCCGTTTCCATGATTCCTCCCGGAAAAACCCTCGGTGTCCTCGGTGGCGGCCAGCTCGGCCGCATGTTCGCCCACGCCGCCGAAAGGTTGGGCTACCGCGTCCACATCTACGAGCCGTCCTCCGATTCCCCCGCCGCCGAGGTCAGCGCGCACGCCGTCCACGCGCCCTACACGGACCTCGCGCAACTCGAGGCCTTCGTGCGCGGGTGCGACGTCGTCACCTACGAGTTCGAGAACATCCCGAGCGAGCCGCTCTGGCGCCTGGAAAACGCCGGCGTCTACCACCCGAAGTGGCAGATCCTCGAGGTGGCGCAGAACCGTCTCCGTGAAAAAACCTGGCTGCGCAAAAACGAGTTCCCGCACGTCCGCTTCGCCGAGTGCGAGGCGAACGGCGACCTCGCCGCGGCCATCCGCTCCATCGGTCTTCCCTGCGTGGTGAAGACCGCCGACTTCGGCTACGACGGCAAAGGGCAGCAAAAAGTCACCGACGAGGCCTCGCTCGCCCGCGCGGTCGCGGCCTTCAAGGGCCAGCGCGCGGTCGTCGAGCAATGGGTCGACTTCAAGTGCGAGCTCTCGGTCGTCGTCGCGCGGTCTTCGGCCGGCGAGACGCGCAGTTTTCCGGTCGCGGAAAACATCCACACGAAGCACATCCTCGATTTCTCGATCCTTCCCGCGCGGGTCGCGCCCGAACTCCAAGAAAAAGCCCGTGTCCTTGCCGAGGGCGTCGCCGCGCGCCTGGGGCTCGTCGGCCTGCTGGCCGTCGAGCTGTTCCTCACCGACCGGGGCGAGATTCTAGTCAACGAGATGGCGCCGCGTCCGCACAACAGCGGGCACTGGTCGATGGACGGCTGCGTGACCTCGCAATTCGAGCAGCACGTCCGCGCGGTGGCGGGGCTGCCCTTGGGCGACGTTTCAATGACCTCTCCCGCCGCCGTGATGGTGAACATCCTCGGCGACGCGTGGAAATGGTCCGGCGACCGCTGTGTCGGCGAGCCCGACTGGTCCGCGATCCTTGGCGAGCCGCGCGCGCACCTGCACCTTTACGGAAAGAAGGAGCCGCGGCCTGGCCGCAAGATGGGCCACTTCACCGTGACCGGCGAAAGCGTCGAGGCGGTGTTCGAAAAAGCCCGCCGCCTGAAGGCCGCCTTGCACGCGTAGCCCCGACGTCGCGAGCGGCAGGTTTGGAGTGCGGCGGCACGACGCCGCTTTTGACGAGCCGACTCGGCGGCTCGCTCCGAGGGCGGCGCCGTCCGGCGCGGAGAAGCGCGACGAGCCGAGGCTCGTCGTCGAAGGCGGCGTCATGCCGCCGCACTCCATGACGGAGGCGACTCCGTCGCTCAGGCGCCGTGCCGCGCGAGCAGCTGCCGCCAGAGGGCGCCGGATTTTTCGGCCGCGATGGCGCGGGCGCGGGCGACCTCGGCTTCGCGCGCGGCGAGGTTTTGCGCGGCGATTTTGGCGAGATCGTCCAGGTTGTAGAGATAGACGTTCGGGCGCTCCGCGACGGCGGGCTCGATGTCGCGCGGCAGGGCGAGATCGAGGAACAGCCAGGGTTCGGCGTGCCGCCTTGCTTGCGCCGCGGCGACGTCGGACGCGAGCACCACCGCGTCGGGCGCGGCGGTGGAGCCGACGATGATGTCGTAATCGCCGAGATGGCGGGCGAAGTGCTCGAAGGGCAGGGCGGTGGCGTCGAGCGTCCGGGCGAGGGCGAGCGCGCGTTCGGGAGTGCGGTTGGAAACGGTCAGCGCGGCGGCGCCGCGCGAGCGGAAGGCCTTGGCGGTCTTTTCGCCGATGTCGCCCGCGCCGAGCAGGAGGACGCGCACACGGTCGAGATCGCCGAAGATCGTGGAGGCGAGCTCGACCGCGACGTTGGCGACGCTGACCTGGCCCTCGTTCAGCGCGGTGTGGGTGCGGATGTGTTTCGCGGCCTGGAAGGCTTTTTGGAAAACGCGGTTGAGCACGGGGCCGGCGCGGCCGGAGGCCTGGGCCTCGGCGTAGGCGTCCTTCACCTGCCCGAAGATCTCGTTTTCCCCGAGGAGCTGCGACTCGAGGCCGGAGGCGACGGCGACGAGGTGCCGGATGGCGGCCTCGCCGGTCTCGTGCGCCCGGATGGAGATGAAGTCGGGGGCGGCTATGCCGGTGGTCTCGCAGAACGCCGTTTCGAGCGCGGCCAGATCGGCGGACGAGGCGGCGACGCCGTAGAGCTCGACGCGGTTGCAGGTGTTGAGCACGACGAGCTCGGGCAGGCCGGCGGAGCCGAGACGCGCGTGAAGCTCGGTCGCGCGCGCGGGCGGAAGCGCGAGTTTTTCCCGGACGGCCAGAGGGGCGGTGTGATGGCTGGCTCCGAGGTGGAAGAGAAGGGGGCCGGCGGGCTGGCTCATCGCGGGGCGGCCTCCGTGGCGAGGGGGGACGCCGGGGGCGGCGTCCCGCCATGGGACGTGGCGGCGGGCGGGTGCCGGCTGGAATCGACGGGAACGATGGAGAGCAGGGCGGCGAGAAAGAGCAGCGCGCAGGCGAGCGCCCAGCGACGTCCGACCAGACGTTCGCCCAGGCGCAGGACAAGCGCGAGGGCGTAGGCGACGAAGACGCCGACCGTGGCCAGCAGCTTGAAGACGTTCACCGAGGCGGGCTCTCGCAACCACCAGACGGAGCCGACGGCGAGAGAGGCGGCGAGCAGGACGACGCCGGCGAGAAGCAGGCGCACGCCGATGTGGTCGAGGTCGCGGATGGAGGGCAGAAAAACGTAGGCGCCGCCGAGGCGTTTGTTGCGCAGACCGTAGTCGCGAATCCAATACATGCCGGCGACGAGGGCGAGCAGGCCGAAGACGCCGTAGCTGAAGAGCGCGAGGGCGGCGTGGAACTCGATCCAGGCGTTGCCGCCGAAGATATGCACGCGTTTGGCGGCGTCCCATGCCGGGACGAGCAGGCCGCCGAGCGAGAGTCCGGCGGAGAGGAGGGCGGTTCCGTAGCCGAGCAGGCTGAGGCGGAAGGCGGGGCCGACGACAAGGTAGAGCGAGGCGGCGGACCAGGAGGTGAATTGCAGCAGTTCGAAGGTGTTGCCCAGCGGGCAGCCCTTCACCGCCATGCCGCGCAGATAGAGCCCGAAGGTCTGGAAGGCGTAGCCGGCGGCGAGGATGAGATACATGACCGCGCGGGAGTGCTTGCGCTCGCGGAGGAGCGAGAGCGTGCCGAGCGCGGCGCCGGCGAGGTAGCAGGCGGCGGCGAGCCAGAGCCAGGTGCGGTCGGTGATGGGCGGCATGTCAGGTCGGCCACAAAAGCACGAACCGGCTTAAAAGGAAGCCGGAGAAATGGCCGAAAGAAGACGCCGAAGGAGCAAAAAAACTCCCGGGACCCGTCGCAAGGAGGCCGGGCGGCTTGTTTCGCGACTTTTGCGCGTCTTTTGCGGCTCTCCTTGCGGTTCAGGCGCGGCGGGCGACCCAGAAGCGGCATTCGTCGGAGAAGGCGCGCACGGCGGCGGGTTCTTTGGCAACGAGTTCGCGTCGCAGGTGATCCTCGACATGGAGCCAGCCGGTGGCGGCGAGGTCGGCGAGGATTTCGGCGCGGTCGGGGAGATGCATGAACGTGTCGCCGCAGTCGTCGCTGAAGCGGCGGTCGCCGAATTCGCGGAGTCGCGGGTCCTGTTTGCCCTCGGCCCAGCGACGGGCCTCGAGGCGCCAGCTCGCGCGCTCGGCGGGCGAGTGGTCGCGGTCGTGGGTCGTGAACAGAAACGGCGCCCCGGGCGCGCAGACGGCGGCGATTTGGCGGAGGGCGCGGCGGCGGTTGCGGCGCAGAGGGATCTGCATGAGGCCGTTGAACAGGAACAAGGCTCCGCCGAAACGGGCCGCGGCGAAGGCGGGGTGCGCGACGAGTTTGGTGGCGTCGGCGTGGTGGACGGTGATCGGCGCGCCGCGTTCGGAGGCGAGGGCGACGGCCTGGTCGACGAGCTCCCGGGCGAAGTCGAAGGCGGTGAGGTTTTGGTAACCGAGGGCGTGGAGCGCCACGCAGACGCGTCCGGCGCCGCAACCGGCCTCGAGGAGCGGAGCGGTCTTGTCGGTGAAATGGCGCCCGATCATGATCCGCTCGCTGGTCCAGAGACCGATCTCGTGGGCGGCCTTGGCGTAGTGGACGACGGCGCGCAGGTCGTTGAAGTCCTTGCGGACCTGCGCGGCGGTGATGGGGCGGGAAACGGAGGGGAGGGGCGGCACGTCTGGAGAGCATGGTTAAGTTCTCCCCGGCCGGCGCGGGCAAGCGCGCGGTATGAGGCGCCGCGGCCTGATTCCGGGCGGCCCGGGCCAAAACCGAGGTGTTCCGCGCGAGGTCCTTGTCGGATGGCGCGGGGGTGTTTGCCGGCGGCTTTCCGGCGGGGGTGACTGGCTACCGCGGCCTGAAATCTCGGGATGCTCCCCGCGCGGACCATCCCGGCCTTCGGCTCAGCCGTCGAGCGCCTGATAGACGACGTTGGTGAATTTCCCGAAGATTCCCCGGTCGTCGTAGGGGCGGTGCTGGAGCATGAGCACGAGCACGATCCTTTCCCCCGGGTCGACGCGGACGAGCGTGCTGGTGTATCCCTCCCATCCATACATGCCGGGCGAGCCGAGGGACTCGGCGCGGTCGGTGGCGAGGCGCACGCGCACGCCGAACCCGAAGCCGGGCGGCCCCCATCGGTTGGAAAGGGCGCGGTCGACGCCGGCGATCTGGTTGGCCGTCATGAGCTCGACCGTCTTGCGGCCGAGGACGCGGGCGTCCCCGAGCCGGCCGCCGTTCGCGAGCATCTGCGCGAAGCGGGCGTAGTCGCCGACGGTGGAAAAGGCGCCGGCGCCGCCGCTGGGCACTCTGCCGAGCATGTTTTCCAGGGGATTGGGAATCTCGGCGAGCTTGTCCCCGGTCCGTTCGTGGAGCTTGGCGAGGCGGAGATCGAGGTCGGGCCGATGACCGAGGCTGGTGCTGGTCATGCCGAGCGGATCGAAGACGCGCGTCCGCATCGCCTCGCCGAGGGGCTGGCCGGCGACTTGCTCGATGAGCGCGCCGAGCAGGTCCGTGCTGATGCCGTAGGTCCAGGCCGCGCCCGGTTCGTGCTTGAGGGGAATCCGGGCGGCGCGCGCGGCGAAATCGCGGAGGGAGCCGGCCTCCCAGAGGCCGGCCCGTTCGTAGAGCGTGCGCCACGGGTCGCTCTCGAAGATTCCATAGGTGAAGCCCGACGTGTGGGAGAGCAGGTGGCGGATGGTGAGCGTTTGTTTGGCCGGGGCGAGTTCCGGCGCCTCGGCCGTGCCGCCGACGAGGACCCGGAGGTCTTTGAACTCGGGCAAGTAGTTCGAGACCGGGTCGTCGAGGTTGACGCGGCCTTCCTCGACCAGGGTGAGCGCCGTGACGGAGGTGATGATCTTCGTCATCGAGGCGATGGCGAAGACGCTGTCCTCCCGCATCGGCGTCCTGGCGGCGAGGTCGCCGTATCCGGCGGCGCCGCGCGAGACGATCTCGCCGTCGCGGAGGACCATCCAGACGGCGCCGGCGAAATCTCCGCGGGCGGCCCCGTCTTCGATCAACGCGCGAACGCGGTCGAGGCGGACGGGCGAGAAGCCGGCGGCGGTCAAGTCCTCCGCGACGGGGAGCCCGGCGGAACGCGACGAGGTCGCTGGTCCGGCGAGCAGGCAGGACGCCGTGAGAATCCAGAGTCCGGCGCGACGCGCGGCGGACCCGATGCGGGGGAGGGGAGCCATGGGCCGAGGCTGCGGCGACGGCGGACGCCCCGCAAGCCCGCCAGGGAGCCGCGGCGGTCGAGGAGTCTAGACGGCGAACTGGCGCTGGATGCTGGCGGCGATGTCGGCCAGTTTCACGGGCTTGGTGATGTAGTCGTCCATGCCGGCGGCGAGGCAGGCGTCGCGGTCGCCCT
>CBINJQ010000043.1:0-16438 GCA_966251015.1 uncultured Akkermansia sp. | reverse complement strand
AACCGCCTCGGCGGCTCCATCCTCGCCCAGGTGGTCAACCAGACCGGCCAGGCCCCCGCCGACGTGGACAGCGCCGCCGACCTGAATGGCTTCTGGAACGCGATCCAGCAACTCGGTCGCGAGGGCAAACTCCTTGCCTACCACGACCGTTCCGACGGCGGCCTCTTCGCCACCGCGGTCGAGATGGCCTTCGCCGGCAACGTCGGCGTCACGCTCCGTCTCCCCGAGACGGCCGATCCCTTCGCGACACTCTTCGCCGAGGAACTCGGCGCCGTCATCCAGGTTCGCGCCGCCGACCGCGCGCACGTCGCGTCCGTCCTCGCCGCGCAAGGTCTCTCCGCCTGCGTCTCCGAGATTGGCACGCTCAACACCGCCCACGCTTTCCAGGTCGTCGGCGCCCACGGCGGCACCGCGCTGCTCGACGAGTGCCTGTCCGGCCTCCGCGCCGTCTGGAGCGACGTCACCTTCCGCATGGCCTCGCTGCGCGACAACCCGCGCTGCGCCGAGCAGGAGCAGCAACTTCGCCTCGATCGTTCGAATCCCGGCATCAATCCGAAGGTGCTGTTCGCCCCTTCGGAATCTGAAATTTCAGATTTCAAATTTGAAATCGCTGGGGCGAGCTCCGCGCGCCCCAGCATGGCCATCCTCCGCGAGCAGGGCGTGAACGGCGAAGTCGAGATGGCGGCGGCCTTCACCCGCGCCGGATTCAAGGCGATCGACGTCCACATGACGGACATCCTCTCGGGTCGCGTTTCCCTGCGCGACTTCCGCGGACTCGTGGCCTGCGGCGGCTTCTCCTACGGCGACGTCCTCGGCGCCGGCGAAGGCTGGGCCAAGAGCGTCCTCTTCAACCCGCGCGGCCGCGACGAGTTCTCCGCCTTCTTCGCCCGCCCCGACACCTTCGCGCTCGGCGTGTGCAACGGCTGCCAGATGATGAGCAACCTGCACTCCATCATCCCCGGCGCCGAAGGCTGGCCACGCTTCGTGCAAAACCAGAGCGAGCGCTTCGAGGCCCGCGTGGCCTCCCTCCTGATCGAGAAGAGCCCGAGCATCCTTTTCCGCGGCATGGAAGGCAGCGTCATCCCGATCGCCGTCGCGCACGGCGAAGGCTACACCGAGTTCGCCTCGGCCGACGCCGCGCTCGCGTTCTCCGACTCCGGCCTCGTCGCCGCGCGCTACGTGGACAACCACCACCGCCCGACGGAGCACTACCCGCTCAACCCGAACGGTAGTCCGCATGGCACTACGGCGATCACGACCCGCGACGGCCGGGTGACCCTGATGATGCCGCACCCCGAGCGCGTCTTCCGCGTCGTGCAGCAGAGCTACGTCCCGCCCGCCTGGCGCGGCCGGGAAGACGCCCCCTGGATGCGCCTCTTCCGCAACGCCCGCGCCTGGGTCGGCTGAGTCTGCCGCGAACCACATAACGTGAAACGACGCCACTTCGCCCGCCTGATGATGGCGACGCCCTTTGCGCTTTCGTCGGCTTTGCGCGCGACGAACGCCAAGCCGCGCGCTTCGTTGGCGGATGAGTTGGAGTCCATTCGCGGCAAACATGGGATTCCCGCGCTTTCGTTGCTGTCCATTTTGGACGGGAAAATCACCGAGCACGAGGCGGTTGGGCTGCGTCGCGCCGACTCGACGGCGGCGGTCACCAAGAAGGATCGTTTCCATATCGGGTCCTGCACGAAATCCATGACCGCGACACTCGCGGCTATGTTGGTCGAAGATAAAAAGCTGAGCTGGAACACCACGGTGGCTGAGGCTCTGCCTCGTTTGGACATCCACCCCGGCTTCAAGGCGGTCACCATCGATCAGCTGCTCCGGCATATGGGCGGGTTGCCCACCAACGCTCCGGCGGCGGCCTGGGGCCGGGCTTGGAAACGGGTCGGGACCCCGGCGGCGCAGCGCGCGGAGTTTGTCGCCGCGCTCCTTGCCTCGCCTCCGGCGCACGCTCCCGGGGACCGCTATGTTTACTCCAATCAGGGTTACGCGATCGTCGGTCACATGCTCGAAATCGTCGCGGGGCGGCCGTGGGAAGAGGTGATTCACGAACGGCTGTTTTCTCCTTTGGGTATGTCGAGCGCGGGTTTCGGCGTGCCGGATCGACTTGGGCAGGGTGTCGAGCCTTGGGGCCATGCGCGGAAGGATGGACGCTGGGTCCCGATTCAGCAGGACAATCCGCCGGCCATCGCGCCGGCGGGAACAGTCCATTGTTCGCTCGGCGATCTCGCGGCTTATGCCCGGATGCACCTCGACCGCGGCAAAACGCAAAGCCTGCTTTCCGCGCAGTCGTTTCAGCATCTTCACACTCCGGCTCCACGACAGGAGTATGCAGGCGGCTGGCTGAGCCTGGATCGCCCCTGGGCGGGCGGTCGCGCTCTTCACCACGCGGGTTCGAACACCTATTGGTATGTCGTGATGTGGCTGGCGCCGAACCGAAATTTCGCCGCGCTGGCGGCCGCGAACGCAGGCGACGCGGCCCGGGCCTGCGACGAAGCAGCGGCTCTGGCGATTCAAAGGGTGCTTCGGTGAGGATCAGCTCATCCCTGCGCCCATGAAACCCCTCCCGCTCGTCCATGTCGTCGGTCACCAATGTCCGGATACGGACGCGATCGTCTCCGCCGTCGTGGGGGCGCGGCTGCTGGCCCGCACCCATCCGGGGGCCGACTACGTGCCGCTCATGCAGGGCGTGGCCAACCCGCAGACGGCCTGGCTTTTCGCCGAGGCGGGCGTCGCGCTTCCGCGCATCCGCTCCGACGTCCGCCCGACCGTCGGCGAGGCCTGCGGGCCGGCGAAGGCGTTGACGGCGGATCGTCCGCTGGGCGAGGCGCTCGATCTCATTCACGAGCATGGTTACAGCATCGTGCCGGTGGTGGATTTCGACGGGCGGCTCGCGGGCGTGATCGGGCACGCGTCGCCGGAGTCCCGTTATCTCACGCACTTCAACCTCGAGGATTTTCTCGGCACGCTTGTCACCGTGCCGGAACTGGTCGCCGGTCTCGCGTTGCAGCCGCTCAATGCGGCCGCGGCCGAAGCCCGGGGCGCCGCCGCCGCCGCGCACGGCGCTTTTCGCCTCTACCCCGGCGGGCCCGCGCCGCTATCGGGAGACGTGGTGCTGGCCGGTTCGGTGTCCGGGGCGGCGTCGGCCGCCGCCCAAGCGGACGCCTCCGCCTTGATCTACGCCGACTGCGCCGAAGGCGACGCGCGTTCCTGGGCGTCGGACGCGCCGGTGCCGGCTTATCATTTTTCGGGTTCGCTCATGGCCTTGGTGACGCAGTTGCCGCGCGCCATTCCGGTCGGACGCGTGATGAGCGCGCGGGTGCCGACCGCCGGTCCGGACGATTTGCTGGAGGACTTGCGTTCGCTCTTCGTGCGCACGCCGCACGCGCTGCCGGTGGTCGACGCGGATAAAAAGCTCCTCGGCATGATCTCGCGACGCGAGGCGCTGCAACCGCCGCGCCGCGGACTCGTCCTGGTCGATCACTTCGAGCGCACGCAGACGGTGCGCGGTTGGGAGAACGCCGAGATCGTGCAAATCATCGATCACCATCGCGTGGGCGGTTTGGAGACGATCGAGCCGGCGCGGGTCGATTGTCGCCCGCTCGGCAGCACGGCGAGCATCCTTGCGCTGCGTTTCGAGGAGGCCGGGCTCGCGCCCGAGCCGGCCGAGGCGAAACTGCTTCTCGGCGCGCTCGTCGCCGACACGCTGCTGCTCACCTCTCCGACGACGACGGCGGTCGACAAGGCGCTCGCGCCGCGTCTCGCGGCGCTGGCGGGCGTGGATCTCGCGTCCTTCGGCCGCGAGGTCTTGTCGCGCAACGACGGGCTCGCCACGGAGACTCCCGCGGCGCTCGTCACGCGCGACCTGAAGGAGTTTTCGCGAGGCGAGACGCGTTTCCTGCTCGGGCAGATCGAGACCGTGGATCTCGGGCTGCTCGACGAGGCGCGCGCCGCCGCGTTGCGCGAGGCGCTGGAAGCGGCGCGCGTCCGCGCCGGTTCCGCGTTTGCGCTGACGATGGTGACCGACGTGCTTGGCGGGGTAAGCCGGCTGCTGCTCGCGGATGCGGACGAGCGTCGGGCCCGGCATCTTTTGGACGGCGAACAGCCCGCGACGGGCGTCGAGCGCGCGATGGTCTCACGGAAAAAACAGCTCGTGCCCCTGGTGATGGAGCGGCTGGCCAGCTATCGGCCTTAGCACCCCAAGATTGGGCTTCCCTCCGGCGCGTGGCGCCCGATTTATCCAGCCATGAGCAGCAGCGTGTTCCGAAGCACCCTTGAAGACGGAGTCCTGCGTGGAACCGTGACGGTCGCACGTCTCGATGCGGCGGCGGCGCGGCATTTCAAGAGCGCGCTGGAAGCGGCATGGCGGCCCGACCTGAAGCGGGTGGAGCTGGACATGGCCGCGGTCGAGTTTGTGGACAGTTCCGGCGTGGGCGCCTTGCTCAGCGGTTTTCGCAAGCTCGGGGGCGTTCCGGGCTCGATGCGCATCCTCCATGCGCGACCGGGAGTGCGGTCGGTTTTGGCGCTGCTGCGGCTCGACGACCTGCTGGAGCCGAAGGCCTAGGCGTCGCTGTCGTCTTCGTCGTCGCGGGGCGACTCGTCGTCGTGCTCGGTCTCTTCCCCGAGTTCGGAATCATCGTCCGCATCTGACCGTGCGGGGGCATCCTCGGTTTCGGGTTCGGCGGATTGTGGAGCGGCCGTTTTGCCCGACCATTCCGGCTCCGCGCCGATCACGATCTCGCCGGCGAGGACGCGCTCGATCCAGCGTTTGATGCGCAGGAGGCCCTCGTTGCGCTTGGGCGCGGCGGGCGGCATCGTGTTGAGAAGGTTGATGACGCTGGAGGCGTAGTCGTGCGCGGTGACGGTCATGAGCTTCCGCAGCTCGAAGGGGTTCATGTCGCCGCGGTGCATCATCGAGCGGGCTTCGCGCTCGAGCTCGGCGTTGGTGCCGCCGGGCGCGCCGCCGTCGCCTTTGCTCGAGGGCTTTCCGCCGCCGCCGCCTCCTCCTTCGCCGCCACCGCCACCACCGCCGCGGTGGATGGCTTTTTCGTCGGTTTGCTCGCCGAGTTCGCGCTCGATTTCGGCGGGGTATTCCTTGCCGTCCCGGCCGACGACGCGCTGCGGGCGCTCGATTTTTCCGGCCTGTTCGAGCTCGCGACGGCAGGTGCGGACGAGGTCGGTGGAGACGCGGCAGATGTCGGCGAGAACGGGGTTGGCGAGGCCCGGCCATTCTTCGAGGGCGATGGCGGCGGCGTTGCGCTTGTCGGCGTTGGTGCGGTAGACGCCGTTGGTGGCATTGGAGCCCAGCGCGTGGCGAAGCGCGTCAACGCGGCCGCCCGCCTTCACCTCGGCCGTGATGGTGGGAACGCCGATGCGCTTGGCGGCGAGGTAGCGGTGAAAACCGTCGGCGAGCCAGTAGGTGGCGCCGTCGAAGAAGAGGGTGATGGGCGGGAAAACCGTGCCGCCGTTCATCTCCTCGGCGTAGCTCTCGATCGCCTCCTCGTTGGTCTTCACGCGCGTCTGCGTGCCGCCGTGGATGTCGATTTGGTCGAGGGCGATTTTCTGGGTCGGAGGAGTCTGCATGGAAACGGGGCGCGGTTTCTCGGCCCCGGGTTTTCGAGCGGCAAGGGCAAAAGGGGGGCGGCTTGAGGCGGGGCCCGGCGGTCCCGCCCTACGTCTGGATTCGCACGCGCTCGGCGCGGATCGGGGTGCCGAGCAGACGTTCGCCGTGGCTGGAGAACCACGCGGAGTCGTCGGTCGTGAAGTAACGGCGCTCGCCGCCGCGGCCGAGGCGGCGCTCTTGCTCGGGATGGCGGCGCATCCAGTCCACGAGCCGGTCGGCTACGAGGTCGCCTTGGGCGAGAAACTCGACCTCGGGCGGGGTCACGCGACGCAGCGCAGGGAGAAGCAGCGGGTAGTGGGTGCAGCCGAGGAGAATGCGTTTTGGCCACTCGCCATCGGCGGCGGCGCGCATGCGCCCGAGGCTCTGACGCAGGAAGTATTCGACGCCGGGACCGTCGATCTCGCCGGTCTCGACGAGCGGAACCCAGAGCGGGCAGGCCTGTTGGACGAGGCGCAGGTGCGGGGCGAGTTTGCGCAGTTCGATGCCGTAGGAATCGGAAGCGACGGTGGCCTCGGTGCCGAGCACGGCGACGAGACCGTCGACGTCGGAGGGCGGGGTCCGGTCGGGGACGGCGACGGTGCCGACGGGGATGCCGGCGAGCGCCTCGACGGACGGGCGGACCACGCCGAGCACGCGGCGGTCCGGGCGGTGTTTCGGCAGGTGGAGCTGCTGGATGTTGCGCAGGGCGCGGGCCGATGCGGTGTTGCAGGCGAGAACGACGAGCGGGCAACCCCGGTCGAAAAGCCACTCGACGGCTTCGAGCGTGAACTCGTTCACCGCCTCGGCGCTGCGGGCGCCGTAGGGGGCGCGGGCGCTGTCGCCGAGATACAAGTAGTCGTAGGCGGGCAGCGCCCGCAGGAGCGAGGACAGCACGGTCAGACCGCCAAACCCTGAATCGAAGACGCCGATCATCGGGGCGAATCAGGCGCGCTCGATTTCCCAGCAGGCAAGCGCGCAGGGGGCGAGTTCGTGGTCGATGGCGAAGTCGCCGGAAAGGTCGACGGTGTCGTCGCGGAGCAGGACCGGTTGCGCGGCCTCGCGGAGCGCGGCGAGTTGAGTGGCCTTCGGGTAGTCGGGCGAACCGAGGGAGCGCCAGGCGTGGAGAGCGTTTCCGCGTTCGTTGTCGACGGCCCAGAGGCGCAGGCGGTGGCGGCCGCGCAGGCCGCGCAGGGTGAAACGGTCGGTGCGCGGCGCGCCGCGGGTTTTCCAATCGCCGCCGCCGAGATCGGTCTCGAGCACCTCGGGGAGATTCCACGAGAGGATGCGGAGATCGCCGCGTGACGAGCGGGTGGCGCGGGCGGAGGCGTGGTTCAACGGGAGCTCTTCGTCGAACATGCGAGCGAGCCAGCGGAAGGCGTGGAAGGTCGGCTTGGGGATGCCGTGCTGGTTGAGGAGGCCGTATTTGCCGGTGAACGGGCGGAGGCTGAGGCCGCTTTCCTCGAAGATGTCGCTCACGGTCCACCACATGTAGGAGTCGGCGAGACCGGAGACCTCCTTGATCGCCTGGAGCGCGAACGCGGCGGTGAAGGCGGTGTCCTTGCCGAAGAGGTCCTCGTGCGCGGGAGAGCAGTTCCACTCGGTGAAGTGGAGCTCGGCCTTCGGGAAGGGGGAGGCGGCGATCTCGGCCCGGACGCGGGCGACCTCCTTGGCGAGGCCGGCGGGGCCGCGGTAATACATCGGGCCGGTCGGCTCGCCGAGCACGAGGTCGGCGTCGACGGCGTAATGGTGCGTGGAGATGAAATCGATGGGCGCGTTCTGCTCGGCGCAGTAGGCGAGGAGGTCGGGCACCCACATGGTTTTCGAGGTGGCGGGACCGCCGACGCGGAGGCGTTTGTCGACGGCCTTTACGGCGCGGGCGGTTTCGGCGTAGAGCTTGAAATAGTCGAGCTTGGTGCCGGTCCAAAATGTGTTGTGCAGGTCGGGTTCGTTCCAGACCTCGAAGTGCCAGGCGAGGACCTCGGCGACGCCGAAGTGGTCGACGAGGTGTTGCACGAAGCGGCGCACGAGGCGCGTCCATTGCGTCCAGTCTTTCGGCGGGGTGATGTTGCCGCGGTAGTCGAAGATCGTCTGCGGACCGCTGGCGAGGCGCGAGGGCATGAAGCCGAGCTCGACGAAGGGCTTCATGCCCTGCGCGACGAAGAACTCGTAGATCTTGGTCGCGTTTTGAAAGTTGAGGCGAGGCCCGCCGTCGGCCTCCTCGCCGCCGTGAACGACGCCGACGTATTCGGTGAAGATCCCGTGGAAGCGGATGCCGCCGAAGCCGATCTCCTTTTGCGCGAGGCGGACGTGTTCGCGGAAGTCTTCGCGGAGCGTGAGGTAGGCGTGGCAGGAGCCTACCCCGCGCTGGAAGTAGCGGTTAAACGGGATGGCGGGGCCGGCGATGTCGAGGACGAGCGGGGCGGGGTCGGCGGAGGGCATGGGCGAACGCTGCCGCGCGGGGCGGGTCGGCTCAAGCGTGGCGGTGGCGAACCAGGAGTCTTTCCCACGCGGTGAGAAGAGCGGCGGCGATGAGCAGAATCGGTGCGGCGAGCACGAAGCCGTGGTAGGCGAAGAGGTAGAGCAGGCCAAGAACCACGGTGCTGTTCCATGCATTGGCTCCCTGCGTGCCGGAGAGGAAGGTGGTGTTCTCGCGGAGACCGGCGACTTCACAGACGGCGTAGATGACGACGAGGAGGACGGCGCGGGCGGCGAGGCCGCGCGGAGAGAACCGTTCGGGGCCGGCGAGGGCGGAGCGATCGGGTGAACGAGGGGCGGGGGTTGGACGAGTGTTCATGGCGTATTGGCGCTGGCGGCCGGAGTGGGAGGCGGCGACAGGACCTTGTCCCAGATGGGGCCGAGGACGCCGGCGTAGAGGATGACGGCGTCGCCGACCAGGTTGCTGGCGGCGTAGCGCAGGCCGCCGTTTTCGCGGCCGGGGAAGGCGGCGAAATCGAGCGTGGCGTGGAGGCGGCCGAGGTAGTCGATGTCGCCAAACGAACTGGCGCCGACGAAGGCGAGGCCGCTGCCGCCCGCCGAGATATCGAGGCCGGGGATGATCATGCCGGAGTCGACGTCGAGCGCGGCCTCGTCGGGAGCGGCGGAGCGCGGCCATTCGCGAGACCAGGCGAAGCCACCGAGGCCGCGGGCGAGTTCGCGTCGGGCGAGGGCGAACTGCTCGCGGGCGAACGTGTCGTCGACGAGGCGCAGGAAATGGAGCGCGCCCCAGATGGTGGAGCCTTCGGGGCCGTCGCCGACGTCGCCTTGGGTGGTGAAACTGGAGACGAGCAGCCCGGTGCGCGGATCGGTGAAGCGGCGGCGGGTTTCGGCCAGCCAGGTTCGTAGGAACGCCGAATGATCGGTGCCGTCGAGGTGGTCGGCGATGCGCACGGCCGCGAGCGCGATGGCGTGGTCGAAGAGCCAGCACGCGGCGGCGAACGAAGAGGCGTGACGAGAGGGCGCGGACGCCGGGGACGGCGTGCCTCCAGCGGAGGAGTCAGCCGCGGTAGAACGCGTGCATCAGGAGGAAGGGGGCGGAGCCGACGGCGACGACGAGGAGGATTCGTCGCGAGAAAAAGAGCCAGATCATCGGAATCCAAAGTCCCCAGAGCAGGAGCGGCGTCCAGGAGTCGCGCGGATGGAACATGCTCCAGAAGGCCAGGCCCAGCGCGTGAAAGACGGGCAGGCCGAGGACACGATTGTGCGTCTCCAGGTTCACAGCCGCTCGGCGATGGCGACGGCTTTGAAGAGGGCGGAGGCCTTGTTGACCGTCTCCTGGAATTCGCTTTCGGGCACGCTGTCGGCGACGACGCCGGCGCCGGCCTGGATGTGGATCATGCCGTCCTTGATGAGCGAGGTGCGGAGCATGATGCAGGTGTCGCTGTTGCCGTCGTAGCCGAAGTAGCCGAGGGCGCCGGCGTAGAAGCCGCGCTGCACGGGTTCGGTGCTGGCGATGATCTGCATGGCTCGGATCTTGGGCGCGCCGCTTACGGTGCCGGCGGGGAAGGTGGCGCGCATGAGGTCGAACGCGTTTTTGTCGGGCGAGATTTTGCCCTCCACCTGCGAGACGATGTGCATGACGTGCGAGTAGCGCTCGATGATGAAGCTCTCGGGCACGGTGACGGAGCCGTATTGGCAGACGCGGCCGATGTCGTTGCGCGCGAGGTCGACGAGCATGAGGTGCTCGGCGCGTTCCTTTTGGTCGGCGAGGAGATCCTTTTCGAGGGCGAGGTCGTCGGCGTGGGTGGCGCCGCGTTTGCGCGTGCCGGCGATGGGACGGATCTCGACGAGGCCGTCGGTGAGGCGCACGTGGACCTCGGGCGAGGCGCCGACGATGGCGAAGTCGCCCGTGTCCAGGATGAACATGTAGGGCGACGGATTCACCGTGCGGAGGGCGCGGTAAAGCTCGAGCGGGGTCCGGTTGAAGGGCTTGGAAAAACGCTGCGAGGGGACGAACTGGATGATGTCGCCGGAGCGCACGAACTCCTGGCCGTCGACGACTGCTTTTTCAAAGGCGGGTTTGGTGAAGTTGCCCGCGGGCACGGCGACGGGGCCGGGCTCGATGAGCGGGGCGGGCGCGAGATTGCTGGGCCGGGCGAGAAGGGCGTGGAGGGCCTGGAGCTCGACGACGGCGCGGGCGTAGGCGGACTCGGGGGCCTCGCCGGGGGCGAGGTGGGCGTTGACGCAGAGGCGGAGGGTTTGCTTGGCGCGGTCGAAGATCAGGAGCGAATCCGACAGCATGAAGTAGAGCAGGGGAGTGCCGAGCTCGTCCTTGGCGGGGGCGGGGATGCTGGGCTCGATGCGCGTGGCGTATTCGTAGGCGATGAAGCCGACGGCGCCGCCGGTGAAGCGTGGTAGGCCGGGAACGGATACGGGCTGGTAGCCCTTCATCTCGGCCTCGATGAGCGCGAGGGGATCCTTCGGCGTGGGCACCTCGCGGTCGGGCTGGCCGAGCTCGCGGATCCTGGTGGTGGCGGGGCCGCAGGCGAAGACCTTGCGCGGGCGGCAGCCGATGAAGCTGTAGCGCGAGAGGGTGTCGCCGCCCTCGACGGACTCGAGGAGGTAGGACGGGCCGTGGTCGCGGAGCTTCGCGTAGGCGGAGACCGGCGTCTCGAAGTCCGCCATGAGATCGGCGTAGACGGGGACGAGGTTGCCCTGCTTGGCGAGGCGGGCGAAGTCGACGGCGGAGGGAAGGATGGTCATCGGGCGGACGGAGACTGAATTTTAACCACGGAGGGCACGGAGATCACGGAGAGTCGGAAGGAGCGGGGAGTGAAATCGTCGATCAATCTCTCCGCGGCCCTCCGTGTTTTCCGTGGTGAACAAAGGGTTTGGTCACTCGACGGTGACGGATTTCGCGAGGTTGCGGGGCTTGTCGACGTCGCAGCCGCGGGCGACGGCGATGTAGTAGCTGAGAAGTTGCACCGGGATCGTCGCGAGGATGGGCAGGGCGGCCTCGTGGCAGTCGGGGATGACGATGACCTCGTCGGCGAGGCCCTCGGGCAGCTCCACGCTGTCGGGCGCGATGGCGATGATGAGGCCCTTGCGAGCCTTGATCTCCTGCATGGAGGAGACGACCTTGTTGAACAGCTCGCCCTTCGGGACGAAGAACACGCTCGGGCACTGCTCGCTGATGAGGGCGATGGGGCCGTGTTTCATCTCGGCGGCGGGGTAGCCCTCGGCGTGGATGTAGGAGATCTCCTTGAGCTTGAGGGCGCCTTCGAGGGCGATGGGGAAGAGGTCGAGGCGGCCGAGGAAGAGGAAGTCGTTGTATTTCGCGTAGCGCGTAGCGATTTCCTTGATACGCGGGGCCTGTTCGAGGGCGCGGCGGGCGAGCTCGGGCACCTGTTTGAGGCCGGCGACGTATTCGACGCCGTCGGCGAAGCTCATGTCGCGCATGCGGGCGACGTAGAGCGCGAACATGGCGGAGATGAGGAGCTGGCTGGTGAACGCCTTGGTCGAGGCGACGCCGATCTCGGGGCCGGCGTGCTGGTAGATGCCGCCGTCGGCCTCGCGGGCGATGGTGGAGCCGACGACGTTGCAGATCGCCATGCACTTGTAGCCCTTGCGCTTGGCCTCGCGCAGGGCGGCGAGGGTGTCGATCGTCTCGCCCGATTGGGAGATGACGAAAAACAGCGCGTCGCGGTCGAGCGGGGCGTTGCGGTAGCGAAACTCGGACGCGTAATCCACCTCCACCGGGATGCGGGCGTAGCGCTCGATCAGGTGCTCGGCCACCAGGCAGGCGTGCCAGCCGGTGCCGCAGGAGGTGAAAACGAAGCGGTCGATCTGGCGAAAATCGGCCGGGGTCAGGTTGAGACCGCCGAAGTTGGCGGTGGAGCCGTCGGCGGCGAAGCGGCCGCGCATGGCGTTTTCGAGCGCCTGGGGCTGCTCGAAAATCTCCTTCAACATGAAGTGCGGATGCTCGCCGAGCTCCGCCTCGTCCACCGACCAAGTTACCTTGTCGATGACCGGCGCCACGTCGGCCAGATCAAGGGTGCTCAGGGTGAAGCCGGCGGGCGTGAGGTGGACGAGTTCCCCATCCTTCAGGTAAACGACATTCTGGGTGCGGCTCACCAGGGCCGACACGTCGGAGGCGATCAGGTGCTCGTGGTCGCCGACGCCGAGGATGAGCGGGGAGCCTTTTCGCGCCGCCACGAGCTCGTCGGGATGGGCGGGCGACATCACGGCGATGCCGTAGGTGCCCTCGACGTGGAGCAGGGTCTTGCGCACGGCCTCGAGGAAACGCGAGGGAGACTCGCCACCGTCCTGGCCGGGGACGGGCTGGGAGGGCTCCTTCGCCAGATGGTAGGCCATCAGGTTGGCCAGCACCTCGGTGTCGGTCTCGGACGCGAAGGAGTAGCCCTTGGAGAGCAGGAACTTTTTGATCGCGGTGTAGTTCTCGATCACGCCGTTGTGGACGAGCAGGATCTGGCCGTCGCTGGAGGCGTGTGGGTGGGCGTTGGCGTCGGTGACGCCGCCGTGCGTGGCCCAGCGGGTGTGCGATATGCCGGTGGTGCCCGCGAGGCGTCGGCCCGCGCAGAGTTTGGCCAGGGCGGCGACGCGGCCGACGGTTTTTAGCAGTGTGACGCCGCCATCTTGCAAGACGGCGATGCCGGCGGAGTCATAACCGCGGTATTCGAGGCGTTTCAGGCCTTCTAGCATGATGGTGGCGGCCTTTTGACGACCAACGTAACCGACGATTCCGCACATGAATTTTTGGGTTTTAGCTGGCGAAATTACGGGGCGGCGGGAAGCGTTCGCAAGGCTTTACCCGAGCTGACCATATTCTCCTCCATGACCCCTCAAAAGAACGTTCTGGCTGTCATCATGGGCGGCGGACGCGGCACGCGTCTCCACCCGCTCACGATGGAGCGCTGCAAACCCGCGGTTCCTCTGGCGGGCAAATACCGCTTGGTCGATATCCCGATCAGCAACTGCATCAACAGCGACATCAACCGCATCTTCCTGCTCACGCAGTTCCATACCGCCTCGCTGCATCGGCACATCCAGAACACGTTCCACTTCGACCCGTTCGGCGGCGGTTTCGTCGACATCCTCTCGGCCGAGCAGACCGAGAAGAACACCGACTGGTATCAGGGCACGGCCGACGCGGTGCGTCGCAATCTCCAACATTTCCGCAACTTCCCGCACGAGTTCGTGCTCATCCTTTCGGGCGACCAGCTCTATCGGATGGATTTCCGCAAAATCATCGCGGAGCACATCGCGACCGGGGCGGATGTTTCGATCGCCGCGGTGCCGTTCCCGGTCTCGAAGGTCGAGGGGCTCGGCTTGATGCGCGTGGGCGACGATCTCGCCATCTCCGAGTTCGTCGAAAAGCCGAAGGACCCGAAGGTCATCAGCGGCCTCGCGATCAGCGACAAACTCGAGGCGCGCCTCGCGCACAAAACCGACGAGAAGCACTGCCTCGCGTCGATGGGCATCTACGTTTTCAACCGCAAGGTGCTCGCCGAGGCCTTGGACAACGGCATGACGGATTTCGGCAAGGAGGTCATCCCCTCGCTGCTTGGGAAAAAGAAGCTCCAGGCGCACGTCTTCGAGGGCTACTGGGAGGACATCGGCACGGTGAAGGCGTTCTTCGACGCCAACCTCGCGCTCGCGCAGCCCCTGCCGCCGTTCAACTTTTTCGATCCCGCGTCCCCGATCTACACGCAAGATCGCTACCTGCCGCCCTCGAAGATCAACAAGTGCTCCTTCGACTTTGCCGTGTTCGGCGACGGTTCGATCATCGAGGACTCGAGCATCACGCACAGCGTGCTCGGCATCCGCTCCATCGTGCGCGCGGGATCGACCTTGAAGGATGTGGTGATGATGGGCGCCGATTCCTACGAGAGCGAGGACGAGCTGCAGGCCAATCGCGCGTCGGGCCGCCCCCATGTCGGGGTCGGCGCCGGCAGCGTCATCGAGCATGCGATCATCGACAAGAACGCGCGCATCGGCGCCGGCGTGAAGATCCTCGCGCGGGGCAAGCCCGACGGAGACTACCCGCACGGGATCATCATCCGCGACGGCGTTCTGGTGGTGCCGAAGGGCGTGGTGGTGCCGGACGGCTTCGTGCTCTGAGGCGCGCGACGCGGCCGTGGCTCCGGCCGTGGCTCGCGGCTTAAATTTTCGGGCGACCCGCGAGGGTCGCCTTTTTCATGGGCGCTTGAGGCCGGGTTGGCGCGCGCGTCCCTGTGCGCGCTGCTCGGATGCACGCGAGGGAGTTTCGAACCGACGAGCGGAGGGACCCGCTTGTCCACCTGATCAGCGCCTGCCGGGTTGCGCCGGACGCGGCCTTTGCTGTGGTGAACGCATGGAAAAGAACCTCTGCGTCTATTGCGCGAGCGGCTTGGAGCTGGATCCGAAGTATTACGCGGCGGGCGCGGAGCTCGGGCGTGGTCTGGCGGAGCGCGGCTGGGGTCTGGTTTACGGCGGCGGGCAGGCGGGCGTGATGGGCTCGGTGGCGCTGGCGGCGAAGGCGGCGGGCGGACGGGTGATCGGCGTCATTCCGGATTTCATGGTGGAGCGGGAGCTGGCTTATCGGGACGCGGACGAGTTGATCGTGGTGAATTCGATGCGCGAGAGGCGGCGGATCATGGAGGAGCGCTCGACGGTCTTTGTGACTCTGCCGGGTGGTTTCGGGACCCTGGAGGAGTTGATCGAGATCCTGGTCGGGCGGATGCTCAACCGGCATGACAAACCTCTGATTTTCGTGAACCAAGACGGGTTCTACGACGAGCTGATCGCGTTTTTCGACAAGCTGGTGCGCGAGCGTTTCAAGAAGTCGTGGCGCGATCTGGTGCAGGTGGCGCCGGACGTGGCGGCGGTGTGGCCGATTCTGGCGCGCGAGACGGACAGCGGGACGCGGACGCCGTGGAGCGTGGATCCGCTGTGGCGGTAGGGCAGGCGTTGGAGGGACCGCGTCCTCGCGGTCAGCGAGAGACGAAAGGGCGGCGGGTGCCTGAGCGGTCGCGAACGCCGGGGACGGCGTCCTCCAGATCACGGCGTGATGCCGAATGAGGCGGCTTCGCGCTCGAGGCGGGAGATGCCGCGGGCGGCGTCGGCGTTTTCGACGGAGACGAGGCGCCAGTCCCAGGGTTTCCACGATGCGCGGCGCCAACGAAACTCGGTGGGCGTCCGGCTGGCTTTCGAGGCCTGGACGGCGGCGTTGGCGAGAGGCGTGCCCTGGCCATCGAGACGAATGAGCGCGCGGGTGACGGCGGCCTTCTTGTTGACGTCCATCACCAGCTCCGGCCGTTCCCGGCGGATCGAGCAGGCGACGAACTGGCCGCGGACGGTCGCGGCGAGCTTGAGCGCGCCCTCCCGGTCGAGGCCGAAGCCGTCCTTGTAGTTTTCCGACAAATACGCGGCGAGCGTCTCCTTGTCGTTCTCCTCGATGGCGGAGATCACGTTTTTCCACGCGCGCTCGACGCCGCGGGCGGGGCTCAGCCAAGGGATGCCGAGGACGAGCGCGAGGAGGAGAAGCGCGGCGAGGGCGACGAGAACGATACGGCGCGAGGGGAGTGTCATGACCGGGGGCGGGCTGGCGTTTCTCTTTCGTTTTTCGATGCCGCGGCGGCGGACCCTCGCTCCGCTTGGTCGTTTTTGCCGCGGGGAGAGCGTTCCGATTAAACCGCGGCTGTTCCAGATTCAGATTGCAGGGCGGGGCCGGCGGGCTCGCCCTGCGTGATCCACGCCGGGGAATCGCCGCTCCGACGCGGCGCGCCCGGCGGTCGCGCCCTACCTCGAACAAAACGCTTCCGCGTCATCCCTTGGGCCCGGCCTTGACCTCGATGACATCGTGCGGGGCGGCTTCCTTCTGGCCGGCGGGGGAGACGCGGATGTAGCGGGCCTTGCTGCGCAGGCTCGGCAGGTCGCCGACGCCGAGGTAGCCCATGCCGCTTTGGAGGCCGCCGACGAGGTTGCCGAGGACGTCGTCGACGTTGCCGGAGACCTCCTTGAGGGCCTCGATGCCCTCGGCGGTGAGCTTGCGGGTCTTGTCGGTCTTGTCGTGGCCGTAGCGGGCGGCGGAGCCGGCCTGCATGGCGGCGAGGGAACCCATGCCGCGGTATTGTTTATAGAGCTTGCCGTTGATCTCCATGATCTCGCCCGGGGCTTCGCGGCAGCCGGCGAGGAGGCCGCCGAGGATGACGGCGTCGGCTAGGGTGAGGGCTTTGACGATGTCGCCGGACTTGGTGATGCCGCCGTCGGCGAGGATCTTGACGCCCTTCTTTTGGGCGGCGCGGGAGGCGACGTAGAGGGCGGTGAGCTGCGGGATGCCGACGCCGGCGACGATGCGGGTGGTGCAGATGGAGCCGGGGCCCTGGCCGACCTTGA
>CBINJQ010000042.1:0-16476 GCA_966251015.1 uncultured Akkermansia sp. | reverse complement strand
GGGAGATTGTAGAAGATGGCGTAGTTGAAGAGCTGCGAGTCGCGCACCTCGAAGGCCTGGGTGGCGTAGGCGATGGATTCCCCGATGCCGGGCGTGCTGGCGGAGGCGGTGGAGAGCAGCCGCACATAGCGGCTGCTGACGGTCTGTCCTCGGAGCGGGTCGAAGGCGTTGTTGGGATCGCGCGGATCGATGCGCCGGGAGACGCCCGCGGAGGTGTTGCTGACGTGGAGGCGAACCGTGGAAGGGTCCACGCTGGTCGGGGCGCCGGAGCTGCCGGCGTAGAGCGTGTTCAGCCGGGCGGTGTGGGTGGACACGGGGTTCGAAACCAGCGACGAGGAGTTGAAGTTGCGGTTGCTCTGGAAGCGGACGGCGAGTTCGGCGGCCCCGTATTCCAAGGCGGCCTCGGCGGCGTTTTTCGCCTCGAGGCGGACGATGCTGGCCCGGTTTACCCGGGCCTCGAACATCGCGTAACGAAGAAGCACGCCGATGATCAGGGCGATGCAGATGCTGATGATGGTGACCATCACCAAGGCGGAGCCGCGTTCGCGGCGCATGCGGGAGAGATACATGATGAAATGGGCGCGGCGTCAGCCGCGGGGAGTGATCGCGAAGTTGTAGGTGTTGGTCACCCGCTTGGCGCGGTTGCCGTGCAGCACCCGCGTCTGGACGACGGCGGTCTTGTTGCCGAAGTTGATGAAATTCTGGCCGGAGGAGGCCCGGCCGGTGAGGTCGTTGATGAGGATGTCGGCGTAGGCGGCATCGGTGGAGCCGGCCTCGCTCGCGGGAGGCAGCAGGGACTCGAGCGTGGTGGAGCTGTTGAGGGTGACCGGGAAAGTCACGTTCCACGGGGTCGACCACGAAGTCGCGGAGGCGCTGCCCTTGAACTTGTCGGTGTCGAAGGCGTAGAGGGCGTTGCGCGTCGTGCCATCGGTGTTCGTGCGTTGCGTGCGATTGACGGCGACCCAGTAGCCGACGATGCGGGTGACCTGGGTGAGATTGGCCGGTTCGTTGCCGACGACGTTGTCGTAGAATCGGGAGTCGTAGACGGCGTTGTTGCGGGTGAAGACGAGGACGAGGAAATCGCCCGTGTCGCCGGCGAGCTGGCGGTCGAGCTCGTTCACGAAACCGTCTCCGTTCGCATCGCGCGAGAGGGCGACGCCGGTCGTGGAATTCTGGGCGTAGTAGGATTGGTAGAGCGCGAAGTAGTTCGATTCGCGGGCGTTCTCCATCATCGCGTTGGTCAGCGTGCGAATGTCGCCGTTGATAAGGAGCTTTTGTTCCCCGTGAAAAATCGAACGAAGGTTGAAGATGAAGAAGGGCAGGATGAGCCCGATGGCGATGCCGGTGATCGTGGCGGCGACGAGGATCTCGACGAGGGTGAAGCCGCGCCGGAGCGGGTGGTGACGTTTCATGGGGGCGGTTTCAGTAGGAGGGGACTACGGAGCGGACGGTGCGAAGCGTCCGGCGCACGGTTTTTCCCCGCCCGTCCGGAAGCGTGAACTCGTAGCTGAGGGAGATCTCCACGCCCCGGGCGCCCGCGGTGGTGAGGGTGCTGAGGTCGGTCAGATTGACGAGAAGGCGAAACACCATCGGCTGGGTGTCGTTGCCCGCGGCGTCGCGGTCCAGTCGGACGGTCTCGCTCGTCCACTCGTTGTCGTTGAGGTCGCCGCCCGACGTGTCGGTGAGCTGCGCGCCGCTGCCGTTGGCGCTGAGGAGCCGGAGCGTGGCGCTGCCGACGGTGGAGACGCTCACCAGATCGTTGTAGGGGAGGCTGCGCAGTTGCTCGATGTAGCCCTGGGCCATCGTGAGCGCGGTGTTTTCGTAGACGTTGTTCTCGGCGACGCGTCGTATTTGCAGGACGACCGCGAAAATGCCGACGCACACGACGGTGAACACGCCGAGCGAAACGGCGGTTTCGACCAAGGTGAAACCTCGGGAGCTGCGACTACGCGGAAACGGATCGGGACGGGCCATGCCGCATCCTACCGTGAACGAGTGGGAATTGGCTAAGGCCGCTGGACCTTGGCGTTGGTCCCGGCGGCAAGGACGAACGTCCCGCCTCGGCCGGCGCGGGGCTTCGCGTCACAGCGAGGGCTTGCGGCGGGCGGGGCGGGGCGGGCAGGGTGGGCGGTTCAACGTTTCGAACAACCTTTCGCCATGAGTCACGTCCGCGTCCGTTTCGCCCCGAGTCCCACCGGGTTTTTCCATATCGGCAGCGCCCGCACCGCGCTGTTCAACTGGCTCTACGCGCGCCACACCGGGGGCACGTTCATCCTGCGCATCGAGGACACCGACGCGGCGCGCAACTCCGAGGAGTTTCTCCGCGTGATCTACGACTCCCTCGCCTGGCTGGGCATGAACTGGGACGAGGGTCCGAAGATCGGCGCGAGCGGCGGCGGAGACTTTGGTCCCTACCGTCAGAGCGAGCGCGCCCACGTTTATCGTGAATATCTTGAAAAACTGAAGGCGGCGGGCCGCACCTACGAGAAGGACGGCGCGACGTGGTTCAAGCTGCTCGGCGACCGCCACACGGTGTTCGACGAGCACCGCAAGAAGGAGGTGGAGAAGGTCAAGACCGCGCCGATGGTGATCGAGGACGCGATCCGCGGCCGCGTGGAGCGCGTCGAGGACGAGGACTTCGTGATTTTCCGGTCCGACGGCAACCCGGTCTTCCACTTCGTGAACGTCGTCGACGACATCGCGATGAAGATCACCCACGTGATCCGCGGCGAGGACCACCTGTCCAACACGAGCAAGCACGTGGCGCTGTTCGAGGCCTTCGGCGTGAAGCCGCCGGTTTTCGCCCACATTCCGCTCATCCTGAAGCAGAACGGCCCGGGCAAGATGTCGAAGCGCGACCAGGGCGCGTTGATCGAGGAGTATCAGAAGCGCGGATACCTGCCGGAGGCGGTGGTGAACTTCATCACGCTGCTCGGCTGGAATCCCGGCGACGACCGCGAGAAGATGCCGGTCGACGAGATCGTGAAGCTCTTCGACCTGCCGGCCGTGAACCAGAGCAACGCGCGTTTCGACGACAAGAAGATGGCGCACATGAACATGCTTTACCTGCTGGCGCTCCCGCCGACGGACTTTGTCGCGAAGGCGCGCGCCTTTTTCGCCGCCCTGCCGGCGGAGAACCCGGGCGCGGCGGCCGCCCTGACGGCGGAGGCCGGCTATTTCGACGCGGTGATGGGACTCGCCCAACCGAAGATCAAGGGCTTCGAGGAGCTGCCCGCCTACACGGCCTATTTCTGGAGCGAGAGCTACCCGACGGACGAGAAGGCGAAGGCCAAGGCGCTGGGCAAGGGCGAGCCGAAGGCGCGTCTGACGGAGCTGGTCGAGGCGCTGAAATCGCCGACGGTGGATTTCTCCTCCGACGCGGCGATCGAGGCGGCGCTCAAGGCGCTCGCCGAGGCGCGCGGGCTCGGCTTCGGCGACTACCAGGGCGTGGCGCGCATCGCGGTGACCGGTCTGAGCGCGGGCCCCAGCATCACGAGCATCTTCCGTCTGCTTGGTCGCGAGCGTGTGATCGCGCGGCTGGAGCGCTTCGCCGCGACGTTGGGCTGAGCGACACCGCGCCGCCGTGACGGAAACAAAAGGCCGCCCGAGTTCGGGCGGCCTTTTGTTTTTTGCGATCAGGGCGTGCGGGTCACGTGGACGCGGAGGAAGCGGCGACCGCCGCCGCCGACCGCGACGTTGTCGCGATAGGTGACGGTTTCGGTGCCGTCGCCGTTGGCCGCCGCGGAGCCGACTTGGACCGGGCCGGTGGACCAGGTGGCGAGATCGCCGCTGGATTGGACCGTATAGGCCAGATCCAGGGCCGGGGCGCGTCGCTTGAAGGTGAGGGTGAGGTAGTCGGTTCCGCCGATGTTCTGCACGGCCGTGTTCCACGCCGGCGCGGTGTCTGGGCGGCGTGGTCCAAGGCCCAACGCGAACTCAGCCAGATTGGTGAACCCGTCTCCGTCGGGATCGGCATCGTCTCCGGACACGGCCGGATTCGCCTGTTCGGCGGAGCTGAAGTGGCTCGCCAGCCAAGCGGTGAACGCGGTCCGGATCGTGATGGTGGCCTGCTGGCGATCCGCGAGGAGCGCGCCGCCGATTTGCGGGGCGCCGAGGTTTACGACGAGAGATTCCGGCGTGTCGGCGAGCGCGTCGGAGGCCAGGGAAACCGTGATCGTCTTGGCGGAGTTGTCTCCGTCGGCCCAGCTTAGCGAGCCCGAGGCGGCGGTGAAGTCGGCGCCTGCGGCGGCGGTGCCGGCGACGGTGGCGTAGCCGACCGTGAGCGCGCCGAGGGAACCGCCGCTGCGAGTGACGGTGAGCGTGGCGCTTGCCCCCTCGACGCCGGAGGCGGCGTCGGAGGCGAACTGGAGCACGCCGGGGAGACCGGAGAGACCGGGGACGAAACGCCAAAGCGGTCCTTCCGGGCTGGCCCCTTGGAAAGAAGCGTAGTCGCCGGCGAGAAGAACGTTGCCGTCGGGCTGAAGCGCGAGGTCCTCAACGGTCGAGGCGTGACCGCCGGCGGCCGCGAAGGCGGTATCGAGGGCGCCGGTGGATTGAAGGCGAGCGAGTCGGCCGGCGGAGGTTCCGTTGATGGTCGTGAAGTCGCCACCGAGCAAAATGCGTCCGTCGGGAAGGAGAAGGAGCGCGTAAACGGCGCCGTCGAGGACCGGGGCGAACGTGTTATCCAACAAACCGCTGAAGGTCAGCCGTGCGATGCGATAACGAGGGGTATTATTGAACGCCGTGAAATCGCCGGACACCAAAATGCCACCATCCGGTTGAACGACGATATCTTCGACCGTTCGGAGGTCGCTGGTCGAGCCCGCCAGGTGCGCGCCTTGGGTTACGCCGGTGAAGGTCGCGTCGATCGCCCCGGACGCGGACAGGCGGCACAGGCTGGCCCGGAAGGGACTGCCGCTGAAGTAGAAGACGCCGCCGACGAGTATCTTTCCGTCCGGTTGCAAGGTCAGCGCCTTGACCCGCCATCCGGAGGTGGAGGCGAAGTCGGGACCTGTGAACCCCGAATCCAAGGAACCGTTGCCGTTCAGGCGTGCAAGGTATTCGCGCGGGGTGGCGGCATAGCCGGTGAACCCTCCCCCGATGATGATTTTTCCGTCGGGCTGAAGGAGCAGGGCGTAGACGACGCCATTGGGCCCGGACCCGGCGGTGAAAGTGGTGTCGAGCGAGCCGTCGGAGTTTAGACGTGCGACGCGGTTCGCGGGGGTGCCGTTGAACGAGGAGAAGTCGCCGCCGATGAGGATCTTCCCGTCGGGCTGGCGGGCGATGGCGTGGATAACGCCGTTGGCGCCGCCGCCGGGGTTGAATGTCGTGTCGATCGTGCCTGTGGCGGTGAGCCGCGCGATGCGGCCGTAGTTGTAGACGGTGAAGTCGGAAATGGATTGAAGCTGGCTGAACCAGCCCGCGATGAGGACCTTGCCGTCAGGCAGGGGGAGCACGCGGTTGACGGTGCTGCCGATGAAATCGGATGCGAAGGCGGGGTCGCGGGCGCCTGGGTCGGCCACGGTGACGGTCACGGTCGCCGGGGCGACGACCACGCCGCCGACAGGCGAGGAGAGCGTGACGGTGAAGGTTTCGGTGCCTTCGACGATGGCGTCGGCGGTCAACGGGATGGTGACCGTCTTGGGCGAGAGATCGCCGTCGGCCCAGGAAAGGGAGCCGGAGCTTGCGGTGAAATCGGCTCCGCTGGTGGCGGTGCCGGAGGCCGTGGAATACGAGGCGGACACGGCGCCGGCGGAATTGGCGGAGCGGGTGGCGGTGAGGACGACGGAGCCGCTCTGTTCGTTGGCGACGTAGCTTGTCGCGACCCACTGGATACGCGGCTGGAAGCCCACCTGCACATCGATCCATTCGTCCGCGCCGGAGCCTCCCTGCGCGACGGGGCGGAGGGTGATGCCGGCGGCGGAGTCGTTGAAGGTGGTGTTGAGCGGGAGCGGGGCGTTGTTGGCGTCGGTTCCGGGCGTGACGAGGTCGAGTAGATCGCCCTCGCTGGCGGTGTTGTAACCCCAGAGCACGTAGGCGCCGTTGTCGGCCGTGCCGGAGGACGTGCCGCGCCGGTAGCCGATCCAGTAGTCGCGCGTGCTGTCGCGCACGACTTTCAGGGCGCGGGGCGAGCCGAGGTCGGCGGAGGCGGAATCGAAGCGGTGGATGCGATAGGTGCCGGCGGTGGAGGCGACTGTGACCGCGGTGTCGGGGATCCACTGAAGGAGGCTTTTGTTCCAATGGCTGAAGTCGTTTTGGAAGAAGTCGCCGTCGCCCATCAGGTCGAAGGGGTCGCCGTATTCGGTGGAGCTGCCCGCGAGGGAGACGGGGTTGCCGTCGGTGACCTTCCAGAGGTTGGCGTGGGGCAGGCCGTAGGTGTGGCCGAGCTCGTGGCCGACCACGCGAAGGTCGAACTCGCCGTTCACCCACAAATTCGTGCCGATGAGGTTGGCGAGGCCGCCGTAGGTGATCTTGGAGCTGGCGATGTCGCCGAGGTAGGTGAACACGACGGCGACGCGCTCGTAGTTGGAAACGTCGAACCCGGCGGAGGCGGCGGCGCTGCGTGCGTGGCTGTGAAGGAGCGTGCTGTCCCCCGCGAGGGCGTAGCTGGACGCGGTGTTCGGGACGCGGAGGACGCCGGTGACGTCGGTCGCGACGTTGAAGAGGATGTCGGTTTTGCCGAAGCTGCTTTGTTGGAGAAACGACCGCACGCCGTTCGCGCCGTTGATGACGGTGTCGACGTAGCCGGGCGTGATCTGGGCGTTGCCGTCGAACTTGTTGATCGGCGTGCCGGTGAGGTCCGAGAAGTCGACGCGGATGACGAGGAGGTCCTTCGTGCCGTGCGTCCAGGCCTGGGTGGGGCGGCCGCCGACGCCGCTGGAGCCCGGGCCCGAGTCGGCGAGATCGAGCGCGGCGTTTTGTTCGGTGGCGACGAGCCGGGCGGCGAAGGGCGCGACGGCCTCGGGGGAGGGGAGCACCGTGATCGTTCCGTTGGCTTCGACAGCGACGCCGTCGGCGATGTTGTTCGAGGCGAGCTCGGCGGCGTCGAGGACGCGCAGACGAGAGTCCGAGACGGCGAGGTCGCGGTCCACCGCGATGCCGATGATCGAAGTCTCGGGCAGCGATCCGTCGCCCAGGCGCGATCCGTAGACGTGGGCCCGGTATTCGCGGTCGTTGATGACGGTCGCCCGGTAAAGGTCGTCGGCGGGATCGTGCGCGGCGCCGGGCGGATGCAGGCAGGTTTGGATAACGGCGAGCTCGGCGCGCGCGGAAACGAGTTGCTCCAGCTCGGCCACGACCTCGGCCGGGAGTTGGTCGCGGACGGCGCGCGGGACGGCGGCGGCGAGCGCCGACTCGGGGTCTTTGCGAATGAGCTCGGCTAGCAACGGGCGGCGTTCGCGCGCGAGCTCGAGACCCTCTGAGATCAGGGACGGACGAGCGGCGACGGAGGCGGCGAGGTAACGCTCGGACCACGCGAGCAGGGCGGTGGTGGCGGGGAAGGACGACGGGGTTTTCGCTGCTTCGCCGACGGAGACAAAATCGGCCGCGGCGACGAGCGCGGGGGCGGGGCCAGGCCGGGGTGCGGGTCTGATCGACGCGACGGCGGGGACGACGGCCGGGTCGCTTTTCGGCGCGAACGAGTCGGTGGATTCGTTTGCTTGCGGCTTAGACGCAGGGCGGAGGAGCCAGACGGCGGCGAGAGCGACAAGCGCGGAAACGACAAGGGCGGGAATTTTGGGGCGGCGCGGCATAGGGATGAGTTAATGCAAGTCGGGCGCCCTTTGCCGATATCTTCGCGCAACAAAGTTCGAAGACCTTCCGCGCGGATTGGTTATGCCGCGGAGACGCGGCGCGCCCGGCGGTCGCGCACTACCTTTGGGGCTGGGGCAACCGGAAGGTCGCGGCGCAGGCGGCGAGGGCGAGGGCTCCGGCGATGACGTAGAGCGTGGCGGCGTTGGTCGTCCAATAGAGGACGCCGGCGCAGATCGGCGTGACGGCGCGGGCGAGGGAGCCGAGCGAGCGGTAGATACCGAGCACGCGGCCTTGTTCCTCGGGGCCGGCGTAAAGCGAGATGAGTCCGGTGTTGGCGGGGTTGATCAACCCGCCGCCGAACGCGAGCGCGGCGACCGCGCCGTAAAGCACGCCGGGGGTCGGCGCAAAGCCGACGCCGAGCAGGCCGGCGGTGGAGCAGAGCAGGCCGATGGCGAGCAGTCGCGTCTCGGGCACCCGGCCGACGAGCTTACGCACGATATAGCCTTGGGTGATGATCGAGCAAACGCCGAGAAAGCCCATGAGCTTGCCGTTGTCCAAGGGGCCGTAGCCGAAGCGCTCGGCGCTCACGAAAACGAGCGAGGCCTCCATCGCCACGAACGCGAGCTGGTAGAGAAATCCGACGAGGTTCGCGCCGCGGATGGCGGCGTTGTCGAGGCCGAGGATGGCGCGGAGCGGATTGCGCAAGCGGGGCTCGGCGGAGCGCCCGGCGGCGTCGCGCGAAAGCGTTTCGCGGAAGCGGGCGCGGATCCAGACGAGGTTGACCAAGCCCAGGCCGAAGGCGACGAGCGCGGGCATCGTGAACGGATTGACGCCATACGCGGTCAGCGCGGGGAAACGCTCGGCGAGGTTTATCTGCGCGGTGAGCGCTCCGATGACCGGACCGGTGACGAGGCCGAGGCCGAAGGCGGCGCCGACGAGCCCCATGGCCTTGCTGCGCTCGGCACGCGTGGTGACGTCGGCCACGGCGGCGGTGGCGACGGACAGGTTGCCGCCGAAGAGGCCCCCGAGGACGCGCGCGAGGAGGAACAGCCAGAAGCTGCCGCTCACGGCCCACAGCGCGTAGCTGAGCGCGGTGCCGGCCACGGTGTAGAGCAGCACGGGGCGGCGGCCGACCCGGTCGGAGAGACCGCCCCAGAAGGGGGCGAAGAAAAACTGAAGGACGGAAAAGACGGAGCTGATGATCCCGCCGAAGAGCACGGCGCGGAGGTGGAGCGAGGTGCCCTCGTCGTTGCCGATGGCGTGGGCGACGCGGTTGATCTGTTCCAGCAGGGCGCCGAGCAGGCCGTGGTCGCCGTCGATCGCGAGGTAGTGCTTGAGCAGATCGGGGCCGAGGGGGAAGACGATCGAGAAGCCGATGAGGTCGATGTAGAGCGTGAGAAAAATCACGCCAAGCGACAGCGGCCGCGGAGCGGCGGGGGCGGGCGAGGCGGGTGACGGTGCGGACGTGGACACGTAGGAAAGAGGGACGGCGAAAGGACGAAAGCGGGCAAGAAGGGCAGGAAGCCGTAAAAAGGAAAGCGCGCGAAGTGTTTGGCCGGAAGCGGGTGTCGGATGGACGGAAGGCCTCGCTGTTTCCTGTGGTTGAATCGAAAGGGAGCAAACCACTGATGTGTTGAGCCAATGGCCTCGGCTTTTGCTTCCGGCCATCCGGAGACGGCGAGGCCATTGGCCGAAACATCGACACCGGCTGTTTCGCGCGGCGAAACCCTTGGGTCAAACAGCGCTCATCGAGTCGCTGTATCAGTGGTTCATCCCTTCTTGCCCGCTGGAAATGGCGACAAACTAAACGGAAGCGGCTTCTCAGGCGCGCTTGGCCAACTCACGGGGAGCGGTCTCGGCGCCGGGCAGGGTGGCGGGGAGGTCTTTGTTGCCCTTGGCGCCAAGCTCCTCGAGACGGCGGCCGGCGGGGAGCACGCGGCTCTCGAAGGCGCCCACGGCCTGGTTGTAGGCCTTGGCGGCGTTTTCGAGCGCGGGGGCGATTTTGGCCAGATGCTCGGCGAAACCGGTGACGCGGTCGTAGAGTTCGCGGGCCTGCGCGGAGATCTCCTCGGCGTTTTTGGCGGCCTTTTCCTGGCGCCAGCCGAAGGCGGCGGCCTTGAGCAGGGCGATGAGCGTGGCGGGCGTGGCGAGGAGGACTTTTTTGACGATGGCCCGCTCGAGCAGATTCGGATCGGCGGAGAGCGCGCCGGCGAGGAACTGATCGCCGGGGAGAAAGAGGACGACGAACTCGGGCGAGGGCTGGAACTGCTCCCAGTAGGCCTTGGCGCCGAGGGCGTCGACGTGGGCGCGGACCTGCGCGGCGTGGGTGGCGAGCCGGGCCGTGCGGGTGGGCTCGTCGGGCGCGGAGGCGGCGTCGCGGTAGGCTTCGTTGGGCGCCTTGGCGTCGACCACGATCTGTTGTCCGCCGGGCAGGCGCACGAGCAGGTCGGGACGGAGGCGGGCGCGGTCGTCGAGCGTGACGGAGGATTGCTCGGTGAAATCGCAGTAGTCGCTCATGCCCGCGAGCTCGACGACGCGGCGAAGTTGCAACTCGCCCCAGGTGCCGGCGGTGGTCGTGGAGCGGAGCGCGGTGGAGAGTCGCGCGGTCTCGGTCTGGAGAGTGGTTTGCGACTGGGCGAGCGTCTGGAGCTGCTGGGCGAGGGCGGCGGCGGATTCGGCGCGGGTCTTGTCGAAGGCGGTGATCTTGGTCTCCACCTGGGTGAGGGTTTCACGCAGCGGTTTCACGAGGGCCTCGATCGCGAGCTGACGTTTTTCCAGGTCGCCGTCGGCGAGCTGGCGGGTGCGACCGAGCGTTTCCTTGGCGAGTTCGAGGAAGGCGGTGTTGTTGGCCTGGAGGGCGGCGGCGGAGAGGGCCTTGAACTCGTTGGCGAGACGGTCCTGCGCCTCGGTGAGCGCGGCGATTTTCTCGGTGGCGGAGGCGCG
The DNA here is from genome assembly GCA_966251015.1 of uncultured Akkermansia sp. Classification (GTDB taxonomy): domain Bacteria; phylum Verrucomicrobiota; class Verrucomicrobiia; order Opitutales; family Opitutaceae; genus IMCC26134_A. The sequence continues at coordinate 5,781 of CBINJQ010000042.1, read as the reverse complement.
TTCGGCGGCAAGGGCGGTCTGCGTGGCGACGTGTTCGGCGCGCGAGGCGGCGAGCTCGCGACGGGACTCGTTCAACGCGACGTCGCGCGCGGACAGCTCTTTTTGCAAGCGGACGGCGTCGGTCTCGCGGGCGAGAAGCCGTTCCCTCAGCGCCACGCTTCGCGTGCGAAGCGCGAGCCACGCAAACGCGGCTCCGACGATGGCGCCAAGGATGAGCAGTGGAGTTTCGGTCATGAAAATCGCTTGAAAGTGCAGTTCGGCTCATGGGGGCGATTGACACTCGCGTCATGAATTTTTGTCTATCGGCCCCATGATTTACGATCCCGCCGAACCCGGCGCATGCATGAAGGGCGTGGCGACGGGGGCGGTCAATCCGGCGCCCTGTTTCGCGAGTGTTTCATGAGGGCTCGGCGGACGATATGAATTCCTCGCCCGTATCGAAACTACCCCTTTTGGCCGGCGGAACCGCGAATCCCTTCGCGATGGGGGGCCTTGCCTTGGCGCGAGGCTCCGAAGAGGCGTTGCCGGCGATTCTGGTCGTGGCGACCGACGGGGAGACGCGAGGACGCGTGCATCAACGGCTGGAGGAGGAGTTCGAGGTCACGATGGAGCGAACCTTCGAGGCGGCGGTCGAGCGGCTGCGGCAACGGCGCTTCGCCCTGGCCGTGCTCGACGTGCGGGGCGGAGGCCGGTCCAACGAGGCGCTTGCCGCGGCGTTGCGCGAGTTTGACCAGGAGATGTCCGTGATCGCCCTTGGCGCCGGACGCGCGGTGAAGGTGTTGGGGGAGCAATGCCTGCAAGTGCCATTCGACTCGCCGGACATCGTGGCCCTCGCCCAGCACGAAGTGGAGGTGGCGCTGAGACGTCGCGGACGCAGCGCGGCCCTGCGCGAGATGGAGGGCGTGATCGCGTTGCTGCAACGCGAGCTCGAGGCCAAGGACACGCTTGCCGCCCACGGCGAGGCCTCGGCCTCGATGGTGCATGATCTGAAGAACGCGCTTTTCTCCACGATGGGCTACACGGCCCGCCTGATTCAGGAGACGACCCAGCTGAAAAACTCCGTCGGCGACCAGGCCAAGCCGATCGACGCGATCGCCAAGAAACTCGAGCACACGTCGAATTACCTGCTGCATCTCGCGCACACCTGTCGTTTCAACGACGGCTTGAGCGTCGTTCGCGAGCGGCTGGACTTGCAGGCGGAGATCGAGTCGGTGCACGCGGTTTTGTTTTTCAACAGTCCCAACCTGCGCGTCAGCGGTCAGCGTTCCGGCCCCGCGGGTTCGCGCGCCGTGGGCAGCGGTTTGAGCGTGATGGGCGACCGCTACGAGCTGCACCGTGTTTTCCAGAACCTCTTCAAGAACGCCTTCGAGGCGGGCGCGGACGACGTGCGCGTGATCCTGCGCGAGGAGTCGAAGCGCGTCGTGGTGGAGATTTCCGACAACGGCCGCGGCTTTCCCTCGGGCGAGGCGGAGGTGGCTTTCACCCAGCCGTTGCGCTCGAGCAAGCGCGGCGGGCAGGGCCTGGGCTTGCGCATTTGCCGCCAGATCATCGAACGGCACGGCGGCTCGATCATGCTGGTCAGCGATCCGGGACGCGGCGCGGTGTTCACCGTTTCGCTTCCGGCGGCGGAGTGATGCCGCGCGCTCCGGCGCGGCGGCGTGCCGGGCGAAACCGGGGACGGCGGGCTTGCAGAGCGAGGCGTCGCGCCTTGGGGTGGCGGACTTTGTTGCCATGCCCGCGCCCCGCGAACTGCCGATCTACGAACTCGAGAACTCCCTTGTCGCGGCGTTGCGCGCGCAGGGCAGGGTGGTGGTGCAGGCGCCGACGGGTTCCGGCAAATCGACGCAGATTCCGCAGATGCTGCGCACGCACGGATTCCTCGAGCGAGGCGAAGTCGTGGTGTTGCAACCAAGGCGGTTGGCGGCGCGCATGCTCGCGCGACGAGTGGCGGAGGAGGTCGGGTGCGCGCTGGGCGACGAGGTCGGCTACCAGATCCGGCTCGAGTCGCGCATCTCGGCCAAGACGCGGGTGCGTTTCGTGACCGAGGGCATTTTGCTCCGGCAGATGTCGTTCGACGCGGCGTTGCGGGGCGTGGCGGCGCTGGTGTTCGACGAGTTTCACGAGCGCCATCTTTACGGCGACATCTCGCTCGCCCGCGCGTTGCAGATCCAGGCCACGACGCGGCCCGATCTGAAGATCGTGGTGATGTCGGCCACGCTCGATGCGCAGGGGTTGGCGGAGTATCTGAAGCCGTGCGAAATCCTCACTTCGCAGGGACGCAGTTTCGCGGTGGCGATCGAGTATCTGCCGAAGACGGTGAACTTCGAGAACGAGCCCGTCTGGGACGTGGCGGCGCGCGAATGCGCCCGCGTGGCGCCGCAGACGGAGGGCGACTTCCTCGTCTTCATGCCCGGCGCCTACGAGATCGGCCGCACCGTGTCGGCCTTGGCGGAGCATCGCGCGCTCAACGGCTGCGTGGTGTTGCCCTTGCACGGCGAACTTCCGCCCGAGGCGCAGGACCGGGCCGTCGCGCGCACCAGCGCGCGCAAGATCATCGTGTCGACGAATGTCGCCGAGACGTCGCTCACCATCGACGGCGTGACCATCGTGGTCGACGCCGGCCTTGCGCGTCAGGCGAAATTCGATCCCAACCGCGGCATCAACACGCTCCTCGTGGAAAAGATCTCCCGGGCCAGCGCCGACCAGCGGGCGGGACGCGCGGGTCGCACGGCGCCGGGGCGCTGCGTGCGCCTCTGGACCGAGCGCGAACACGCCCAGCGCGCCGCGCAGGAGTTGCCCGAGGTGCGGCGGCTCGACCTGGCCGAGGTGGTGCTGACGCTCAAGGCGAGCGGCATCGACGATGTCGCGGCGTTCCCGTGGCTGGAAAAGCCGGACACGAAGGCGCTGGAGCGGGCGGAGATGTTGCTGGCGGATCTCGGCGCCCTGGCTGGCTCCGCGAGCGGAAAAGGGCCGGCGACGATCACCGAGACCGGTCGTCGCATGCTGCGTTTTCCGGTGCATCCGCGCTACGCCCGGATGCTGCTGGAGGCGGACGCGCGCGGTTGCGTGCGCCCGGTCGCGCTCATGGCGGCGCTGACCCAGGGGCGGAGTTTTCTCCAACGCGGGCTGCCTCGCGCGGTCGACGACGCCCGCGAAGACGCGCTCGGCGAGGAAACGGAGAGCGATTTCTTCCTGCTGATGCGGGCCTGGCGTTTCGCGGACAAGGCGAACTACGGGCTCGACGCGTGCCGCCGGCTGGGAATCCACGCGCAGGGCGCGCGCGCGGTCGGGCCGCTGTTCGAGTCGTTTCTCGAGATCGCGGAGAAGGAGGGCCTGGATGTCTCCGAGAAGCGCGTCGACTGCGTCGAGGTGCGCAAGTGCGTGCTCGCGGGGTTCTCCGACCAGGTGGCGAAGCGGCTCGATACCGGCACGCTGCGCTGCGAGCTCGTTCATGGCCGACGCGGCTTCCTGGCGCGGGAGAGCGCCATCCAGCGGGCGCCGCTGCTGGTCGTGGCGGAGGTGAGCGAGATCGGGCGCGGCGACGGCGAGGTGAGCACCCTGCTTTCGCTGGCGACCGCCATCGAGGAGTCGTGGTTGAAGGAGCTTTTTCCCGGGGACTACCGCGACGCGCGCGGGGTGGTTTACGACACCGAGATGAAGCGCGTGATCACGCGTCGCGAGCGGCGCTTCCGCGATCTCGTGCTCGAGGCGAAGGTCAGCGGCGACGAGGCCCCGCTCAGCGACGCGGCGGCCCTGCTCACCAAGGAGGTGCTGGAGGGGCGCGTGAAGATCGAGGCCTGGGACGAATCCGTGGAGCAGTGGATATTGCGCGTGAACCGCATGGCGGAGTGGTTTCCCGAACTGGAGGTCAACCCGCTCACCGAGGGCGACCGGGCGACCCTGATCGAGCAGATCTGCTACGGGGAGCTCGGCGCCCGGGCGGTGAAGGACAAGCCGAAGGACGAGATCATGCGAGTGCTGCGCGACTGGCTGACGCGCGAGCAGCTCGCGGTGATCGACGACTATCTGCCCGAGCGGCTCGTGATGGCCAACGGCCGCAAGGCGAAGCTCGAGTATTCGAAGGACGGCCCGCCTGTCATGTCGGCGCGGATACAGGAGCTCTACGGCATCGAGGGAAAGTTCACCCTGGGCCACGGTCGCGTGCCGGTGAAGATCGAGGTGCTGGCGCCCAACCACCGGCCCGTCCAGGTGACGGACGACCTGACCAGTTTTTGGCGCGACATGTATCCGAAGGTGAAGGCCGAGCTCAGCCGCCGCTACCCGCGGCACGAGTGGCGGTGAGCGGTGCCGTGCTGCGGCCCCTCTCCTTGGTTAGGCGCAGTGCTTCTTTTTCTCGTCCCGCCAGGCCCTGACTTTTTTGGGGTCCTTCATCTTTTTCGCGATGTCGATGAGTTCATCGTAGATCGCCGGATCACGCGGAAAGAGCCTTTGGGCGGCTTGGCGCGACGCGTATGCGTCCGACAGATCCCACATCGAGTGCGATTGCGGATGTTCGCCGTAGTAATCCGACACTGCGGCTCCCGCGAGGAATTGAGCTATGTTTTCGCTCGCGTGGAAGTTATCCAAGTCGGTCAAGGAGTGGTAGTATACGGGCGAGTCGCAGCCGCCTCGGATCGTGGTTACCCAGTAGTCGCCGTCCTCGGCGTTGCATAAGGGAACGAGCCCGACGTCTATGACTTCCTCTTTGACAATCGGATCGTCGAAGAAGCGCTGTTCAGCCGCGAGGTAGTCTTGGGGCCGGTAAAATTTGAAGGCGGCGGGGAGTCCGCTTGTGCGACAGTGACCGCGGCATACCAGGGTGCCCTCGGCCAACCGGAAACGATCCAAGAGTTCGGGCAGCCAGAGCGGAAGCAGCGACATCACCTCGGACGGAACCACGCTCCAGTCGCTTTGGGGGACGCGTTTCGTCTGGATGTTTAGGATGTCGAAGCGGGTCTCGAGCGATTGCGCGGCGGCGATCAGTTCGGGGCTGAGCATGGGGCAACCGGTGGGGGCGTATTGGCGAGATGTGAAAACGGGTCTGATGCCGGATGTCTCGGCATCGTATTGTTCTTCGGTGGGCCCGGCGTTTAACAAATAGGTTGGACGCCGGGGGATCGGCATGCCCGGGATTCGGCTGTCAGAGGCGCCGGTCGTCCGCGCGCGACCGGCGGGCGGGATCGCGCGGAGGGGCGGTGTCGGGCGGGGTCGCGTTCTCCACGAGACGCTGGGCGCTGACCTTGCCGCCTTCGCCGGCGATGAAGAGAGCGCGGCGGCCGTCGAGCTCGTAGGTGACGAGAAGCGATTTGTTCCACCCCGGAGTCGGGTCGGCGAGCAGCCATTCGGGGCGGGCGAAAAACTCGGCGTCGTCCTGCCGGAGCAGGTTGTTCACCCGGTAGGTGACATCGACATAGCGGGTGCCGGAACCGTAGAGCGCGGAAACGATGAGCGGGTGCGAAGCCTGCACGACGACAGGCGGATTGGCTTTTGCGGGGGCCGGTTTGGCCTTGGTGTCGGCGCGGGGCGCGGTGGCACAGCCGGCGAGCGGGAGGAGGAGGACGAAGAGAACAAGGGGCGATGTCTTCATGGAGTCGGGCGGGGAGTCGAATCGGAGGGCGAGACGCCGAACAGGCGGAAGCTGTTGATTTCCGCGGGGCGGCCGAGGTCCGGATATGTGCCGGGCGAGGCGGGCGCTGACAAGCGGCAAGGGGCGACGGCGTCGCCGCGGACGCCGCGTCGAGGTTGACGCGGTCGCGCTCCGCGATGCCTTTGCGGCATGAC
>CBINJQ010000041.1:0-16605 GCA_966251015.1 uncultured Akkermansia sp. | reverse complement strand
TGAGGTGGTCCCGCCGGTCCCGCCCCGCCTAAAACCGCTAAATGCGGTTACGGCTCCATTCTACCGTCTGAAACCCGACCAGCGCGACATTCGCCGTCTCAAAATGAAGTTCCCGGTGATCGGGGCTCGCGACGCCACCGGATTTGCTCGGCCGCAGATGGAGCGGTGCCGCGCTTAAGAACGCTCGCTTTTCGCCGGGGCGGGAGCGGCGTTGGCCACAGGCGTGGCGGGTTGGGAAGGAGGAAGGCTCGCTTGAACAGACTCCCATTCCGAACGGACCGCCGCGCGTATTTCAGTCCAGATCTCGGCGTTGAATTGCTTTTCGAGGGGACGAAGACGCTTTTCGATGTTGTAGATGCGAGTCTGAAACGCACGGCGGTCCGGCCCGGAGGGCAGCGACGTCGCATGCGAGTATAGACGGGCGACTTCCGCTTCGAGACCGCGCATCGCGTCCGGCGCGGAAGATTCGAGGGAGTATAGGGGAATCTTCTCAAGCGGGGTCGCCGGCGTGAGGTAGATCCTTCGGGTAATTTCCGAGCTGGAGGGGGCGGATATTTTACCCTCCGCGGCATACGAAGAAGGGAGGGCGGCCAAGGCCGTGAAAAAGACGATGGAGGATACGGCGGAGCGCGCGAAGGTCATGCCGGGAGCTTTTCGCAGTTCACTGACCAAAGCGACAACCAATATTACATTCTAATTACGTAGTGGTCGCTGCTAATCTCCACTTGACTGCAAAAGGCGGAGGCATCCTGACATCAAGGAGATCATCGACTTCGGTGTCCGGATCACGGCCGCGAGTGTTCGCGTTTCGACCTAATTTTCCTGCGGACCGACGTTGAGAGTTGCGCCGACCCCGCGTCGGAGGCGTGCTCGCGCGGCCATGTCGCATCATCCCAAGTCCTCTCCCGAGGGCGGACACGAGGAACACGAAAAATTTTCGCTGCCTTTGTTCGTTGTCACCATCGTCGGAACGCTCGCCCTTCTGTTGGCGGCGCTTCGATTCATTTCCCCGTCGGTGTGGGAGGCCCAGCTGCAGGCTTCGTTTGGTCACGCGGCGGTCGGGTTCGTCGCGATCAGCATGCTCAACTGCTTCTTCGAGTATTTCTTTCATCGATACCTCCTGCATACCCCCGCGCTGCCTTTGTTGCGCCGTCTATACCGGCAACATACGCTGCACCACGCCCTCACCCATATCGTCCGGCGCCCGGCCAGGGACGGACGGGCCATCCTTTGCGTGGAGAACAAATTTCCGATCGTGGAGCCCGAGCAGGGCGAAGCGTCGTTCTTCCCCTGGTATTCGCTTCTTGTCTTCGCCGCCGTGATGACCCCGGTCTTCGTGCTGCTAAACTGGATACTGCCCTCGGTCCCTTGGTTCTTCGCCGGCTATGGAGCGCTGGCGGTCTCGATCTCCCTCTACGAGATCCTCCACGCGATCAATCATTGGTCCTTGGACACCTGGTCTCCGCTTCTGACCCACCGTGTTTGGGGCGCGTTCTGGCGGCCGATCTACGGATTTCATCTACGTCATCACGCGGTGACCGACTGCAACGAATCGATTTCGGGGTTCTTCGGCCTGCCCGTCGCCGACTGGGTGTTCCGGACCTGCGTGATCCCCCGCACCGTGTATGCCCATGGGGAGCCGTCCGACGGCGAGATGTTTCGCAGTCCGCGTCCGATCGCCCCGATCGCCTGGCTCGACGCCTGGGCGAAAAACTCCGTGCGGAAGCGCCGTGCCCGCTCGGGCGCCGACGCCATCGAGGGGCTCGTTCGCACCGAGGACGGCACGCCCGCGAATCCGCCGACGAACGCTCGCGTTCCCGGTTGCGTGACCGCGGACGAATAGCGCCGGACGACGCGCGAAACGGTATTGGCTTTGTCGCGGCGGCGAGAGCAACTTGGCGTCCCATGAGCGTGCAGCATCACTTCGCCCCAGCCGGAACGGACACCGTCGCGTTTTACTCGGCGCTAAACGCCGAGCTCGGCGCGCATCTGGAAGGCGAGCGGGACTGGTTGATAAACCTCGCCAACGCGTCCGCGATTCTCGCTTCGCGCCTGCCCGACCTCAACTGGGCCGGCTTTTATCTTTTTCGCGACGGCGCGCTTTTGCTGGGGCCTTTCCAGGGCAAGCCCGCCTGCACACGCATCAAGCTCGGTCGCGGGGTGTGCGGCACGACCGCCGCCCGTCGCGCGACGACCGTGGTGCCCGATGTGCATGCATTCCCCGGACACATCGCCTGCGATCCGGCCTCGTCCAGCGAGATCGTGGTGCCGTTGCTTGCCGGTGACCGGCTGCTCGGCGTGCTCGACCTCGATTCGCCCAAGCAAGGGCGTTTCAGCGATGATGACGCCCGCGGTCTGGAGGAGTTCTCCCGCCGGCTCGTCGCCGGGACGGATTGGCCGGCCTGGGCGTGAGCGGCGAGCCGCGGCGACCTTGTCGACCGCAAGGTGAAGGAGCCGCCCATCAGGACGCGCGGGAGCCGTTGACGCTTCGATAGCCGAGAAGCCGCCAATACCAGCGCAGGCGCCATCCGGGGGCGCGGAGCAGTTTTTGGGTCAACGACTCCGTCACGGCGTCGTCCAGCCCGTCGAGCGAAGGCGGGCGGGGCGGCTCCGCGTTCGGCGGAGTTTCGGTTCGGGCAAAGTCCAATGCCAGGATGGCGGCGTCGAGCGCCCGCGCTCGCTGATCGAAGACATCGAAGCGCGTCTCGAAATCCATGATACGGCAGCGCCCCGTCGCCGGTTCGTGGAGAAAGTTGCCGCGATGCGGGTCGCCGTGCCCGAGTCCCAGCCGATGCAGCCGGCCCAGCTCGCGAAAGGCGGCGGCACGCGCGTTCGATTGCTCCCCGGCCGCCAGATCCGAGACGGGGATTCCGGGCAGGTGGGGCAGCCAGATTTCGGTTTCGGAAAGAACCTGTGGCTTCGCCTGATTCGGGTGGACGAGGGAAAATGTCGTCGTCTCATGGCGCGCCCACTCGCGGGCGCAGACCACGCAGCCCGCGCCGAGCAGGCGCAGCAAAAGGTTGCCCGGAGGCGTCATCCATCGGGTCCGCCGCAGACGTGTTTTTCTCCAGCCCGCGACGCCGTGGCGGATTTCGGGACGGGTGGCGCAAAGCGCGAGAGAACGCAGGCGGCCGGACATGTGCGGGTCACTTATGGGTGAGCCAGATGCCCGCGCCGATGAGGACGCAGCCGACGCCCTGGCGCCAGTCGAGCGTTTCGCCGAGCCACACCGACGCTGCTCCGAGCATAAGCACATAGCGCAGCGACGAGGTGCCCGCCGCCTGGCCGACCCCATGGCGGGTCAGAAGCAAGGCCCAGAGCAGGCAAGACGCTCCCCAGGCGAACAGCGCGCCCAATGCCCAGGGATCTTTCCACAGCGTGAAGGCGCGGAGGTAATCGAACTTGTCCCCGTGCCCGGCGGCCCGCTTCAGCGCGACGTGGCCGAACACGCTGGAGCCGAGAAAGAGGGCCCACACCAAAAGAGTTTCGAGACGGTTCATCGCAGTTCGCAGAGGATCACTTCACGGGGGCAGTTCCATCGAACGGGAAAAGTGTCGCCCGCGCCGCGGCTGACGATGAACGCGCGGCCGCCGTGGTCCCGGCGGAGCCAGGCGTGGCGATACAGCCACGCGACGGGAAGGAGTCTGCCTCCGTCTTGTCGCCAGACCCACTGGCCGCCGTGCAAGTGACCCGCGAGCACCGCGACGACGCGAGACGAACTCCGACGGCCGACGCGCTCCCACTCGGCGGGATCATGCACGCAGCCGATTTGGATCTCGCCGGAGCGATGTTCCGGGTTCGCTGTTTCCCGGTCGCCCGCAGACTCGGCTCCGATGACGCGAAGCCGTTCGCCGATGGAATTTTCAATGCTCCACGCGGCTTCGTCGGGCAGCCAGACCCCGCCGCAACGCAAGGCGGCCGCACGGAGCGCGGCGATCCTTGATCGGTCGTGGTTGCCCGGCAGGACGACGCAAGGAGCCATCGAGCTCAGCCGTCGCACGAGGCGGGCGAACAACTCGAGGGCGGCGTCGCGCTCGATGAAGTCGCCCCCGAGCACGACGAGATCCGGGCGTTCGCGGCGAGCGATCCGAAGGATCGCGAGCAGGCAGCCGGCGTCCGCCGGTCCGCGCCAATGCAGGTCCGAGATCCACAGCACGCGAAAGCCCCGGCGCAAGCCGGCCGGCACGTGCTCGCGTCGAAGCAGAAGCGGATTGACCGGGCCCAACTCCAGCCGGGGCGGCGACCCCGGCGAGTCGACGTGGAGCCGGCGCGCGGCCGCGACACGACGGTGCCAGAGCACGATGGCGAGACAACCTTGAGCCCAGGATGCGGAGAGCCCGCGACGCCGGAAAATTCCCGACAACATGCGGACCGCGATGGGAATCACGGTGCGCATCACCCGCACGGTCCCGCCCGCCGCCACCACGAGCGCGCGACCGGACGCCCGGGGGGCGCGCGAGCCGCGCAACATTTCGGGAAACAAAAACACCGCCTGCGCCTCGAGCGCGTAGAAGGTCCCCGCCGCCGCCAGGATCGCGAAAGCCGGGCCGGCGGGCAGCGCGAGGACCAGGATCGCCGCGGCGCCGATCAGGCAAAGGGCGTATTTCAGGACTCCGCCCCGAACGTAGTCGCGTTCGTCGCGGAAGGGCGGAAGGCGCTCGCCGGTGGAGCGCATCGCGGCGTGCATCCACCGGGCGCCCGCGCCGAAGCCGCGCACGTGAAGCGCCTCGCCGAACAGCCCGGGGTGGCGGTTGGCGAACTCCCCGGCTTCGCGCCATAGGTCGCCTCCGCTCGGAGGGGTGAACGGCGTGGTGTTCACGGCGCCGAGGCGCGAACGACGAAGCACCAGTGGGCCCAGGCCAGCCAGGCCGTCCCGTTGCCAAAGACCAGAACCCGGTGCAGGGCGGTTTCAAACCCTTGGCAACGCTTTCGGTGAAAGATGAATTCGTCGTAGCAGATCAGCGCGGTGGTGAAGAGCACGAGCACCAGGACGGGCAGCAGCCACTGCAGGGGGCGGGCGCTGACGGAAGCGCCAAGCATCAGACCGAAAAGCGGGACACCTCCGGCCCCGAGGGCGAGAAGCTCGCAGCGCCGTTCCTTCGCGCTGATCGCGCATTTGGCGATCGCCCGGTGATACCACCAGTCGAGCAGGCCGGCGACGGTGGCCGCCGAACCGCACACGGCCAGGGTCCACAACTGCCAGGGCCACGGCCCGTCGCCGATCCACTCGAGGCCGGGCCGGTTTTGCGCCGCCGCGAGGGCGAGGCCGAAGCCCGCGGCCGGCACGAACAGCGCCACCAGGCTGGCGTAGGAGGCCTTGAAACGTCGCTGGCTGACGGGCGTCGCGGCCGCGAGACGCGCGGAAGGGCAGTCGGACGGGCAGGGGCGGGGAAACGCCGCGCGAACCAAGCGGACGAAGGGGCTTTTCGTCATGGATGAAGGGTCAGGTGGTCTGATGAGGGAGGTGAAGCGCGAAAGCGCAGGCTTTTTCGGGCCTGGTTGTTTGCGCGGTGGCGCCGCGCTCTCCGACGAGGGGCGGAATGGCGAAGCGGGAGCCGCGGATGACATCGGCGCACAGCATCTCGCCTTGGTGTGAAGCGAAGATGAAGCGCGCGTGAATTCCCCACGAAGTCCGCAGCGGCGCGTCCGCATGTCCGATGTTCGTATTACGAACATTGGACGGCGGTCGGGTGCGTGATGCGTCAGCTGGTGGAAGACACGCGGGACGTCGCCTCGGACGGCGGAACTTCGCGTTGCGGGAAAGGCGGGCGGGGGCACCGTGGCGGCATGTCCTCCGCCCAGCTGACCTTGCACGCCGTCGAATTCGCCCATCCCGGGATGACCGCGGCGCTTTTCACCGACCTCACGGTGCAGTTTCCCGCAGGCTGGACGGGTGTCGTCGGCGCAAACGGCGCGGGCAAGACGACCCTGCTGCGCGTCGCCACCGGACAACTGGTCGCGCAGGGCGGCACGGTGCATCGGCAGGGCCTCGCCTTGTATGTGGAGCAGCGCACGGACGAGCCGCCGGAGTTTTTCGAGGACTTCATCTGGGCACCCGACGCCGGCTCGCTCAAGGCGCGTCTGCGGCTTGGCGACGACTGGCCGGAGCGCTGGTCGACCCTCAGCCACGGCGAGCGCAAACGCGCGCAGATAGCGGTGGCGCTGTGGCGCGAGCCGGCGGTCCTGGCGCTCGACGAGCCGAGCAATCACATCGACGCCGACGCGCGCCGGCTGTTGAGCGAGGCGCTCGCGGAATTCGGCGGCGTAGGCCTGCTGGTGAGCCATGATCGCGCGCTTTTGGACGAGTTGTGCTCGCATTGCTTGTTGCTGGAGCCGCCGTCGGCGGTGCTGCGGCCGGGCGGTGTCACCGATGCGCTCGCGGAGCAGGACAAGGAGGAGACCTCCGCCCGCAACGCGAGCGACGCGCTTCGGCAGGCGGAGCGACGTCTTCGCGCCGAGGCCCAGCGCCGCCGGGTGATCGCGGATCAAAAGACCGCCGCCTCGCGCGGCTCGAAGCAGAAGAAAATCCCGGCGCACGACCACGACGGGCGGGCCATGCGCAACCTCGCCAAAATGACGGGCAAGGACGCCTACGCGGGAAAAATGGTCGCGCAGATGCGCCGGCGCGCGGGCAAGATCGGCGCGCAGCGTTCCGAGATCGCCGTGAAGAAGCGCCACGAAACCGGCATATGGGTGGACGGCGCCTCGTTCATGCCGCGCGATTTTCTTCTCCGTCTGCCCGCCGGCGAACTGCCGCTGGGCGCCGGCCGTGCGCTGCGCTTCCCCGATCTGGAGATCGGCGGGACCGGCCGCATCGCTCTGACCGGCGCGAACGGCCTGGGGAAAAGCACGCTGGTCCGCCACCTGCTCGACCACCTGCGCCTGCCGCCGGAAAAACTGGTGAGCGTGCCGCAGGAGATATCGGCGGAGGATTCGCGTGCGCTGCTGGACTCGATCAAACGCCTGCCCAACGACGAGCTCGGGCGCGTGATGATCACGATCAGCCGGCTCGGTTCGCGACCGGCGCGGCTGTTGGAAAGCGCGCTCCCGAGCCCGGGCGAAGTGAGAAAACTGCTCCTCGCGCTCGGCATCGTGCGCGGGCCGCATCTCATCGTGATGGACGAGCCGACGAACCACATGGACCTGCCGGGAATCCTTTGTCTCGAGGAGGCTCTCGCCGAGTGTCCCTGCGCGGTGCTGCTGGTCAGCCACGACGAGGCCTTCCTGGACAAGGTCACGGAAACCGACTGGCACCTCATGCGAGACGAGGCCGGGGACACCCGGCTCACGGTCGGCGGCTGAGGACGGGGCGGGACCAAACGACGGGCGGAGGGGACCGCCCGTTCACCTGGGGGCCGGGAGCTTCGGGTGATCGCCGGGACGATGTTGGTGTTTGAGACCGAAGTGTCCTTCTGGCCGTCCTGCGTTCGTTGAGGAAGGGAGCCACCGCTTCATCTTGTCCCACGGGCTCCTTTTTAACCGCACCCGCCATGAACACCACCGCCCCCCATCCGCCCATCGCCACGCACGCCGACTGGCTTGCCCGGCGCATCCAACTCCTCGAACGAGAAAAAGAAGCGACCCGGCTGCGGGATCGGGTGGCGGCGGAGCGGCGGCGCCTGCCGATGGTGCGAGTGGACAAAGACCATGTGTTCGAGGGCCCGGGCAAGGCGCGCCTTCGGCTCGTCGACCTTTTTGACGGCCGGCTTCAGCTGATCGTCTATCACTTCATGTTCGATCCCGATTGGGAAAAGGGATGCCCCGGCTGCACGGGCTATGTCGATTCCTTGGGAGACCTCTCCCTGCTGGAGGAGCGCAACACGCGCTTCGTGCTCATCTCGCGGGCGCCCTTCGCCAAGCTCGACGCGTATCGTCGTCTTCACGGTTGGAACCGGCCGTGGTTTTCGTCCTTCGGCGGCGAGTTCAATCACGACTTTCATGTGACGCTCGACCCGAAGATCCGTCCGGCGGAATACAACTTCCGCCCGGTGGACGACACCGGGGAGGCGCATGGGTTGAGCGTGTTTTTCCGTCTCGGGACGGAGGTGTATCACACCTACTCGTGTTACGCCCGCGGGGTGGAAAGCCTGACGGATTCCTACAGTCTTCTCGACGTGACTCCCTATGGCCGGCAGGAAGATTGGGAGGAGTCGCCGACGGGCTGGCCGCAGAAGCCGACCTACGGTTGAACACCCGCACGATCCGACACGGCGCGGACCACCTGAGCTTCTGGCTTAACGGCGCCCGTCATACCAAAGGGCGCAGGCTTCGCGGTCCGAGACCGTTTTTCTCGGTCGAAAAACGGATTTGACCAGAAAGCGCAGGATCTCGCCTTTGCCGTAGAGCTTCAGTTTTCGCGCGGAGGTGCGAATAGGGTGACGGTGGAGCACGACGGTCCTTTGGCGGCGGCGACGCCCGACGGTCTTCTGAAGCCGCAGCGCGAGGTCGATTTCTTCTCCGGCGAAGAACTTGAGGTCGAAGCCGCCGACCTCGCGAAACGCGTCCGCGCGCACGAGGATGAACGAGCCCGCGACGAGCCGGCGGACACGGCTCGCGAGATTCCACACGCCGCAGCAGAAACGGAACACGAAGCCGCCCTCGTCGGGCTCCATCGTGGCGCCGGCCAGCAGGACGTCGTTGCGTCGCATCAGCTCCATCGCCTCCGCCAGCAGCCCGGGCGAGGGCCGCGAATCCGCGTCGATGAAGAGGAGCCAGGCGCCCGAGGCCGCGGCGGCGCCGGCGTTGCGGGCGCGGCCGATCTGGTTGATCGGCTCGAACACGACCTTCGCGCCTTCGTCGCGCGCGATCTCGGAGGTGCGGTCGGTGGAGTTGTTGTCGCAGACCAAGAGTTCCCACTTGAGGCCGGCTTCGCCGAAGGACCCCTCGGCCGCGGATTTCACCGCGCGGAGCGAGGCGGCGAGCAGTTTTTCTTCGTTGAAAGCCGGAACGATGATCGAGATGGCGGGCGCGCTCTCCACGGGTCGCAGAATTCGGCGCGGCGGCGGGGAGTCGAACCCCAAACCTTCTGGTCCGCGGTCGGATTTTTGGTCCGATGGAACGTGGGCGTTTATTCCGGATGGGACGTCTGGAGATTCGTCGAGACGGGCTGGAGTCGAAGCAGACGGCCGGGGTTCTTGTCGGTGAGCACGTAGATGAAACCGTCGGGGCCTTGGCGCACGTCGCGCACGCGTTCGCCGATGCGGATCGTCTGCTGGCCGAGCACGCGTCCGTCGGCGTCGAGATCGATGCGGCGGACCTCCTTGCGTTTGAGCGCGCCGGAGAAGAGGTCGCCGCGCCAATGCGGGAACGCGTCCCCGTCGTAAAAGAGCAGACCGCTCGGCGCGTGGGCGGGCGTCCAGACCACGAGCGGGTCGACCATGCCCGGGAGCGACGTGTGCGGGCTGATGGTTCCGAAGGTGTATTCGATGCTGTAGGTGGCGCGCGGCCAGCCGTGGTTGCCCCCGGCGACGAGCAGGTTGAGTTCGTCGCCGCCGCGCGAGCCGTGCTCGTTGGCCCAGGTGCGCCCGCCGGCCGGATCGCGCGCCAGCCCCTGGATGTTGCGATGGCCGTAGCTCCAGACGAACGGATCGACGCCCGCGCGGCCGGCGAAGGGATTGTCCGCGGGCGCGGTGCCGTCGTCGCGAAGGCGGAGGATCTTGCCGAGCTGGCTGTCGAGTTTCTGCGCCTGCTCGCGCATGAGTTCGCCGTCGAGGCGCAGGGGCGGATTGCCGCCGTCGCCAAGCGCGAGGAGCAAGGTGCCGTCAGGCAGCCAGAGGATGCGCGAGCCGAAGTGCATGAAACCCGGTTTGAGCGGGGTCACGCGGTGCAACACCTCGAAATCGGTGATGGCGGTCAGGTCCTCGGAAAGCCGTCCGCGGGCGAGACGCGTGCCGCTGCTTTCGTCGGTTCCCGTGCCATAGGTGAGATAGATCCGGCGGTTTTCCGCGAACCGGGGATGCAGTCCGACCTCCATGAGGAGCGAGCGTTCGCCGGAGCGAATCGCCGAAAGGCCGGAAATCGGTTCGGGCGCCAGCACGTCGCCGCGGGCGAGCCGGAGGAAACCGTCCTTCTCGGTGATAAGCGCCTCTCCGGTCGGCAGCCAGGCGACGGACCACGGACACGCGAGGCCGTCGATCACGGTGACGGCTTCCCAACCGTCGGCGGCGGGGACCTCGCCGGTCGGCTTCACGGGGCCTGAGGGCACCCGCGACATCCACGTCGCGGCGGTTCCCAGCGCGAGCAGGGCGGCGGCGGCGAAGATCGATGCGGGGAGTTTCATCGGGCGCGCAGGCTAGGCGCGGGAGCGGACCGGTCAATGGGAGGCGGCGCGGGCGCTCGGCGCCGGTGATCGGGCGCGCGGGGCACGAGTCGCCAAAAGGGGAAATTTTTCGTTCCGGCTTTTGTCACAGGCGGGACCGCGGATTGTCCAATCCGGGTGTATGGACATCACCGCTATTCAACAAGTCGCCTTTCGCACGCTCGCCGGCACGATCGCCTTTCCGGAGGTAGTCGAGAAACTGCTCCTCGTCGGCGTGGAGTATTACCACGTCGATTACGTCCGTCTGCGGAAAACTTTTTACGCCGCGGACGGAACGGCGGTGGTCGTGACGCCGCTCATCCTCGAGGGGCTGCCGTCGGTGGCCGCCGATTTAGACGTGGCCGAGCTGCGGGCGGCGATCCTCGACAACCAGCGAAACGGCCAGGTTTATCGCGCTTTCACGCAGCGTGCCATGCGGGCCGGCGTGCAGGGTTACTTCGCCTTTCTACGCGGCCGACGCGTCACCTACCTGGGGCGCCAAGGGGATCGGCACACGGAGTGGTTTCCCGGCGCGCAGCCCCCGCCGACGGCCGCGGCTGGCCATTGAGCGTCGGTCCGCCATGAAGCCGAACGTGAATCCGTCCGCCCTCGAGCTCCGTCCGCCTTTCGCCGTCGATCCGGACGAGTCGGCGTGGCTAGCCGCTGCGCGCGCCGGCGACCTCGATGCGCTTGACGCGTTGCTACGACGGCACCGCCCCTGGGTTTTTAACCTCGCGTTGCGCATGGTCTGGCGGCGCGAGGCGGCCGAGGACGCGACGCAGGAGATTCTGGTCAAGGCGGTGACGCATCTCGCCGGCTTCGAGGGACGGAGCCGGTTCTCCACGTGGCTGCATCGCATCGCGGTCAACCACCTTCTCAACGTGCGCAGGTCGGAGATGGAGGAGCAAAAGACGACCTTCGCGGACATGGGGCGTTCGCTCGACGATTGTCCCGACTCCGATCTCCCCGACGAATCCCTGCCGCCGGCCGGCCACGGTCTGTTGGTCGAGGAGGCGAAGCTCGGCTGCATGACCGCGATGTTGATGTGCCTCGATCGCCGCCAGCGGCTGGCGTTCGTCCTCGGCGAGGTGTTCGGCGCGACGAGCGAGGAGGGCGGGGAGGTGTTGGAAATCTCGCCCGAGAACTTTCGCCAGCTCCTGTCCCGCGCCCGGAGAGACCTGTATCAGTTTATGCAGGACAAATGCGGCCTCGTGAACACGGCCAATCCCTGCCGCTGCTCGAAGAAGGCCGGCGCGTTCATGCGGAACGGGTGGCTCGACGCGAAGCGCCGTCAATTCACGGCGGGGCGTATTTCCGAGGTGCGAGCGGTCGCGCCCGGCCGCTTGGAGGAGCTGCAGAGCCTGCAACGGGCCCACGCCGAGCTCTATCGCGCCACGCCGCTCGCCGACGCGCCCGAGATCGCGGCGCGGGTGCGCGCGACCCTCGCGGATTCGAGCTTCTAGAGCGGGAATCGAAGGACGCCTCGCGCGAATCCCGGGGTTTCCGGCGCGGGATTGTCCGGGACCGCGGGGCTTGTTCGTTGTAAACGGAACCCATCGATCATCATGAACGCCCCCGTCTCCGGAAAACTCCGTGTCCACTGCTTCGGTCTTTCGCTCGACGGCTACGGCGCCGGACCGAACCAAAGCCTGGAAAATCCGCTCGGCGCGGGCGGCAAGGCGCTGCACGAATGGTTTTTTCCCACGCGCACCTTTCAGCGAATGGTCGGCGGCGCGGAACCCGGCACGACAGGCGTGGACGACGATTTCGCGCGGCGAGGATTCGATGGCGTCGGCTCGTGGATACTTGGACGCAACATGTTCGGTCCCATCCGCGGCGAGTGGCCGGACGACAGATGGAAGGGGTGGTGGGGCGAGGAGCCGCCTTATCGTTGCCCGGTCTTCGTGCTCACGCATCACCCGCGCGCGTCGATCGAGATGAAGGGCGGCACGACTTTCCACTTCGTGACCGAGGGCGCCCACGAGGCGTTGAGGCGGGCGCGCGAAGCGGCTTCGGGCAAGGACGTGCGCGTCGGCGGGGGCGTGGCGACGGTGCGCCAGTATCTGCGCGCCGGTCTGGTCGACGAGATGCACTTCTCGGTCGGCGCGACGTTGTTGGGCGGTGGCGAGCACCTGTTCGCGGGCCTGGATTTGCCGAAACTCGGCTATCAGGTCGCCGAGCGCGTGGCGACGGAGCGGGCCTTGCACGTCGTGCTGACGAAAAGTTAGGGGCTGAAGACTCCCGCTGCGGACGTCCGCGTCGGAGGCGAGCGGGTGGCCGGATGGCGTCGGGCACGTCGTGTTCGGCGGCGACGTGCGAGGGCGCGCCCGGCCGCGCCGACCAAGGCGGAGCGCAGGGCGGCGTTGCCCGCGGAATCGCGGGCGTTGACGTCTGTTCCGCGGGCCATGGCGTGGCGGATGCCGTCGAGACCTCCGCGAGCGGCGGCCTCGTGGAGGCGCATCACCGCGCGCGGATCGGCGACGGGCTCGGGTGATGGCAACGCGTAACCCTTGCCGGGTGCCTGCGTTCAGGCGCCGTCGTCGCCTATGGAGGAGGAGGGGCAGGCGTTGAGCGCCTCTTCGGCCAAGGCGATCTCGTCGGGCGCCGACGGCTGACGATGGACGACGGACTGGCCGCTCTCGTCGTCCCGCCGGAAAAAGGCGGGGGCGGTTTCGCGGCAGAGGTCGCAGTCTATGCAGGTCGAGTCCACGTAGAATCGGCCGGCGATGTTTTCGTTCTTTCGTTCGGTGAGGGATGCCATGGCGGGATTGGAGGAGGCCTCCAGCATAGCGGTTTCCCATTGTTGCGTGAAATTCATTGGTGGCATCGACTGATGCGACATATGAATGACTACCTGGCGCGGGTCCCGTTTGATTTGTATGCGCTGAGCCTGTTTCGGCTCGTGGCGGAGCAACGGAGCTTCACGCGCGCGGCGGAGCAGGCGGGGCTGACCCAAAGCGCGGTCACGAGGCAGATCCGGAGCATGGAGGACAAGCTTGGCGTGCCCCTGCTGGAGCGGACGACCCGAAGCGTCGCGCCGACGCCGGCCGGGGCGTGGTTGCTGAAGGAGTCGGAGCGCCTGCTGGGCGACGTGGACGGCGTGCTGCGGCGCATGCGCGAGGAGTTCGCCGGGGCGAAAAAAGTCGTGCAGGTCGGGGTGTCGCGTTCGATCGCGCTCTCGTATTTGCCGGGCTTCTTTCACGCCAATTTGCGGAGGGCGCCGGACGTGGCCTGTCGTCTGCGCTACGAGACGGGCGACGCCATCGTGCGGGCGTTGGAGGGAAACGAGCTCGACGTCGGCGTGATCTGCGCGCCGACGCGGGTGCCGGCCACGCTGCGTGTGACGCATCGTTTCGACGACGCGTTCACCCTGATCGCGCCGGCGGAGTCGGCGGCGAGTTTTCCGAAGCGGGCCGGTAAGGACGGTCTGCGGCGCTGGGCGGAGGCGCAGAGCTGGCTGCTGCTGGACGAGAAATCGCAGACCGGACGCCGTGTGCGCGGGTGGATGGCGACGCATGGCTGCAAAGTGGAGCCGACGCTGCGGCTCGATGGCTACGATTTGATCATCAACCTGGTCGCGCTCGGCATGGGCGTGGCCTTCGTGCCGATCCGGGCGCTGGCGCTCTACGGCCGGAAGCGGGCGATCCGGCGCCTGCCTTGGCCGGACCGCTTCGTGCGCAAGCTTGTGGTGGTCGTGCGCGCGAACCGGGAGCAGCCGGCGCACGTGGAGCGGTTTGTGGGGAACGTGCTGTTTTAGGCCGTATCCTGTGAATAATACAACGGCTGGTTGAACCAGGCTTTTGCCCCTTGTTGAGACTCGCGCAGCAGGCCGACGCCTTTGGGGCAGGGCGGAATCGCCGGGCCCGCCGAGGAGGACGGGGACGGCCCGGCGGTCCGTCCCTGCCTGTCAGGCTGTTCCGCGAGCCTTGATCGGTGGCGCCGGCCTATCTTTAATCCACGAACGATAAGCCGCGGGCGTGAGATCAGCCCTCGCCGCCGCACTGGGCGCCCATGGCGTCCCAGCGTTTCTGCATCTCGTCGGGCGAGACGGTCTCGGTCCGATGCTGGAGCATCCATTGGTAGCCGAAGGGATCGATCACTGTGCCGCTGCGAAAGCCGTAGAACTGGTCCATGACCGGCATGCGCACGGTCGCGCCCGCCGCGATGGCGCGGGCGAAGGCGTCGTCGGCGTTTTCGACGATCAGGCTGAAGCAGACGGGCGTGCCGCCGAGCGTCTGCGGGGACAGGTTGCCCCACTGCGGATTTTCTTCGGCGAGCATGACGAGATCGCCCAGGATCGTGAGCTCGGCATGACCGACTTTGCCGGTGTTTTTATCGATCAGTCGAAAACGCTCGGAGGCGCCGAAGGCGGCTTTGTAGAACTCGATGGCTTTCGCCGCGTCGCGGACGGCGAGGTAGGGGCTGAAGGCGGGATATCGGGAGGCGGGATTGGCGGTGCTCATGGTTTGCGAGGGGTGGTGGTTCAGCGCCTCAACGAACGGGAGGACGAGTTCCGGACAAGCGAGCCGAGGAGTCCTGTCGGCCGATCATCCATACGCATGTGGGTGCGGGTCGGGCGTAAGGCATCGGGGCGTCGGGGGCGGCCGGTCAGTCGGTTGGCGGAAGATCCGGCAGGTTCGCACGAACCGCGGCCGCGGTCGGCTGCGAGCGCAAGACGGACACCACGCAGGCCATCGCGTCGGGGAAGCGACCGGGAACGTCCATTTCACCCGGGAGCCCGGGGGCGTAGGGCAGGTGTTCGATAGGCGGAGCGAATCCCGAGACCACGCCGGGTTTGTCGCCTCGCGGATCGACGCGATACCAGCCGTGCCGCCGCAGATGAACCGCGACCAATCCGTGCAGGAAGAAGCTTGTGGCGGTGCCGTCGGATGCCAGGCGCTGATAACACAAGGCGGCGGGAATTTTTCGCGCGCGCAGCAACGCCGCGAGCAGGTGGCTTTTGGCGTAGCAGAAGCCGGTTCGATGTTTCATGACGTCGGACGCCGTGCAGGTGACGACGGGGTCCGGGTGATCCATGCTGTGTCGCACGACGTCGCGGACCCATGCGAAGCAACGGAGGGCGACTTCTTCGTCGTCCCGGGCGTCGCCCGCGATGGCGGCCGCCGCGGCCTTGATCGTCGGGTTGTCGCAGTCGATGGTGGCGGTCGCCTTGAGAAACTCGTCCATGGCGAATTGCCTAGCGGAAGCGCGGGCAAACGCACGTTTGTATGTCGCTCGGGCGGGAGGCGGGTCGGGCGAAATGCGATTTTGCTTTTTGCGGGTGGCGCTCTTCGTTGGCGGCCTTCCGCTTCCACCGCCTCCATGCCCAGCCACGTTTCCCGCTCCTCCGTTTCGCCGCTCTCGAATTTGATCTTCCTCAGTCGCTGGTTGCAGGCGCCGCTCTACGTGGGGCTGATCATCGCGCAGGTCGTGTATGTGTTCCGTTTTTTGGTGGAGCTGTGGCATCTGATCGGTTTCGCCGTGCTCGGGCACACTCCGCCGGCCTCGGTGCCCGAGGGCGTGAAGGACACGGAGACGATCGTGATGCTGACGGTGTTGGGCCTGATAGACGTGGTGATGATCGCCAACCTTTTGATCATGGTGATCGTGGGCGGCTACGAGACCTTCGTGTCGCGGCTAAACCTGAAGGGGCACCCCGACCAGCCGGAATGGTTGTCGCATGTGAACGCGGGCGTGCTGAAGGTGAAGCTGGCCATGGCGTTGATCGGCATCTCGTCGATCCACCTGCTCAAGACCTTCATCAACGCGGACAAGATGACGGAGAAGACGATGCTCTGGCAGGTGGCGATCCATGTGACCTTCGTGTTTTCGGCCCTCGTGCTGGCCTGGATCGACCGGCTGACGCACCAGAGCGGGGGCAAGGCGGCCGAAGAGCACGATTGAGCAGGCGCGCAGGGGCGCGAACGTCGGAACTTAAGCGCAGGCTTGGCGGCAGGCGTTGAGGGCGGCCTCGAACGAGGAGGCGAATCCGGCGGCGTTTTCGGGATCGGCGGCCCGGCGATGGGCTTCGACCAAGGGAAGCCATTCGGGGCCGGCGAGGTGTTCGACGGCTTCGAGGGGCCAGTCGCCGTGGAAGGGACCGCGGAGGGCGGCTTCGATGGCGGGGCGGGCGCGGTCGTCTTTGCGGATGGCGAGGCCGATCATGGCTTCGCCGCGGATCTCGGGATCGGTGTCGGTGAGACGTGCCGAGAGGGCGTCGCGCAGCTCGGGGGTATCGAGCGAGGTCTGCTTGCCCAAGCCGAAAGTGGCCCAGTCGCGAGTGCCGTCGTCGGGGTCGCGCGAGAGCT
>CBINJQ010000040.1:0-16666 GCA_966251015.1 uncultured Akkermansia sp. | reverse complement strand
GCGGTCCGCCTCGCCGCCTCGGCCCAGCGCAGGCGGGTCGCGACACGGCGCAACCCGTTGACCAGCACCCGGGAGAAAACATCCTCCGGCGCGTCCGCGGGCAGCAGGCGCCCGTTTTTCCCGTCGCGGATCATTTCGCGGGCGCCGGACGCGTCCAACGCCACCACCGGAACGCCCGCCGCCATCACTTCCGCAAGCACGAGGCCTTGCGTCTCGGACAGCGAGGCGAAGGCGAAAAGGTCCATGGCCGCGCACGCGTCACGCAGTCGCCGGCCGGTGAGCTTGCCCGCGAAGACCACGCGCGCCCCGACGCCGAACGACGCGAAAATCCGCTCCATCTCGGCGCGCGCCGGACCGTCGCCGACGATCAACGCGTGCGCCTCGGGCCTGGCCCGCAGCGCCTCGCCCATCGCGGTCGCGAGATAACGGAGGTTCTTCTCCTCCGCGAGCCGGCCCATGTGGCCGATCACCGGCGCGTCCGGGGGCAACCCCATCGTCTCTCGCGCCGCCAGTCCGTCGCCCGACGCGAGCAACTCCGTGTCGATGCCCGTCGGGATGACATGGACCGGCGTCACCACCCCCCGCGCGACGATCAGGTCCCGGACGCTGCGGCTCGGGGCCACGACGGCGGCGCAACGGTTGGCGAACCGCGTGGCCACCTCGGCGGCGAAGTCACCCGCCGTCTCGCTCTGCATCGGCAGGTAATGGGTGTAGTGTTCGTAAAGCGTGTGATGGGTGAACACGACGGGCACACCGCGCTTCGAGGCCTCTCGCAGCGCGGTGTCGCCGAGCAAAAACGGGTGGTGCGCGTGGACCAGATCCGCGGGGAAATCGGAAAGCCGGTCCTCGAGCGCCGCCGCGAGAGGCAGGCGCACGGAGAAGTCGCTGTCGTTGAAATGCGTGAGGGCCGCGATGCGCACGACGGACCGTTCCACGCGCGCCGGCGCTTTTCCCTCGTCGAATTCAGGGGCGACCACGAGCACGCGATGCCCGGCCTCGCGCTGATCCTCGAGCAGGGTCTGCACCGCGCGCGCCACCCCTCCCACGTGGGGGAGAAAGGTGTTGGTAAAGTGGCATATGTTCACGGCATGAATACGGCGGGCGTTGGACGCGTTGAGGACTTGTTCGCCCGATCAGCTTTTGCGTCCGGCGAAAAAACCGACGCCGCCCGCGACGACGCCCACGGCGCCGAGCACGATCAGCCACATGCTCTTGTCGGTCGGCGTGCCGGTGACGGCCTCGCTCACCGAAGAGGCGACCGAGTCGGAGGAGTTCAGCCCGAAGACCAGCAACACGACGCCGGCGACGAGAAAAGCCAGGGAAAGAGATTTGTTCATGGCGGGATTGGGTTGGAGGCGGACGCGCGTCAACGAGGGCGCCCGCCCCCCGCCTCTCGCATGCGGGATGCCAGCATGCGCGCGCGGAGCGCAGGCCTTTATCCATAAATCGGATACATCGTAACTCGTCGCGGCGGGGGAGACGGCCGGCGGTTGCTTTTTGCAGCCTGCGGGAAAGGCCGCGCGGCGTTTCGCCTTGCGCGCCGATCATCTAAAAAATCGCCGAAATTCGCAGAACTACTACAGGGCGAAATCCGATGATTTTGAGGGCGTTTCATCGACGAAGGCCGCGCAAGCCCCTGTCAATGCGTCCGCTCCCTAGGGAAGCCTGTTAAGCGAAGGCGAAATTCCCGTCCCCTATACCGGAGAAAAACAGGCGGTGGCATACTGGATTCTCCAGAACACGCCTCGGGAGACCTCGCAGGTCACCACCCGGAACATCCCCCATGCCGCGCATCCGAACGGCGCCCGGGCCGCTGACACGAAATCGCACCAAAGAAAATGACATCTAAGATCGGACGCAAATTCATCCTCCCTTTGGCCTCGTTGCTGGTCGCTCCCTTCGCGGGGGCCGCGATCAATTTCAGTCAGGCGGTCACGGGCAACATCTTCTTCACCAACCAGACCGTCGCCGTTCCCGTGCGGTGCGACGGAGACCGCCTCGAATGGACCGCCACCGACTTCTCGGGCAAGGTCGTGAAGAGCGGTTCCCTCACTCCGGTTTCCGGCGCGGCGACCATCACCCCGAACCTCGGCCGACGCGGCTATTTCGATCTCAAGGTCGTCGAAAAGCGTTCCGGCTCCGTGGTCTCGGAAAAGAGCACCTCCTTCGCCGTCCTCACCCCGCTTCTCCTCACCGGACGCGAGCGCTCGCCCTTCGGCGTGCAGACGCACAGCGCCCAGAGCGGCGACCAACGCGTCTACGAGCTCTTCTCCAAGGCCGGCGTCGTCCATTTCCGCGACGAACAATACTGGGAGCACATCGAGACCCAGCCGATGCAATACAAGTATCCCGCCACCTTCACCAACTTCATGGCGAAGGGCGCGGAGGCCAGGATGCAGCCGCTCATCACGCTCGATTGGAGCAACCCTATGTATGACTACGGCGCGGGCATGTTCACCGCGCCCCACACCGACGGCGGTCGCGCCGGCTACGCCAACTACGCCGCCGACGTCGTGCGCCAGTATCCCGCGCTCAAGGCCGTCGAGATCTGGAACGAATACAACGCCGGCACCTTCATCACCGGCCCCGCCACGTCGAACAAGCCCGCCTACTACAAGCGCATGCTCGAGCAGGCGGCGAACCGCATCCGCTCCGTCCGCAACGACGTGAAGATCGTCGCCGGCGGCACCGTTCCCGTGACCCACGGCTTCCTCCGCGACGTCTTCGCCCAGGGCGCCATGCCCTTCCTCGACGTGGTCTCCGTGCATCCCTACCGCAACACCCCCGAAGGCGTCGACGCCGAGATGGGAGAGCTGCGCGAGCTCATCAAGCGCCACAACAACGGCGCCGAGAAGCCCATCTGGGCCACCGAGTTCAGCCACGAGACGAACCGCCCCGAGCAGCAGGCCGAGGCCGCGACCTACCTCGCCCAGGTCGTCACCCTCATGCTCAGCCAGAAGGTCGAGCGCATGTATTACTACCTCGGCGTCGACGACCACGCCTTCCCGCATCGCGGCCTGCTCGCCTCGCAGAACGACGCCAAGGGCGCCCTCGTCCCCCACCCGGCCTACGTCGCCTACGCCAATCTGATCCGCCAGCTGAAGGGCTACGCCTTCCACTCGCGCTTCGCGGGCACCAGCTCGGCCACCCGCGCCTACCGATTCCAGAACGGCGTCAGCCGCATGACCGTCCTCTGGTCCGCCGCGCCCGTCACCGTTTCGCTCAAGACCACCACGCCCGTCATCGTCACGGACATCATGGGCCAGTCCCGCTCGGTCTCGCCGTCCGGCGGCGTCGTCAAGCTGAAGGTCGACCGCAACGCGCAATATGTCCGGGGCTCCGTCACCGCCGTCAGCGACGCCGGCAACCCGCTCCTCGCCGACTCGCTCGCGGGCTATTCCAACGTTCAGGGCAAATACGGCTGGTCCTACGGCAGCGCCAACGTCGGCTCCTCCTACAACGTCGGCGCCTTCACCCCGATGCGCTGGGACTACGCCGGCGACAACGCCGTCTGCTGGTTGGACAACACCTGGCACTTCGTCTCCGTCGAGCAGATGCACCCCTCCTCCGCCTGGGCCGTGCGCCGCTGGACCAGCCCCGTGGCCGCCACCGTCACGCTCAAGTGCAAGGTCAGCCGCGGCGGAGGCGGAGACGGCGTGGGCATCAACATCTACGTCGACGGCACCCACGTCTACAGCCGTATCCTGGGCCCTGATACTTCCGACACGTTCAACGTGACCGACGTCGTCATCAAAGCCGGCAGCAAGGTCGACTTCACCGTCAACCAGAACGGCGAGAGCAGCTTCGATTCGACCGGATTCTCGGTGCAAATCGTCCGCCAGTAAGCCCGGACCGCATGAACTTTCCGAGCGGCGAACCGCCATTGCTTCAACCCTAGCGACTTCGTCGCCACTCCTGAAGGGGCGCCAGCCCCTCCCTCGCCACCCGGCCGCTCGGACTTCGCCCGCGCCGGTTCCGCCTCGCGGCGGGACCGGCGCTTTTCTTTTTTTCATGGCGCGGACGCGTCGCCCGTGTGCAGTCGTCTGCCACCCCCGCATGCGCGTCCTCGTCGCCCTCGACAAATTCAAGGAAGCCCTCTCCGCCCCGGAGGCCTGCGCGATCCTCGCCGCCGCGCTCCGACTCGCGCGCCCCGGCTGGACGTGCGACATCTGTCCCCTCGCCGACGGCGGCGACGGCTTCGTCATCTCCCTCGCCGCGAACAAACGCGGTCAGATCCGCCGCCCCTCGGTCGCCGGACCGCTGGACGAAAGGATCGCGGCCCCCTGGGCGCTCGTGCCGCCGGAGCGAATTTCTTCCGCCGTGGTCGGGCGTCTGGGGACGTCGGCCCCTCTCGCCGCGCCGCTGGCCGTCCTCGAGATGGCCGCGTGCTCCGGCCTCGCCCTCGTCCCGCCCGCGCGCCGCGACGTCTGGCAAAGCAGCTCGCGCGGCGTCGGCGAACTCATCGCCGAGGCGGCGCGCTCGGGCGCGGGCGGCATCCTCCTCGGCGTCGGCGGCAGCGCCACCAACGATCTCGGCCTCGGGGCGCTCGCCGCGCTCGGTTTCCGCTTCCTCGACGCGGCCGGCGGCGAGATTCATCCGCTCGTCCCGCGCCGCTTTCACGACATCGCGCGTGTTCTCCCGCCCGGCACCGCCTCCGCCTTTTTCCGGCTTCCGCCGATCTGGATCGCCTGCGACGTGGACAACCCGCTCTGCGGCCCGCGCGGCGCCACCTTCACCTACGGGCCGCAGAAGGGCGTGGCCGCCACCGATCTCGCGCCGCTGGACGCCGAGATCGAACGCGTCTCCCGCCTGCTTGCGGAGACGCTGGACGTCTCGCCAGACCTGCGCGACCTGCCCGGGGCAGGCGCCGCCGGCGGCATCGCGGCCGGCCTTATGATCGCCCGCGGGGCGCGGCTCGTGGGCGGATTCGACCTCGTCTCGAACTGGCTGGACCTGGAACACCGCGTCCATGCGGCCGACGTGGTGATCACCGGCGAAGGCCGTTTCGACGACACCTCGTTGCAAGGCAAGGGCCCGGGCGGCCTGGCGCGCATGGCGCTCGCGCAAGGCAAGCGCACCATCGTAGTAGCCGGATCGATACACCTTTCCCGCCCTCCGGCGGGGCTCGAACTCCTGCCGGTCACGCCCGAGGGCATGCCGCTCGCGGAGGCCCTGCCCGCCACCGTCCGGCTCCTCGTCGGGGCCGCGCGGCGAATCGCTTGAGGGCGCGTTCGCCGCCGCCCCGCGCCCGTCGCCGGAGCTTACCAGACGTAGCTCGCGCCCACCGACCAGGAGCGGCTGGTGTGCGGCACGAGCGGGACATCCTGGTAGGCGGTGTCCCAGAGGTTATCGACCTGGGCGTTGAGCACGAGGCCCTCCACCCGCGGCACGTGATAGAAGAGTCCGAGCGCGCTATCCACGTTGTCGCGGCCCTCCTGCCGCAGTGCGTTGTCCGCCTGCCGGCGCAGTTCGTTGTCCATGCGCAGCTCGAATCCGCCGCCCAGGCGCGCGACGCCGGCCAGCGTCAGCCGATGCTCGGCATAGTTGAGGGCGTAGAAACTGGCGACCGTCGAGGCGGTGTAGTCGTCGGTCTTGTCGAGGTAGGTGTAGCCGGCGATGAGGTCGAAGCGCGTCCACTCGCGGCGCGCGAAGAGCTCCACGCCCACGGTCTCGAGGTTGACCGTGGTCGCGACGCGCGACGAGGCGGGGTTCGAGGGGTTGAAGACGTAATCGAGCAGGTTGTCGTCCTTGCGGAAGAAAACCGCCGGAGAAATCGCCCAGCCGCCGATCGAGAACTCCGCGCCGACCTCGTAGTTGGCAGCGACCGCGCGCGCCAGATCGGGATCTCCGCCGAAAAGCCCCAGCGGGTTGGCGTTGAGCGCCTGATAGGTAGGCAACTGGGTCGATTCCGAATAGCTCGCGTAAACGCGCTTCAACGGCGCGCCCGATTGCCGAAATTCCAGCGACGCGAGCGGCGAGGCCTCGGAGCCGTCTTGGTTGCTGTCGTCGTAACGCGCGCCGGCGACCGCGACGAGTTCGCGACGATCATCGAGATCGATCGTCTGCTCGGCGGCGAGCGAACCATAGGCCTGGGTCCGGCTCATGAAAGGCCCGAAGGTGAGCGCGGAGGAAGCGAAGCTGCTGCTCGAGTCGAGATCGTCGCCGACCACGCCCGCCGAATAACGCGCGGCGGTCCGGCCGAACAAGGTGTTGCGCCCTTCGAGCGCCGCGCCGCGCACGAGCGTCTGATGGTGGTTGTCGAGGGCGAAGACCGGGATCGAGTAGTGGTCGCGATTGCCCCGATAGTAGGCGCCGGCCTGCACGTAGTCGCCGTCGGCGCCGAGCTCGGTCCGATGGTTCACGACGAAGAGCTTGGTCTGCAAACGCTCGCGCTCGTCGCGCAGAGGCGTCGCCTGGTTGCGCGCGGCATAGAGGTTGGGCCAGGCGAAGTTCTTCGACTGATAGCCGGCGAAGAAGTCGGTCTGGCCGACGTCGTTGGATACCTGCACGCGACCGTTGTAGCGGTTGAAATCATGGTCGCCGCCCGTGCGCGTGCCATCGCCCTGCGAAGCCGCGACGGACACGTCCGCGCCCACCGCGAAGCCGCCGAGCTTCCGCCCGGACACGACGCCCGTGTAAAGTTCGCCGCGCGCGAGATGGTTGTCCCCGGCCCCGCCGCTCACCGCGCCGCCGGTGCGGATGGGGCGCCACGCATACGCGACGCCGCCCGCGGTCGCGTTGAACCCGCTCGCCGATTGCTCCGCTCCGACGCGCACCTCCGGGGAGCCGAGCATATACGAGGACACCGGGAGCTCGGCCGAATAATGCCCCGTCTGCGGGTCATAAAGCGGAAGCGCGCCGACGGTGAAGCCGGTGTTCTCAAACGTGCCGCCGCGGATCGTGATGTCGGCCTGGCCCTCGGCGAAACTGCGCGCCTGCACGTCGACCTGCGGCTCGTAGCGCAGCGCCGAGACCGGGGCGGCGAAGGTCGACGCCGGCTCCTGCAAGGCCACGCGGGTCGAGAAAACCGTCAACGCGTCGAGCTCGACCGTCTCCGATTCCGGCGGAACGGACGCGGCGGAGGGCGCCAAGTCGGCGCCGAGAGCGGTGCCGAGCGTGAGAGGAAACAACAGGGCGCGAAGGGGCGTGAGCATTCCGAAAGCCTCAATCCCCTGGTTAATTTAAATCAACCCCCGTCTTAACACGTTTTTTGGCATTTCCGCCTCAACACGATAGAAGGTCCATGTCGCCGAGAACGGTGTTTCGCCCCGTGCGCGCAACCACCGGAGCAGTCTGCCCGGAGCCACAAGCCGGTGCGGCGCGGCCCCCGTCGCGTGTAACGAACGCAGCAACGCGCGCGGCGAGGCATACGAAAAGACCCGACGGTCGGCTCCGTCGCGCAGAACGCGGAACCCGGCGGCCTCGAAACTCTCGCGCCAGCGGGCGGCGCTGCGCCACGCCAGAGGCTCGCGTCCGTCCGCGAACAACTCCTCCAGCTCGGGCAAGGTGTCCGCGACATAGAAACCCGCCAACACCCGCCCGCCGGGCGCCAGCGACTCGTTCCAGGCGCGCAGGAGCGAGACGGGGTCGTCGGTCCATTGCAGCATGCTCGCCGAGAAGATCCAATCCCAGCTCCCCCGCCCCACGCACGCGGCGGCCAACTGGCGCCACTCCACCCCGGGCACCTGGACGCGCCCGAGCGTCACCATCCCCGCGCTCGCGTCGCTCGCGACGTAAGTCCCGGCCCACGGACGCGTGCGCGCCGTGAAGAGCCCCGTCCCGGCGCCCACCTCCAAGGCCGCGCCGCGCCGGTCGACCGGCAACCACTCCGCCAGCCAATCCGCCATCGCGATCTGCACCGGCGCGAAGGCCTCGTAGCTCGACGCCGCGCGCCCGAAACTGTCGCAGACCGCGTTCATGACACGGAGAGCTCCCCGGCCCAGGCGGCAAGCAAGGGAGCCGGCGCGTGGCCCGCGCCTCCGACGACACGCAATCCCGGCGTTTCGCGCCCCAGGGCCGGGGCGTCGAGCAACAGATCCCGGTCCCCGACGAACGCGCGCCAACTCTCCGGCATGCCCGGCTCGGCGGCCCGCGAAGCGAGTTGCTCAAGGCCCCACGACAAGGTCTCGGGCGACCCCGCCTCGCCCCGCGCGGAACCCAGGCCAGCCCACTCCCGGAAACCGGAGCAGGCTTTCTCCGGATCGCGCCGGACGCGCCGCGAAAGCGCGTCCAGATGCGCGCGGGGAACGAGCCCTCCGCGGCCGGCCTCCGCCGGAAACGCCCAGATCGGCGCGAGCAGCCCCACCCGCGCCCAACGCTCCGCCACCCACCCCCGCGCGCCGAGGAGCAACAAGGCGCCGAGCGAATACCCGCCCAGGGCGTCGCACGCCGGCAAAGACTCCAGCCGGGAGCGCCAGTTCGGCGCCGCCGGCACGCATACGTGCTCCGCGCCGGGCATCATGCGCGCCGCCTCGGCGGAAAACCACCCCGGGGGCACCGCCCAGCCGAGCAGCCACGCGACCCTCATCGGCCCGTCCCCTCCGGTCCGAGCGCGGTCATCACGCGCAGGGCGTCCGCCGCGCCGAAATTTCGCGTGAGCGAGAAACGCAGCCTGCTCGTGCCGGCCGGCACGGTCGGCGGGCGCACCGCCGCGGCGAGCACGCCGGCCTCTCGTAGTTTACCTGCCAATACAAGCGCCCGGGACGGGTCCCCGAGCACCACGGGGACGATGGGCGAATCGCCCTCCGCCGCGGTCCATCCGGTGGCGCGCAGGCAGGCCCGAAAGGCCCGCGAGGTGTCGCGCCAGCCGGACTGCCCGGCGGCCAGCTCGCGCACCCGGCCGATCGCGACGCGCGCCGCCGCGGCGACCGGAGGGGGAAGACCGGTCGAATAGATGAACTCGCCCGCGTGGTTCACCAGGGCGTCGCGCCAGGGCCCGCCATGGAACAAGGTGTAGGCGCCGCCCGCGCCGAGCGCCTTGCCGCAGGTGCCGACGAGCACGTCCACCTCCGAGACCACGCCCTTCTCCTCCGCGAGGCCCGCCCCGCTCCGGCCATACCAGCCGAGGGCGTGCGCCTCGTCCAAAATCCAGCAAAAGCCGAAACGCCGCCGCAGCGCGGCCAGACGCCTCAGATCCGGCGAATCGCCGTCCATGCTGAAAACGCTTTCCGTCGCCACGAAGACCGCCCGGCCCGCGCCCGACCGCGCCTCGCGCACGAGCATCCTCTCGAGCGCGTCCAGGTCCAGATGGGGAAACCGCTGGAGCCGCGCGCCGCTTTTCCGGACCCCGGCCACCATGCTGTGGTGGATCAGGCGATCCGCGAGAACGAGATCGCCTGCGCGCGGCAGCGTGCCGAGGACGCCGGCGTTGGCCGCGAAACCGCTTGTCCAAACCAGGCCCTCCGCGAAGCCGTGCCATGCGCAAAGCGCGGCCACCAGTTCGTCGTGCGCGTGACGCCATCCGCTGATCAGCGGCGAGGCCGAGGCGGAGGCGCCCTCGGCCCGGGCGGACGCCGCCATGGCCTCCGCCAAGGCGGGGTCGCGCGCCAGTTCGAGATAGTCGTTCCCGGCCAGATTGAGCTCGCTCGGGCACGGCGCCCAGCGACGCACGCGGCGCTGGAGCCCCTCCTGGGCGCGAGTCGCGAGCTCGCGTTCCCATCGCTCCGCGCCGTTCGTGGTCGGCCGGTGATCGGGCACGCTTTTCCGTTCGGCGATCGCGAGCTCGCCCTCGGCGCTCAGCCAGGCTTCGCGCTGTTCAAAACGGGTTTCTCCCCACAGGACCGCGCCCGCCTCCCGCAAGCCGCCGCGGTTGCTCGCCGCCACGTCGGGATCGACCGGGACGCAGGCGTTCAGCCAAAGCCCGGCGTTGAGCCCCCTCGCCAGGGCATAGGAGAGCGCGAGGCGCGCCTGGTTTATCGCGCCAAGCCGGTCGGGCACGACAAGCACGACCACGTCCGCGCCGATCTCCACGGCAAAGTCCGCCCAATCGCGGCCGTCTTCCGCAAGCGGCACCGCGATGCCTCCCGCGCCTTCGAGTATTCGCCAATCGCAGGCGGGGGTCCCCTCGACGCCGTCGATCAGGGCCGCCCAGTCCAGCGGCCGGCCCTCCGCGCGGGCGGCGGCGAGAGGCGCGAGGGGCGCCGCGAAGCGCAAAGGCGTGCGCGCGTTTTCCGCCGAGAGGCCGGCGGAGAACGCGGCGCTGAGCGCGTCGCCATTCAGGTCCTCGGCGGAGCGGCCGGTCTCCACCGGTTTCACGATCCGCACGCTCGCGCCGCGCTCGCGCAGCAAACGCGCCAGCGCGCCGACCACGTGCGTCTTGCCGATCCCGGTGTCGCTGCCGCTGACTAGAAGGGTTTTCATCCGCCTCGGAATGTGGTCAGGAATGGTCGCAATGCCCGCCGCCCGTGCAGGCGCGTGCGTAGGTTCCGTTCGCCGAATAGTCGTGCTCGTGGTCGTGATCGTGGCCGGCCGTCGGGGTCGACGGGCCGGCCGGCAGCGGCCGCATGCCGAGACGATCAAGCAGGAGCATGTCGTCGGAGCGTTCCGGGTTGGCCGTGGTGAGCAGCTTGTCGCCCAGGAAGATGCTGTTGGCCCCCGCCATGAAACACAGGGACTGGAGCTCGGCGCTCATCGTCAGCCGGCCGGCGGAGAGCCGGACCATGGCGCGCGGCATCGCGATGCGCGCCACCGCGATGATGCGGACGAACTCGAAGGGATCGACGGGCGGCCGGTTCTCCAACGGGGTGCCGGGCACCGGCACCAGCGCGTTGATCGGCACCGAGTCGGGCTGCGGGGAGAGCGAGGCGAGCTCGAGCAGCAGCTTCAGCCGGTCGTCGACCGTCTCCCCCATGCCGAGGATGCCTCCGCTGCAAACCTGGAGGCCGGCGCGCCGCACGGCGGCGAGCGTGTCGAGGCGTTCGTCGTAGGTGCGGGTGCCGATGATCTCGGGATAATATTCCCGCGACGTATCCAGATTGTGGTTATACACCTTGCACCCCGCCTCCTTCAGACGAGCCGCCTGGTCCTCGCGCAACATGCCGAGCGTGCAGCAGACCTCCAGCCCGAGGCCGGACACCCCGCGCACCGTCTCCAGGACGGAGTCGAACTGCGCGCCGTCGCGCACCTCGCGCCACGCGGCGCCCATGCAGAAACGCGAGGCGCCGCCGGCCTTCGCGGCGCGCGCGGACTTGAGGATGGCGACCGTCTCCATCAGCGGAACGGGCTCCAGACCGGTGTCGTGGTGGGCCGACTGCGGGCAATAGCCGCAGTTCTCGGGACACTTTCCCGTCTTGATCGATTCCAGGGTGCAAAGCTGCACCCCCGCGGAATCGTGATGGCGGCGATGGGTCTCCTGCGCGCGAAACATCAGTTCGGGGAAAGGCAGATCGTAGAGCGCTCGCAAGGAGGCGAAATCGGTCTCCGAACGGAAAGCCGGCGGGGTCAAGGTGGTCATGAGAGGAAGGGGTTTCGGTCGTCCAAGGCCGGCAGGGCGTCGTCGATCGCGGCGCGCGTGCGGCGGACGAGCTCCGGGATTTCCTCCTCGGAGAGACAAAGCGGCGGGACGACCAGGAGCGAATCGCCCAACGGCCGGAGAATCAGCCCGTGCGCCCGCGCGCGCAGGCAAACCTGGAGGCCGGCGCGCAGGTCGGGATCATACGCGGACCCGTCGGCCTTGCGAATATCGATGGCGGCGGCGAAGCCGCGTTGACGCAATCCCGCCACGTGCGGGTGCCCGGCGAGACGCGCGATCTCGCGGCCAAAACACGCCGCCCGGCGAGCGAGCGTGCCGTCGCCGATGAGCGCGCGGAGCTTTCTCAGGCTTTCCAGCGCCACGGCGCACGCGAGCGGGTTTCCGGTAAACGTGTGCCCGTGGAAAAACGCGCGGCCCGAGGAATGGGCGCCGAGAAACGCGTCGTGGATCTCGTCACGCGCGAGGGTGGCCGCGAGCGGCAGGTAGCCCGCGCTCAGTCCCTTGGCGAGACAGAGGAAGTCCGGCGTGACGCCCTCCTGTTTGCTCACGAGGACGGAGCCCAGCCGACCGAAGCCGGTGAACACCTCGTCGAGGATGAGATGCACGTCGTGTTCGGCGCAGACGGCGGACACCGCGCGCACGAACCCGGGAGGCTGGAGGCGCATGCCGGCCGCGCCTTGCACGGAGGGCTCGAGGATCACGCAAGCCGTGCGATCGGCGTCGCGCGCGAGTAGTTTGCGCAGCGAGGCCAGGCTCGCGGTCGCGTCCGCCTCGCGAACCTGACCGCCGAACTCCTCGCAATGCGGCGCGACGAAATGCTCGGCGCCGAAGCACCAGGGCCAGAAGCGGCCGTGAAAAAAGCCGCTGTCGCCGACCGACATCGTTCCGAAGGTGTCGCCGTGATAGGCGCCCCGCATGCCGATGACGCCGGTTTTGTCGTGCAGCCCCCGGAGTTGCCAGAACTGGAACGACTGCTTCAAGGCGACCTCGACGGCGCCGGCGCCGTTGTCGCTGAAGAACACTTTCCCAAGCCCGGCCGGGGCCTCGCGCACGAGTTCCGCGGCCAGCTCCGCGGCCGGTCCGTGCGCGTGCCCGAGCAGCGTGGTGTGCGCGACCGCGTCCAGCTGGCGCCGCAGCGCCTCGTCCAGATCCGGATCACGATGACCGTGAACGTTGGTCCAGATGGAGGCGTTTCCGTCCAGGTATTCGCGCCCTTCCGCGTCGATCAGCCAGCCACCCCGGCCGCCGACGATCATCAAGGGAGGCAGGGCGAGGTATTCCCGCATCTGTGAGAACGGGTGCCAAACATGGCGCCTGTCCTTCGCCACGAGGTCCGCGGCGGCGGGGCTCGTCTGGATATCGACGGTGCACGACATCAGGTTAATCACTTTCTATTTTAACTTAACAAAGCTCTGCCAAAAAAACCTCTCCGCGGGGAGAGGTTGGAAAGCGTGACGGGAAAGGCGGTCGCGCTCAGGCGTCGCCGTCTTCGCCGATGGCCTCGACCGGGCAGCCTTCAAGGGCTTCGCGGCAAAGCGAAATCTCCTCCTCCGTGGTCGGCTGCTTGTGGACGAAGGAGTAACCGCCCTCGTCGTGGCGCGTGAAAAAATCAGGGGCGGTCTCGCGGCAAAGATCGCAGTCGATGCACTGCTGGTCGACGTAGAACTTGCCCGCGACGTTATGTTCCCACTTGTCGGATTTGTTGGCCATAATTCGTGCGGAGCAAAGGCCGGCGCTTTTCTCTGTCAAGAGACGTCCTTGGAACG
Source organism: uncultured Akkermansia sp. (assembly GCA_966251015.1). GTDB lineage: Bacteria > Verrucomicrobiota > Verrucomicrobiia > Opitutales > Opitutaceae > IMCC26134_A. The sequence goes on along the minus strand of CBINJQ010000040.1, from coordinate 3,430 downwards.
GCGTATTTTCGCCAAGATGCGCGAGGCGTCGGCCGCGCCGGAACGACGGGAGCGAGCGGAGCGCGTTTCGCCAAATCTCGTTTGGATTAGCGGTCCGGCCCTTGAGTTCGCATCCCGCCCGCCTTACGATCAATCACGATGCTGTCCGATCGTTCCTACATGCGCGCCGAGTCCGGAACCCGTTCCCCGCGTTTCCTTGCCTGGTTTCTCGGCGGACTCGCGGCGGTGTTTATCCTTCAACGGGTGACGGAGGTTTTTTTCCGTTCGGACGCGTTTTTGCGCTTCGGCGCGCTTTCGTCGCGCGGACTAATGGACGGGGAGCTGTGGACGGTGTTCTCCTACGCGCTGCTTCACGGGGGCCTGACGCATCTGCTGCTCAACGGGCTGGGGCTTTTTTTCGCCGGCCGTTATCTGCAAGACACGTTGGGCGCCGCCCGTCTGGCGTGGCTGACGGTGGCGGGAGCGCTGGGCGGCGCCGCGGCCTGGCTGGCGGTGTATTTCAACCGTCCCGGCACGGTGATCGGCGCGTCCGCCATCGTGATGGCCTACCTGACGGTCTTCGCCTGCCTCCAGCCGCGCCGGAGCATGACCGTGTTCTTGTTTTTCATCCTGCCGATCACGATCCAGCCGATCTGGTTCATCTCCATCCTCGGCGGGATCGAGGTCCTGGGCTTTCTCACCAGGGAGTTGCCCGCATCGAGCACTCTATACCGCATGGACGGCGTCGCCCACTCCGCGCACTTGGGAGGGATGATGGCCGGCTGGCTTTTCTATCGGTTGAAGTTGGCGCCTCGCCGTCCTCGGTTCGGCTCGACCATCGAACCTCCCGGCTGGCTGAAAAAGCGCGGCACCCGCCCCCCGTCCGTCTACAAGGTCGATGTCGACAAGCGCGCCGAGACCGCCCCCGCGAGCGCCTCGACGATGATCGGAGCCGTCGGCGGCTCCGGTCCGGGCCTGGCCTCGCGCGGCGAACTCAACGCCGAGGTGAACCGCATTTTGGACAAGATCGGTCTGCATGGATTTCACTCGCTGACCGAGGCTGAAAAACGCGTCCTCGACGAAGCTCGCCATCATCTTAGCCACCGTTGAGCCTTTTGCCGGCTCCGCGCGCTCTGCGTGGTTACGCCTCCCCGCGCAACTTTCCCCACCGCCCACGTTCACACCGTTTCATGCGATTCCGCAGCCTTCTTCCCGCGCTCCTGCTTGCCCCCTTGGTCCTGTTCGCCGAGCCCCCGCCCGCGGCGGTGGTTCCCAAGGCGTCGGCCGCCGCCCCCGGCCAATCTGCGGCATCCGCGTCCGCGGGCGGCGAGTCGCGCAAACTCGAGCCGACGGATTCCCTCCGGCAGGAATTGAAGGCGCTCATCCGCCTTCTCGAAGAAGTTCACTTCAACCGCGATAAAGTCAGCCCGGCGTCCTACTCGGAGCTGATACCGAACACCTTCAAGGCGCTGGACGGCCAGAAACTGTTCCTGCTCGGCTCCGACCTCTCCGAATTCCAGGACCGGCATCGCGCGGAAACGTTGTATTGGAATCTCTCGACGATCGGGCGCCTCGACGCCGCCTTCGCGATCTACGGTCGCTACGAGCAGCGCGTGCGCGAACGCATCCAATGGATCCAAAAACGACTTCCGGGCGAATTTGATTTCACCAGCGAGGACTCCTACGAATTCGACCGACGGGAGCTTCCGTGGCCCGCCGACTCCGCGGCCGCCGACAGCCTGTGGGAAAAGCGCCTCAAGTTCGAACTTCTCCAAGAGGTCCTGAACGCCAAACCCAAGGAGTTGGCCATCCAGGTTCCGGACGGGAAAAGCGAAGAGGGATCGCCCCGCCCCGCCCCGGACGGCGCCGAGCCCCCCGCCGAAGCCTCGCCGAAGCCCGCGCCCGTCCCGCCGTCTCCCGAACAAGCGCTCGCCGACGCCCGCGCGAAGGTCGGAAAACGCTACGAACGGCTCCTGCGCAATCTCGCCGATTTCGACGCCAACGACGTCACGGAGGTTTTTCTCACCGCCATCGCCGGTCTCTATGATCCGCACTCCACGTATTTCTCGCCGGACACCTACGAGGACTTCGGCATAAACATGCGTCTCCAACTCTTCGGCATCGGCGCCCTCCTCGGTCTTGAGGACGACGTCTGCGTGCTGAAGGAAATCATCCCCGGCGGCCCCGCCGATCTCTCGCGCCAGCTCAAGCCGAACGACAAGATCCTCGCCGTCGCCCAGGGAGAAGGGGAATTCGTCGAGATCGTCGGCATGAAACTCCGCCGCATCGTGCAGATGATCCGAGGCGAAAAAGGCACCAAGGTTCGTCTGCTCGTCCAGCCGGCCGACGCCGCGGACACCGCCGTGCGTCGCGAGATCCTCCTCGTCCGCGACCTCATCAATCTCGACTCCGCGCGCGCCCACGGGGCGGTCTTCCATGTTCCCGACGCCAACGGCCAGACCCGGCCGTATGGCGTGATCACCCTGCCCACGTTCTACGGACGAGAACGGGAGAACGCCAAGGACCAGAACTCCGCCACCGCCGACATCGCCGAGCTGATCAAACGGCTGAAGGCGGAAAACATCGAGGGCATGGTGCTCGATCTCCGTCGCAACGGCGGCGGTCTGCTCTCGGAGGCGGTGTCCCTCACCGGCCTTTTCATTCCCACCGGCCCCGTGGTGCAGATCAAAAACTACGCCGGCGAGGTGAAGATCGACGAGGACGCCAATCCCGCCGTCGCATATTCCGGTCCCCTCGTCGTCCTCACCGACCGCTTCAGCGCGTCCGCCTCGGAAATCGTCGCCGGCGCCCTGCAAAACTACGGTCGCGCCGTCGTGGTCGGCGACAGCTCCACGCACGGCAAGGGCACCGTCCAAACCGTCATCGAGATGGAACGCGTGATCCCCGCCCGCGCCCGCGCCGGAGCCACCACCGGAGCCACCAAGGTCACCGTTCAGAAATTTTATCTCCCCAACGGCGCCTCCACCCAGCTCAAGGGCATCGTGCCGGACATCGTCATTCCCTCGATCGACGAGTTCCTCCCCATCGGCGAACAGGACCTGCCCCACGCCCTGCCCTGGGACGAGATCTCCCCCAGCTTCTTCGACGCCACGCCGATCACGCCGAAGGACTTCGTGACGCTCCGTGAACAATCCGTCGCGCGCATGGACAAACTGCCCGAATTCTCGCTCCTCAAAAAATCCATCGACCGTTTCAAAGAACGTCAGGCCGAGAAGACCATCTCGCTCAACCTCGAAACCCGCCGCGCCGGAAAAACCGCGGACAAGGCGTTCGCGGAGGAGGCCAAAGCCGCGCGCAAATCGCTCGAGGCGACCGAGGCCTACGCCTTCAAGGAGATCTTTGTCGCGCCGCCGCCTCCGCCTCGGATCAAGGCCGAGAAGAAACCGGGCGAAGGCAATTCCGACGATCCCGACGCGGGGCTGGACGGCGA
>CBINJQ010000039.1:0-17031 GCA_966251015.1 uncultured Akkermansia sp. | reverse complement strand
CCTCGTTCATGACGGCGCCGACGGTCATGGAGTGGTCCTGGCAGTGGTCCATGATGGGGAGGTTGAACATCTTCGCGTATTCGCAGGCGCGGCGCATGAGCTCGTTGCTCTGCACGCAGTCGCCGTCGTCGGTGATGGCGATGACGCCGGCGCGCTTGAGGGAGCCGATGGGGGCGAGGGCCTGGCCCTTCATGCCGACGGTGATGCAGCCGGTGGGGTAGACGTGGACGGCGGCGGAGCGGGCGGCGGAGTCCTTGATGAGCTGGATGGTGCCGGCGTTGTCCGCGACGGGCGCGGTGTTGGGCATGCAGACGACGGTGGTGAAACCGCCGGCGGCGGCGGAGCGCGTGCCGGTCTCGATGGTTTCCTTGTGGGTCTGGCCGGGTTCGCGGAGATGGACGTGGATGTCGATGAGGCCGGGGGCGGCGACGAGGCCGGCGGCGTCGACTTTTTTGGCCTTTTTCAAGTCGGCGGCGGAGGGGCGGGCGACGAAGACGCCGTCGCGGATGAACAGCTCGCCGACGGCGTCGCGCTTGGCGGCGGGATCGATGACGCGGGCGTTGGTGATGTGGACGAGAGGCATGGCGGAAAGGGGAATGGAGGCGGAGGGAGGGCCGCAAAAAGGCGCAGAAGGCGCAAAAATCAGAGGTCGAGCGGGTCTCGGTCGCCGAGGGCGTATTTGCGGATTTGCAGGATCGGCGAACCGAAGTTGACGAGGAGTCCGTGTTCGCGGCGCGAGGAGCGGAGGTAGCCGAGAAGTTGGGCCACGTGTTCGTCGACCAAGGAGCGGCAGGCCTTGAGTTCGATGATGAGCTGATCCTCGACGAGAAGATCGGCGAAGTATTCGCCAAGGACGGTCCCGTCCTCGTCGCAGACGTGCAGGGGATGCTGTTGGACGACCTTCAGGCCTTGTTTGCGCAGGCGGTGCGCGAGGCCGTTTTCGTAGGTTTTCTCGGCATGGCCGTGACGATGATATTTATGGAGCGCGAATGCGGTTTCGCGGACGCGGTCACAGAGGAGGAAGATCGGATCTTTCGTCATGGTTTTTGCGCCTTCTGCGTCTCTTTGCGGCCATCTCTTCGTTTCAGTCGACGGGGACGACGGACCCGGGGGCGCCGCCGGCGCAGAGGTAGAGGCAGGCCATGCGGACGGCGATGCCGTTGGTCACCTGGTCGAGGATCACGCTGCGCTCGCCGTCGGCGAGGGAGCTGTCGATCTCGACGCCGCGGTTGATGGGGCCGGGGTGCATGATGATGGCCTTCGGGTGGAGCCAGCTCGCGCGGGTCTGGTTGAGGCCGAACATCGAGGTGTATTCGCCGAGGCTGGGGAACATGGTCTGCGTCTGCCGCTCATGTTGTATCCGGAGCAGCATGACGACCTCGGCGTCCGCGAGGGCGGAACGGAGGTCGTGCGAGACGGTGACGCCGAGGCTTTCGAGGCTGTGCGGAACGAGCGTCGAGGGGCCGCAGAGAGTGACCTTGGCGCCGAACTTGACCAAGGCGTGGATGTTGGAGCGGGCGACGCGGCTGAAGAGGATGTCGCCGAGGATGGTGACGCGGCGGTCCTTCAGGTCGCCGAGGCGCTCGCGCATCGTGAACGTGTCGAGGAGGCCTTGCGTGGGATGCTCGTGGGAACCGTCGCCGGCGTTGATGACGGGGATGCCGAGGATCTTGGAGAGGTAGAGCGGGGAGCCGGCGCAGTTGTGGCGCAGGACGATCATGTCGGCGCCGAGGGCGGCGATGTTTTCGGCGGTGTCGCGGAGGGTCTCGCCCTTGGTGGTGGAGGAGCTGGCGGCGTCGAAGGAGATGACGTCGGCGCTGAGGCGCTTGGCGGCCATGTCGAAGGCCATGCGCGTGCGCGTGCTGGGCTCGAGGAAGAGGTTGACGATGGTCTTGCCGCGAAGGGCGGGGATTTTTTTGACCGAGCGGTTGAGGACCTTCTTGAAGGCGGTGGCGACGGTGTGGATCTGCTCGATCTCGGCGAGGGAGAGTTCCTCGAGCGTGAGGAGGTGGCGGCGGTTCCAGGACATGTTGTGGAAATGACCAATGCCCAATGACCAATGTCCGATGGGCGGCAGGACGGGTGGGTGCGGCGGTTAGTTTTTTCCAGGGCGGGAGACGGTGATGGCGTCGTTGCCCGGGTCGGTGGCGTGGAGGACGACGGTGACTTTCTCCTCGGGGGCGGCCGCGACGACGAGGCCGGTATAGTCGGCGGCGACGGGCAGGGTGCGGCCGCCGCGGTCGACGAGGACGGCGAGCTCGACCTTGGCGGGGCGGCCGTGGTCGAAGAGCTCGTCGAGGGCGGCCTTCACGGTGCGGCCGGATTGGAGGACGTCGTCGACGAGGACGACCGTCGCGCCGGTGACGTCGATCGGGATGACGGTCGGGGTGAACTCCTTCGGGATCGGATTGCGGCCGATGTCGTCGCGGTGGAAGGAGATGTCGATGATGCCGGTGCGGGGACGGGCGGCGACGGGGTAGTGCTTGCGCAAAAGGAGCTGCAAGCGGGTGACGACGTGGACGCCTCCGTTGGCGATGCCGAGGACGATGATGCGGCGGAGCGGGTCGGCGGGGTGGCGTGCGGCGATCTCGGCCGCGATGCGTTCGAGAGCGCGGCCGATGTCGGCCTGGGGGACGAGGGTGGCGTGGTCTTGGGCTTGGGCGGGCACGGGGCTGCGTTGTGCCCGCCGTGCAGGGGCCGGTAAAGCGAGAAGCGGGGCCGTCGCCGAGGCGCGCGGCACCCGCTTCGGTGGCCGAGTGGAGAGGTCGGGGTTTCGCTCAGACGGGGGGCACGTATTGCTTGGGGCCGCCGAGTTTCATGAAGTGGCGGTAGGTGCCCACGTAGCAGACGATGGCGAGCGCGCAGATCGCGAGGCCCGCGAAGTAGGTGTTGCTGTAGTTGCGCTGGGTGAGGTCGAGCATCTTGCCGACGCCGGGCCCGATGACCATGTTGGCCAGGCCGGTGAGGATGCCGGCGGCCGATGCGAACTGGGCGAACTTTTCCTTGGGGAAGAGGCGTTGCTGGATCGACGCGGAGCAGGTGAAGAACATGCCGGAGACGACGCCGTGCCCGATGAAAGCGAGGGTAAAGCCCTCGCGCGTCGCGGTGCTGAAGCCCGCCCACGTGGTGAGAACGGCGTAGAGCGCGAGGGTGATGATGGCCATGCGCGTCGGGTGGAATTTGTCGGCCAGGACCCCGAGCGGATAGGCGAGGCAGATCGAGATGGCGAAGGTGATGGCGACGTAGATGCCGTAGGTCTCGATGTTGATGCCCAGGCTTTCGGAGTGAAGCACGCTGAACATGTTCACCGGGATGAAAACGGCCATGCCGAGGGTGTAGGCGGCGAAAACCCACCAGTAGTAGGGGAGGCGGAAGGATTCGCGGAAATAGGTTTTCGCGGCGCCGACGATGCCGGGGCTGGCGGTGTTGTCGTCGGGAGGGGGGTAGTCGCCCTCCTTGACCTTGTAGCACATGAGCACGAAGCCCACTCCGTAGAGGATGCCGATCGCGACGAACGACTCCACGTAGTGTTCCTTGGCCTCCTTGATCAGGAAGAGGTTGAAGACGATGCCGGCGAGAAGGCTGATCGCGCGGAAAAGCCCGAAGAAGCGACCGAGCAGGGGATTGGGCACCACATCGTTGATCAGGCCGTAGAAAATGGCGTTGGTGATGACGGTTCCGATTTCGAAGAGCGTCCACCAGATGCCGAAGCAGATGAGACTGGCCACGTTGACGCCGGGCGAACTCGCACCGAGCAAACCGTGCAGCCATTCGCCCATATGCGCGCTGAAGGCGCAACCGATGATGCCGGCGGCGGCGACGGGTGTGGAGGCGAGCAGGTAGGGGATGCGGCGACCGCGCGGGCTGCGCAACCGGTCGGACCGATAGCTGACAATGGGGCCGAGGACGAGGCCGAGCGCGGCGGGCAAGGTGCCCATCAGCACGCCGGTGATCATGTCGGAGGTTTCAAAGCGCTTCAGGATCAGCGGGACCAGGGGCCAAAGAGCGCGCTCCTTGATCATCCAGGCGAAGTCGCCCCAGAGCAGCCACCCGAACACCGCGACCAGGCCCGCCTTGGTGTAAACAAGCGAACCGACCCTCCATGTCGCTCGTCCCTTCTCATCGGTGGTCGAAGCGGGCGGGGAGGTTTTGTCGGACGGGGTGGGTGCGTGCATGGGGAGGGGAAAGGGAGGCGGGGGAGGGACGACTTGTGACACCTTTTCCGGAGGGGCCAAAAGCAGGGAGCACCTTTACAGTAAATGTCCCGAAGGAAAGAACTCTGAGTGTCACGGGAAAAGTTCCAGACGGAAAACACCTCGACAACGGCGCGCCTTAGCCGCTAGCCATCGCCCTCGTGAACCGCGCCATCATCATCGCCGCCATTATTATTACCCGCCCTCCCGGGCCGGGAATCTTGGCGTAAGCGCGACGCACACGCCTCCGATTTTCCGAAGACCCCGGGCCGAAACGCCCGGGGTTTTTCGTTTTAACCCGTCCGCTTCCTCTGCACCGTCCACCTTTCCGCAACCCGTCCGCCGGTTCGATTCTCCCAACTCCCACCACCATGAGCACCGCCGTTAAGATCTACGACACCACCCTCCGCGATGGCACGCAGGGCGAGGGCATCAGCTTCTCCGTGACGGACAAACTCCTCATCGCGCAGAAGCTCGACGCGTTTGGCGTGGACTACATCGAGGGCGGCTTCCCCGGCTCCAACCCGCGCGACATCACCTTCTTCGCCGAGGCGAAAAAACTGAGGTTCAAGCACGCCAAACTCGCCGCCTTCGGCTCCACCCGCCGCGCCGGCATCCGCGCCGAGGACGACCCCCAGCTCAAGACCCTGCTCGAGGCCGAGACCCCCGTCCTCACCTTGGTGGGCAAAACCTGGACGCTCCACGTCACCGAGATCCTCCGCACCACCCTCGAGGAAAACCTCGCCATGATCGAGGACTCCATCCGCCACGTCACCGCCCAGGGCCGCGAGGTGATCTACGACGCGGAACACTTTTTCGACGGCTACAAGGCCGACCCCGACTACGCCCTGCAAACCCTGCGCGCCGCCATCCGCGGCGGCGCCGCCAACCTCACCCTCTGCGACACCAACGGCGGCACCCTGGTGGACGATTTCAAAACCATCGTCGCCCGCGTCGTCTCCGAATTCGGCCCCGAAAAGGTCGGCGTTCACACCCACAACGACTCCGGCCTCGCCGTCGCCCTCTCCCTCGCCGGCGTCGCGGCCGGCGCCACCCTCGTGCAGGGCACGGCCAACGGCTACGGCGAACGCACCGGCAACGCCAACCTCTTCACCATCCTGCCCAGCCTCTTCCTGAAAATGGGCAAAACCGCCCGCTGCGCGGAAAACCTGGCCGGCCTGCGCGAGCTCTCCCTGACCTTCGACGAGCTCGCCAACCTCAAGCCCGACACCAAGGCGCCCTACGTCGGCCTCAGCGCCTTCGCCCACAAGGGCGGCCTCCACGCCAACGCCGCCCAGAAGGTCAAATCCTCCTACGAACACATCGACCCCGCCCTCGTCGGCAACCGCACCCGCGTGCTCGTCTCCGACATGGCCGGCCGCAGCTCCGTTTCGATGAAGGCCAAGGAGCTCGGCTTCGAGCTCGACGAGAAGGCGCCCGAGATGAAGTCGCTCATCGAGCAACTCAAGGACCTCGAGTTCCGCGGCTACGAGTTCGAGGCCGCCGACGCCTCGCTCGCCCTCCTCATCGCCCGCACGCTGGGCAAGGTGAAGTCCTTCTTCGAGGTCGAGAGCTACCGGGTGATCGTCGAGCGCGGCCCGGCCGGCCGTCTCGTCGCCGAGGCCACCGTCAAGGTCACCGTCAACGGCGAGGCCCGCCATACCGTCGCCGAGTGCAGCGGCCCCGTCGGCGCGCTCGACAAGGCCCTGCGCCTCGCGCTCGAGCCCGCGTATCCGCAGATCCGCGACATGGAGCTGCGCGACTACAAGGTGCGCATCCTCGACGGACGCAACGGCGCCAACGCCCGCACCCGCGTGCTCATCGAGAGCGGCGCCGGCAACCGTGTCTGGGGGACGGTCGGCGTGAGCGACAACATCATCGACGCCTCGTGGGAGGCGCTCCTCGACTCGGTGAACCACCACCTCGCGGTTTGATCCGAGGTAGGGCGGGACCGCTGGGCCCGCCGCTCTCAATCAGCCTCGGCGGGCCCAGCGGTCCCGCCCTACCTTTCCATTCCGTCCCCATGAAACGCCTGCTCTGGATCGTCGCCGCGCTCGGCCTGCTGGTGCTTTGCATCGTCTGGGTCGTGCGGGCTCGCACCGCGTCCGACGCGAAGCCTGTCGACTACAGCTACGCCAAACCCGTCCGGCGCGATCTCAAGCAGACGGTCGTCATCAACGGCACGATCACGCCGATCCTCTCCACCGAGATCCGCTCCGAGGTCAGCGGGCGCATCGCGAAGGTGCTCGTGCAGGCCGGCGACGAGGTCGCGGCCGGCCAGGCCCTGATCGAGCTCGACCAGAGCAGCCTCCAGGTGCAGCTCGACGAGGCCCGCCTCGGCGTGGCCGGCGCGCGACTTCGCGCCGAGCGCGCCGAGCTCGAATACAAACGTCTCCAGACGCTCGCCGAGCGCTCGCTCGTGACCGAGAAGGAGCGCAAGGAGGCGGAGATCGCGTTCCGTCTCGCGCAAAACGACACCTCTTCGCAGGAGGCCCGCGTTCGCCTTCTCGAAACATCCCTCTCGAAGAGCATCATCTCGGCGCCCTACGCCGGCCGCGTGCTCAGTCTCGCGGCCCGTCCGGGCATGATCGTCACCGGCGCCGACGCCGGCCGCGAGGGCGCCACGCTCCTCGAGCTCGCGGATCTCTCGCGCCTGCGCGTGGAGGCCGCGATCAACGAGATCGACGTCGCCGTGCTCGAGCTCGGCATGCCGGTCGAGATCACTTTTGAATCCGTGCCCGAGGCCAAGGCCGCGGGAAAAATCACCTTCATCGCGCCGGCGGCCGGCAAGTCCGCCAACGGCGGTTCGTCCGGCGGCGCCGGCCAGGGCGGGGGAGGAGGCGGCGGATCGTCCTCCCGCGATTTCCCGCTCCAGATCGAGATCGAGCAATCCCACCCGCGGGTTCGCCCCGGCATGACCGCGCGCGTTCACATCGCCACCGCCACCGCGAAGGACGCGCTTTCCGTCGAGCACAACCTGGTGTTCAGCGATCACGAGACCGGCGACTGGTTCGTCTTTGTGCGCGCGGCCGACGCCAAGGCGGAGCCGGTGAAGACGAAGGTCGAGCTAGGCGTGCGTGACGGCCTGCATGTCGAGATCAAGTCCGGCTTGGCGGAGAACGCGGAGGTCTCCGCGCAACGTCCCCCCGGCGTGAAGTTCGGGCAGGACAAGTGAGCGCCCCGATGTCCCTCGGCTCCGAAGTCCTTCGTCTCGACCGCGTCGGGAAACGCTACCCGATGGGCGACACCGTGGTCGACGCGCTCGTCGACGCGTCCTTCACGCTGCGCGAAGGCGAGGCCGTCGCCATCCTCGGGCCGTCGGGCTCGGGCAAGTCGACGCTCATGCACCTGCTCGGCTTTCTCGATTCGCCGACCAGCGGCGAGATTTTGTTCGAGGGCCGGCCGGTGGCGGCGATCACCGAGCGGCAGCGCGCGCGCATCCGCGCGGAAAAAATCGGCTTCGTGTTCCAGGCCTTCAACCTGCTCCCGCGTCTCACCGTGCGGGCCAACGTCGCGCTTCCGCTCTCCTACCATGGTTCGCCGCCGACCGACGCCGACGCGCGCATCGACCGGGCCCTCGCGCTCGTCGACATGACCCACCGCGCGCACCACCGGCCGGGCGAGCTTTCCGGCGGCCAGCGGCAGCGCGTCGCCATCGCCCGCGCGCTCGTCAACGAGCCGCGCATCCTCCTCGCCGACGAGCCGACCGGCAACCTCGACACCAAGACCGCCGCCGCGATCCTGGAGTTGTTCAAGGAGCTGAACCGGCGCGGGCGCACGATCATCGTCGTGACCCATTCGCCCGAGATCGCCGCGCATTTCCGGCGGCAATTGCACGTGCTCGACGGCCGGGTCCGGGAAGGGGGCGCTTCGTGAAGCGGCTTCTCTCCGGCGTGGTCAACGGCCTGGGCGAGATATGGGGCCACAAACTCCGCTCGCTGCTCACGATTTGCTGCGTGATGCTCGGCGTCGCGTCGATGGTGCTGACGACGGGTTTCATGGAGGGGTTTTTCAAAGGCTGGGAGGTGTCCCTCCAGGAGCAGGGCGGGTTGGAGAAAATATCCGGCAGCCCGCGGGGCGTCAGCGAACGCCAGGCTCCGCTCGCGTCGGTTTCGCGGGGCTTCACCCTCGGGGATGCGGAGGCGCTTCGCGCGCTCGTGCCGGGGCTGGCGGTGATCTCGCCCGAGATCGACGCGACGCGTCCGCGACTGACCCGCGGCGGCCGCAGCCACGACGGGCGTCGCGGCGGCCGCGTGCAGGGCGTCACCAACGCGATCTTCGAGATCAACCGCTACGAGCTCGACAAGGGCCGGCTGTTCTCCGACCTGGATTTCCACCATCGCTCGGAGGTCATCGTCATCGGCAGCGCGGTGAAGAAGTCGCTCTTCGGTCCCGGCGAGGATCCGATCGGACGTTTTGTCGACATGAACGGGCAGCCTTTCCGCGTCATCGGCGTGCTGAAGCACTACGAGCGGCTTTGGGGCGATTTCAACACGCTCGAGTGGAAGAACGACATCGCGTTCATCCCCGCGACCACGATGGCCGCGAAGGTGCAGCGTTCGGACCGGCTGACATGGCTGAACCTCAAGGCGCCCGACATCTCGAAGTTGCGCGAGACGCTCGACTCGACCTCCAACGTCCTCGCGCAGGGCCACCGCGGCATCATCGACTTCGACGTGAAGACCAACGAGGAGCAGATCGCGAGTTTCGCCAGCACCAAGGCGAGCTTCGTCGTGGGCGGCAGCGCCATCGCCGGCGTGTCGCTGCTCGTGAGCGGCATCGGCATCATGAATCTCATGCTCGCGTCGATCAACGAACGCGTGCGCGAGATCGGCATCCGCAAGGCGGTCGGCGCGACGCCCTTCAACATCTTCAGCCAGTTCGTGGCGGAGGCCGTCACGCTCAGCCTGCTCGGCGGCATGGCGGGCGTGGGCATCGCGGTGGCGTTGATCAAGGTGCTCGCGATGTTTCTGCCGTCCGGAAGCGCGCCCTTGCTCGCGCCTTCGGCGTTTGTTGTGGGTTTCGCGTTCAGCGTGACCGCCGGCGTGATGGCGGGCATCTATCCCGCGATCCAGGCGGCGAAACTCGATCCGATCGAGGCTTTGCGCTACGAATAGGGCGGGGAACTTCCAATCGGGCCGAAAGCAGGTTGGAAACCCGCGCGATTTCGGCATCGTCTCCCCCGCTTTCCCTCCATGCGCACCACGTTCCTCCTGCTTGCCACGCTCGCACTTCCCGTCGCCTCGATCTCGGTCGCCCACGCCCAGCCGGCGCCCGCCTCCGCGGCGAAGGAAGAGACCGAGCTCGACCACAAGATGGAGGACATGAACGGAGTCTTCCGTAAGCTCCGCCGCCAGATTTCCGACGCTTCGGCCAACGCCTCCTCGCTGGAGCTGGTCGCGAAGCTCCGCAAGGCCTCGGAGGAGTCGGTCGCGCTGATTCCCGCGAAGGCGGAAAAGGTCCCCGAGGCCGACCGCGCGAAGTTCGTCGCCGACTACCAGGCGAAGATGAAGGAATTCATCGCCGAGGTGGACACGTTGAAGGCCGCGCTCGAGGCGGGCAAAAACGACGACGCCGCGAAGATCGTGGCCAAGCTGGGCAATCTTCAAAAGTCGGGGCACCGCGAGTTCCGGGTGCAGAAGAAGGAGTGAGGCCGTTTCGCCTCCCGTCCTTGTAAACCGGATGACCATGATCTGCGCGCCGGACGGTCGGTCCGGCGGAGCGGACATCGAACCGGCCTTGCGGATGGGAAGCGTGTCGTCGATTCATCCGTGTTGATCCGCGGCGCGCGCGGAGGATTTTTCCAGCGATGAACCTCGATTTTCGGAACACGAACACGCTGTGGTGCTCGGTGGCGGCGGAGACGCTTTGGCGCTCCGGAGTCCGGCATGCGGTGATCTCGCCGGGTTCGCGCAACACGGCGCTCACGATGGCGCTCGTGGCGCATCCGGGGATCGAGACGACGCCGGTGCTCGACGAGCGCTCGGCGGCGTTTTTCGGACTCGGCGTCGCGAAGCGCACGGGCGTGCCGGCGGTGTTGCTTTGCACGAGCGGAACGGCGGGGGCGAATTACCTGCCGGCGGTGATCGAGGCGAAGGAGAGCGGGACGCCCTTGATCCTGATCACGGCGGATCGTCCGCCGGAGCTGCGCGATTGCGCGTCCGGACAAACCATCGACCAGCAAAAGCTCTTCGGGGCCTTCGCGACGTTCTACCATGAGCTGGCGGTGCCGGAACCGCGCGCGGAGTTGCTCGGTTATTTGCGCCAGACGCTGCGTCAGGCGGTGGCTCGATCCCTGGAGGGCGGGCCGGTGCATTTGAACGCGCCGTTCCGCGATCCGCTGCCGCCGATCGCGGACGGCACGGCGGAGTCGCTTGCCCGCGCGGTGGCGTGGGAGGAGTTCTTCGCGCTCCCCGGGCCGGTCTCGGTGGAGGCGGAGCGCAGGCCGGCCTTGCCGATGGATTTCATCACGAAACGCGGCGTGGTCGTGGCGGGCGTCGGTTTCGACCGCGGCGAGTGCGCGCTGGCGCACGGGGCGGCCTACAACTGGCCGGTGCTGGCGGACGCGATTTCGGGCGCGCGTTTGCAGGTGTCGACACGGGCGACGGTGATCGCGGCGTATGACGCCATCCTGCGCGACGAGCGCGCGGCGGAGAAGCTGCGGCCGGAGGCGGTGGCGGTCTTTGGCGATCTGCCCACGAGCAAGGCGCTGCGCGCGTGGCTCTCTAAGGTCGACGCCCCGGTCGTGCAGTTCACGCCGTATCCGGATAATCGCGACGGCGTGCATGCGCGGACGCGACGGGTGCGCGCGAAGGCGGACGAGTTGAATCGCCCGCCTCTGGTGTTCGACGGCGCGCCGGCGGAGTGGGAGAAGCGGTGGGCGAAGGCGGAGGCGGCCGCGCAAAAAGTGCTGGCGGGCGCGGAGACGGAGCCGGGCTTCGAGGGAGCCTGCACGCGGGCGCTCGCGGCGGGATTGAAGCCGGAGCACACGCTCTTCGTGGCGAGCAGCATGCCGGTGCGCGACCTGGAGTATCTGGCGCCGGTTCGGACGGACGGACCGCGCGTGATCGCGAATCGCGGCGCGAACGGGATCGACGGGACCTTGTCGACCGCGCTGGGCGTGGCGCACGGGGGCGGCCCGACGGTGCTGTTGACGGGGGATCTGGCGTTTTTGCACGACACGAACGGGCTGCTCGCGGCGGCGAAGCTGAAGGGCTCGCTGACGGCGGTCGTGATCAACAACGACGGCGGCGGGATCTTCGGGCATCTGCCGGTGGCGAAGTTCGATCCTCCCTTCGAGGAATACTGGGCGACGCCGCAGAAGGTGGAGATCGCCAAATTGTGCGCGGCCTACGGCGTTCCGCATCGCTCGGCGGGCTCGGCCTCGGGCTTGCGGGTGGCCCTGCGCGCGGAGCTCGGGGAGCCGGGGCTTCGCGTGATCGAGGTGAAGACGGATCGGAGCAAGGACGTGGAGACGCGGCGGCGGTTGTTCGCGGAGGCGGCGAAGGCGGCGGGCGAGGCGGTGCGGGGTTTTTAACCGCGGATCACACGGGCGGGCGCGGATGAACCGGGGCAAGACGACGGGTGAAACGATGCGTATCCGAAAAGTGGAGGCGAGGCCGTTGGACATCGGCTTGCACGCGCCGTTTGGGATTTCGGGCGGGGCGCAGGAGGCGGCGCGGAACGTGTTGGCGGCCGTTGTGCTCGAGGACGGCGTGAGCGGAATCGGCGAGGCGGCGCCGTTTCCCGCCTACAACGGGGAAACGCAGGAGCAGGCTCTGGCGATGCTGGCGGCGGCGCGCGAGGCGGTGGAGGGGCGGGAAGCGAACTTGGACAACTGGCGCGAGCTCGCGGCGATTTTCCGCGCGGCGGGCGGCGGGTCGTCGGGTTCGGCGCAATGCGGGTTTGAGATGGCGCTGCTCGACGCGTTGACGCGGCGGGCGTGTGTGCCGCTGTGGAGATTTTTCGGCGGGGCGGGGACGGAATTGGAGACGGACATGACGGTGACGACGGGCACGCCGGAGGAGTCCGCCGCGGCGGCGCGCGACATCCGGGCGCGGGGCATCCGGACGATCAAGGTCAAGGTGGGCGGCAAGGCGGGGCCGGAGCACGATCTGGCGCGTTTGCGGGCGATCCACGCGGTGGCGCCGGATTCTCCGCTGATCCTGGACGGCAACGCCGGCGTGTCGCGGGAGACGGCGGCGGAGTTGGTGCGCGGGCTGAAGGCGAGCGGCATCGCGCCGGCTTTGCTGGAGCAATGGCTGGCGAAGGACGACTACGCGGGAGCGCGGGAACTGGCGGAGTCGTCCGGCTGGAGGCTGGCGGCGGACGAGGCGGCTTGCACGGCGGCGGACGTGGCGAGGCTGGCGGACGAGCGCGCGGCGCAGGTGGTGAACATAAAGCTGATGAAATCGGGGGTGGCGGACGCGCTCGACCTGGTCTTGGCCGCCAAGGCGCGCGGGCTCGGGTTGATGATCGGCGGCAACGTGGAGTCGCGGCTGGCGATGACCTTTTCGGCGTGTTTCGCGGCGGGGCTGGGCGGCTTCGAGTTCGTCGATCTGGACACGCCGTTGTTTTTGGCGGCGGATCCCTTCGTCGGAGGGCTGCGTTACGAAGGTGCGCGCATCCGGCTCGACGGCATCCCGGCGGGGCTCGGCATGTCCTTGGGTTGAGCGGAACGGACGGACGCGAGGCCCGCGGCGAGGGCGATGCCGGTGGCGAGCAGCGAGGCCGCGAGCAGGGCGGGCATTCCGGCCAACGCGTGGCGGGGCGTGAGGAAAACAAGTTGCCCGGCCCCGAGGGCGCCGAGGCCGAAGCCAAGGTGGTGGGCGAGCTGCGTGTGCAGTTGGTGGGGCGCGGAATGGCCCGGCGGAACGCCGGGGGAGACGAGTCCGGCCAGCGCGAGGTGGCGGGTCGAGCTGGCCACGAGAAACACGGCGATGGCGCCGACGGCGAGCGGGGCGGGGAGGGCGGAGCGGAGCGCGAGCAGGCCGAACAAGGCGAGCACGGACGCGGCGAGGGTGACGAGGTAGAACGCGACGGGACCGGTCCGGGCGCGGACGCGCCCGACGAGCGGCGGCGCGGCGAAGCCGAGCACGGCGGTGGTCAGGAGGACGACGGGGATATGGAACTCGGTGTGGCCGGCGTTGAAGACGAGGAAGCCGGACAGAATCGTGAGGTAGGAGGCGGTGACAAAAGCCAGGGCGGTGGTCGCGAGGAGGCTCCACGGGGCGGGTTCGTCGAGCGGGAGCGGCGGCGCGGCGGGGGCTTTGGAGGAACGGGGAGAGAGCGCGAAGACCGCGAGTTGTCCGAGGAGGACGGGCAGGAACCCGAAGCGCCAATCGAGCGCGGTGGAGCCGAGGAGGCAGACGGGCATGCCGAAGGCGACGACGCGCGGGGAGACGCGAGCCACGAGCGGGCTGGCCGAGGAGGCGAGGACGCGATGGATCGCGGCGTAGGAAAGCCCGGAGACAAGGCCGGCGAGGAGACGGGCCGCGACGAGCGAGGCGTAGTCGAACGACAACGCGCCCGGCAGGGTGGAAAGGAACGCGAGCGCGGCGAGCGCGCGCGGGGTGCTCGGGAGGCGGGGGGCGCGGCGCGCGAGGAGGCCGCCGAGCACGGTCGCGAGAGGGAAGGCGGCGGCGAGGGCGGCGACGCCGGCGACGCCAGGATGCCAGAGGCGGGATTCTTGCGGTCCGAGGGGGAAGACGACCATCAAGGCGAGGCCGTGGAGCCCGAGGAGGAGGGCGAAGGCGCGGTCGCGGGAAGGTGACGAGGAAGCCGAGGACACCGCAGGGTTCAGAGCACGAAACTTGCCGGAGAAGCGTGCGAGTTATTCAGGGGAACCAACGAGACGGCTCATGCGATCGGAAGCGGAAGCCGGGGACGGCGTCCTTCCAAAACGAGCTCAAAGCTGCACGGGCAGGCCGATCTCGATGATCTGCGTGGGCAGGATGCGGTAGTAGTCCTTGATCGGGGAAGCGTTGCGGCTGAGGAAGGCGTAGAGGGCTTTTTGCCACTCGAACATGCGCGCGGAGCCGCCGGTGATGATCATCTCGCGGTTGAAGTAGAACGTGGTGCCGGCGAGGTTGAGCGGCACGCCCTGGCCCTTGATGCGCTCGACCATTTTGGCGACGTCGGGCGACTCCATGTAGCCGTAGCGGACGACGGCCCGCCACACGCCTTCGCCCATGGATTCGAGGGTCATGCGCTCCTCGTCGTCGATGGACGGGACTTCCTCGGTGGCGATGGTGAGGAGGACGACCGTGCGCTGGAGGCACTTGTTGGCCTTGAGATGGTGGAGCAGGGCGAGCGGGGTGCCCTTGGGCGTCGCGACCATGAAGACGGCGGAGCCGTTGACGCGGACGATGTTTTTGCTGCGGGCGATGCTGGAGAGCTCGAGCTCGGTGACGGCGCCGCCGTAGACCTTTTCCTGGATTTCGAGGCGGCCGCTTTTCCAGGTGTGCATGATCGCGAGGAGGGCGGCGGCGAGGGAGATGGGGAGCCAGCCTCCGGCGGCGAACTTGGGGAGGTTGGCGCCGAAGAAGACGAGATCGATGGCGCCGAAACCGAGACACATCAGGAGCGCCCCGGCGATGTTCCAGCGCCAGCGGCGCCGGGCCACGAAATAGAGGGCGAAGCTGGTGACCGCCATGGTGCCGGTGACGGCGATTCCGTAGGCGGCGGCGAGGGCGGAGGAGGATTTAAAAAGGAGGACCGTGAGGATGCTGCCGGCCGCGAGCAGGAAGTTGACGAGCGGCAGATAGATCTGGCCGCGCTGGTCGGGGTTGGTGTGCAGGACTCGCAGGCGGGGGAAGTAGCCGAGCTGGATGGCTTGGCGAACCAGGGAGAAGGTTCCGGAGATGAGTGCCTGGCTGGCGATGACGGCGGCGAGAAGGGAGAGAACGAGCAGGGCGGCGCGGAGCGGGCCGTCGGGGGCGAGGGAGAGGAAGGGGTTTTCCAAATCCTCGGGATGGGCGAGGGCGTAGGCGCCCTGGCCGAAGTAGTTCAACGTGAGACCGGGCAACACGAGGGCATACCAGGCGCGAAGGATGGCGGGCCGGCCGAAGTGCCCCATGTCGGCGTAAAGCGCCTCGACGCCGGTGATCGCGAGCACGACCGAACCCAGGATGCCGATCGCGGAGTCCGGATGATGGACGAGGAGATCGATGCCGAGACGGGGATCGAGGGCGTGGAGAACGGCGGGGTTTTTGATGACGTGCCAGAGGCCGAGAACGCCGAGGACGGCGAACCAGACGAGCATGACCGGACCGAAGAGCTGGCCGATCATCTTGGTGCCCCGGCTTTGCATCCAGAAGAGCGCGACGAGAATGACGAGACAGAGCGGGATGACGTAGTGGTCGGCCGCGGGCACGAGGGTTTTGAGGCCCTCCGAGGCGCTGAGCACGGAGATGGCGGGCGTGATGACGCCCTCGCCGCAGATCATGGCCGCCCCGATCAGGGCCACGACGACGCCTGCACCTATGCCGCGTCGAACGCTGCGGCGGATCTCGAGGCCGCCCAGGGCCAGGAGCGCGAAGATGCCGCCTTCGCCCTGGTTGTCGGCGCGGGTGACGACGGTGACGTATTTGAGGCTCACGACGATCATGAGCGACCAGAAGATGAGCGAGAGAATGCCGAGCACGCCGGGCAACCGCTCGGCGGGAGGCAGGTGGTGGAGCGATTCGCGCAGGGCGTAGAGAGGGCTCGTGCCGATGTCCCCGAAGACGACGCCGAGAGCGCCGAGGCTAAGGCCAAACTGGGCGCGGCGTGAGAGCTTGGTCGACGCGTGGGCGGTGCTCATGGGTAAGGGGATCGCGAAGGGAACGGGTAGCTTCGCGACCGAAGTCCCCGGGAGTCAACGGGGGCGATTTCATGCGGATCGCAAGCGGCTGGCGAGGGGCGGAGCGTTGACGGAGGCGGCGGCGACGGCACGTTGGGGCTCGCCATGACCCAAAGCATCGCTTGGAAACGCGTTAAGGAATACTCCGACATCATCTACGAGAAGGCGGACGGCATCGCGAAGGTGACGATCAACCGTCCGCATCGTCGCAACTCGTTCACGCCCGACACGGTGCACCAGATGTATGAGGCGTTTCTCGACGCGCGCGAAGACCCGAAGGTGGGCGTCGTTCTCCTGACGGGCGCCGGTCCCCACACGGACGGGAAACATGCGTTTTGCGCGGGCGGGGACCAGGGCGTGCGAGGCCACGCCGGCTATGTCGGCACCGACGGCGTGCCGCGGCTCAACGTGCTGGATCTGCAAAAGCTCATCCGCTCGATGCCGAAGGTGGTGATCGCCCTGGTCGCGGGCTACGCGATCGGCGGCGGGCACGTGCTCCATGTGGTGTGCGACCTGACGATCGCGGCGGACAACGGCGTGTTCGGCCAGGTGGGGCCCCGCATGGGCTCCTTCGACGCGGGCTTCGGCAGCAGCTATCTGGCCCGGCTGGTCGGCCAGAAGAAGGCGCGCGAGATCTGGTATTTGTGCCGTCAATACAACGCCCGCGAGGCCCTCGACATGGGCCTGGTGAACGCGGTGGTGCCGGTGGCGGAGCTCGAGGCGGAGGGCGTGAAATGGGCGCGGGAGATCCTCGGGCATTCCCCGTTGGCGATCCGCGCGTTGAAGAGCGCGTTCAACGCCGAGCTGGACGGGCAGTCGGGCATCCAGGAACTGGCGGGCAACGCGACCCTGCTCTACTACATGAGCGAGGAGGCGAAGGAGTTTCACGGCGCGCAGCGCGAGAAGCGCAAGCCGGACGCGCGGCGTTTCCCGTGGCTGCCTTGAGCGAGGCCGATGGCGTGACGGCAAAAAGGGCGGGCTTCGAAGCCCGCCCTT
>CBINJQ010000038.1:0-17049 GCA_966251015.1 uncultured Akkermansia sp. | reverse complement strand
GCGGTCAAAATCGCCCGGACCTCGCCCGCCGAGGCCTCCGTCGTTCTCGACCCCGGCGACCCGTCGCCGTCCAACCGCGACTTCAGCCTGCGCTACCGCCTCGTCGGCGACGCCACCCAGGCCGGTCTCCTCGTCTCCGCCGCGCCCGACGCCCGCGGCGACCACTACTTCCTCGCCATGGTTCAGCCGCCCGCCCGCCCCGCGCCGTCCGCCACGCCCCCGCGCGACTACGTTTTCATCGTCGACGTCTCCGGCTCGATGCACGGCTTCCCCATCGAGACCGCCAAACACCTCTTCCGCCGGCTCCTGCCCACGCTCCGCCCGATCGACACCTTCAACGTCCTCCTCTTCGCGGGCGACGGCGCCACGCTGTCGTCGGCTCCGCTCCCCGCCACGCCCGCCAACATCGCCAAGGCTGTCGATTTCCTCGACCGCCAGAACGGCGGCGGCGGCACCGAGCTCCTCCTCGCGCTCCAACACGCCCTCGCCCTCCCGCGCCCTCGCGACAACACCTCGCGCATCGTCGCCGTCATCACCGACGGCTACGTCGACATCGAGGCCGAGGCCTACGCCCTCGTCCGCCAAAACCTCTCCCGCGCCAACCTCTTCGCCTTCGGCGTCGGCTCCAGCGTCAACCGCCACCTCGTCGAGAGCCTCGCCCGCGCCGGCCAGGGCGAGCCGTTCGTCGTCACCGACTCCGTGCTCGCCGAAACCGAGGCCGCCCGTTTCTCCGACATGATCGCCTCGCCCGTCCTCACCGGCGTCGCCGCGCGTTTCGACGGCGTCGACGCCCGCGACATCGAGCCCGCCTCCCTGCCCGACGTGTTTGCGCAACGCCCCGTGATTCTCTTCGGGAAATGGAACGGCCACGCCGCCGGCTCCGCCCAGCTCACCGGCCGCTCGGGCGGCGACGACAACGGCCGCCCCTTCGTCGCCGCCCTGCCTTTCGCCCGCGCCGCCACCGTGCCCGCCGACACGCTCGCCCGCCTCTGGGCGCGCACCCGCGTCGCCGCTCTCTCCGACGATCTCGCCGTCGGCAACCGCCCCGAAACCGTCGCCGCCATCACCGACCTCGGCCTGAAATACGAGCTGCTCACCAACTACACGTCCTTCGTCGCGGTCGACGAAGTCGTCCGCCGCGCCACGCCCGACCTCGCCGCGGTCAAACAACCGCTCCCGCTGCCCGACGGCGTTTCCAACCACGCCGTGGGCCAGGACATCGGCGTCGCCCCCGAACCCGGCGCAGCCGGCCTCCTCGTCATCGCCGGCGCCCTCGCCGTCTTCGCCGTCCGCCCGCGTCGCCGCGTCTCCTAAAGGTAGGGCGGGACCGCCGGGATCGCCGCGCGTTCCCGGGGCGCCATTCGCCATTCCGCCACGGCGCGCCCGGCGGTCGCGCCCTACCCTCGATCCAAACGCCCCCCCGCCGCCCGTCCCGTCCCCCAAAAGCCCCAATGCGCCACCCGCGCACCTTCCTCGGCACGCGAGCCGCCGCCGTGCTCGCGCTCCTCCTCGCCGGCTGGCCGGTGCTGCGCTGGTATGCGCTCCGCCTAGGCGACGGCTCCGACGAGCCTCACGGGCTCGCCGCCCTCGCCGCCGCGCTGCTCTTCGCCCCTTGGCATGCGTGGCGCGAACCCGTTTCGGCACGCAGACACGCCGCGCTCGCCGCGATCCTCGTCGTCTACTGCGCCGCGTTTCCCTTCGCGCCGCCCCTCGCCCGCGCCTTGCTCTTCATCCCGGCGCTCGCGGTCGCGGCGGCGCCGCGCGGCTTCGCGCTTGCGTGGGCGACGCTTCTCGCGCTCTCGCTGCCGCTCATCGCCACGCTCCAGTTTTACCTCGGCTACCCGCTTCGTGCGCTCACGGCCACGCTCGCCGCGCCGCTCCTCGGCCTCGGCGGCCTCCGCGTCGAGGCCTCCGGCACCACGCTCGCCTGGGCCGGCGAACGCGTGATCGTCGACACCCCGTGCAGCGGCCTGCGCATGCTCTGGACCGGCCTCGTCCTCGCCGCCCTGCTCGCCTGCCGGCTGCGCCTCGACGCCCGCGCGTCGTTCAAACTCTTTCGCCAGGCCGCGCTCGCCGTCTTCGTCGCGAACACCCTGCGCGCCGCCTTCGTCTTTTGCCTCGAAACCGGTCTCTGGCCCAACCCGCCCTGGGCGCACGAAACCATCGGTCTCGCGCTCTTCGCCGCGGCCGCGACGGGCGTCGTCGCCCTCGCCGAACGTCGCGTCGCCGCCTCCTCCCCATGAACGCCTCGGCCGCCTTCTTCCGCCTCGCCGCGCTCGCCGCCGGCGTCCCGTTTCTGACGCCCGCCGGCACGCGCCCCTCCGCGGCGCCCGTGGCCGGATCGTTCTCCGCGACCAACGCGGACCGGCCCGCCGGGCTCGTCGCTCCCGCGTGGACCCCGCTTCCCCTCGGCCCGCGCGAAGCCCGCTTCGCCCGCGATTTCCCGGGTCGCATCGCCGCTTTTTCCACGCCCGACGGTCGCACGATCCTTCTCCGCGAACTTCATCAACCCACCCGCAAACTCCACCCCGCGGCCGACTGCCTGCGCGCGGTCGGCTACGCCATCGAACCGCGCTCCATCCATCGCGAACACGACGGCGTGGAATGGTCCGAGCTCCGCGCCACCCGCGGCAACGACGCGCTCCGCGTGCGCGAACGTCTCTTCGGCGCCGACGGCCGCCGCTGGACCGACATATCCGCCTGGTATTGGTCCGCCGCCTTCGGCCGCGCCACCGGCCCCTGGTGGGCGATCACCGAGCTCGCGCCCGATTGATTCTCCAATCCCCTCGAATCCGAATTTTCACTACAGCTTTCCATCGACGTTCATCCGCAGCCGTCGGAGGGACGCCGTCCCCGGCGTCCGCGAGCATCGGAACGCCAACGATCCTCCCGGCCCGGCGCGGGCGACGGGGACGTCCCCCCCGGATCTCCGGCGGACCGCGCGAAAAAAGCCGGCCTCCCTTCGGAGACCGGCCTTTGAAACAACGCGGCCGCGCCGCGGACAAACGCCCGACGTCGTCGGGCGGGGAGCCGATCAACGGCTCAGCGACACGCCGAGCGACTTGAGCGTCTCGTAGGTCAGGCCGCCTTGGGCCAGACCGTTCTTCGCTTGATAATCGCTCACGGCCTTGGCGGTGGTCTTGCCATAGGAGCCGTCCACCGCGCCGACGGGGAAGCCGCGCTCGTTGAGCTTGGTCTGCACGTCGGCGATGACCTCCGGGGTGACGTTCGTCTCGCAGAGGATGCGGCGCCATTCCATGCGGCTCTCGCCGCGCGCCACCTGGCGGCTCACGGTGCCGTATTCGGCGGGGATCACGCGCTTCTCGGTGCGCGCGGGCGTCTTCACTTTCTGCACCTTCACCGTCTTATACTCGGCCGGAACCGGGGTTTTGACGATCTGGGCGGGACGATCGATGACGGTGCGCTTCACCGTCTCATACACGGCGGGCACCTGCTCCTCGCGCACCGTCGCCGGGGTCTTCAGGACCGTGCGGGTCACGGTGTCGTAAACGGCGGGCTCGGTCACGTAGCACATGATCTCGCCCGTCTCGCCGTCGATCTTTTGCAAGGCCCCCGAACCTTTCTTCCAATAGCTGCGCTCCGGCTTCACGAGCACGCGCTCGCTGACGGTGCCATACACCGCCGGAACCGGGATCTGCCGGGTGTAGGCGGGGGCCTTCAAGACGCGCTCCTCGACCTCCTTGTAAGTCGCGGGAATCACCTCCTGGCGCTCGCTGGCGGCCCGCACCATCACGGACTCGTCCACCGTTTCGAACACGGCCGGCACCTCGACCAGCTCGAAGCTCTCCTCCTTGAGAACCACACGCTCCGTGACCGTCTCGTTCGGCGGCGTGACAAGCACTCGCGTCCAGCACTCGCCGGGTTTGCCCTCGGGCGGAAACAGCGAGTCGTCCTGCGGGGCCGGAGCGGGCGCCGGGCGGCTGGGCGCGGCCTTGGCCGGCGCGGGTGCGGGCGCCTGTTCCTGCTCCGGCTCTTGCGCGGCGGGAGCGGCGCTCCGATGCGTGCCCGGCGAGCGGTGATGGCGGTCGAAGACGCTGGACTCGACGGCGGCGAACATGCCGCCGCTCGACAACGCGACAGTCCCGACCAGAAGGGCGGAACGAACGGACATTTTAATACGGGTTTTCATGGTTGTGGGGGTTTGGTGAATACACTTTCGGTCTCGCCACGCTGGGCGACCACGGCGGGATCATTCCCCTTCGTGTCCGGTTAGTCAATTAACGCCGAGGTGGTTACGGATTTTTGTTTGCCGCATACACCCGCCCGAACGACCCTATCCCCCGGGCCGAACGCCCCTGCCGGATCCGCTCCTCCGGTCACGACAATCCTTCCCGCAGACACCACGCATACGCCGCGATCGGCAGCACCGCGAGCACCCTCGGCAGGCCGCCGAACACCGCCACCAGCAACGCGTGGAAACCCGCCGCCCCCGCGAGCACGAGCAGCGCGTCCGCGAACCACTCCGGCGGCGCGAAGGGCGCGATCGCCGCCGCCAGCCCCAGGCAAAGCGGGATGCAAATGTGCCCGTCGCCGATCTGCGAGGCGTAGACGATGTCCGCCCGCGAGCGCCACGCGTAATAGGCCGCGAGCGCCGCGTTCGGCAGCACCATCAGCCACGCCGTCACCCAGCCGAGATGCTCCGCGCCGAGGCTGCCCTCCGGCCGCGCCTTCAGCCACGACACCAGCCAGTCCAGACTCTCCAGCATCAGCCACGCCGCGCCCAGCGCCAGCAACGCGTCCAAGAGGATCAACGGCGAAAAACTCTGCCGCTGCGTGAGCTGGTGCTTTCGCACGTCGTAGAGATGGAAGCCCTGCCACAGCACGAAGAGCCCGATCAGCGCCAGGCCGTCGCCGCGGTCGAGTTTGCCGTCGAGCGCCAGCGCCCACGCGATGAGCGCGAACGCCGCCGCCGCCCCGAGCGTGAGAAACAGCGCCAGCGCATGCAGCCGCGTCCGCGTCTCGGCGTCCGCGCCGGCCTTTCCCCCGCCCTTCTTTCGTCCGCCTTTCGCCTTCGCCCGCGAGCCGCCCTTGCCCTCGCCGCCCGCGGGTTTCGGCGCGCGCAGGCTCAACGCCGCGAACAACGCCACGCCGGGCAAAATGAGGAGCAGATTCGTGAGGTTGTTGCCCAGCGCGTTCACCGCCACCTCCTCGGCCGGCACCCCTCGTTCGCGCGCCACCGCCACAAAAAGCAGGTTCCCCAGTCCCGAACAAAGCGGCATCACCACCGCGCCCAGCGCCGTGCCCTCCAGCCCGCGATCAAGCATCGCCTCCAGGCGCCAGATCAAAAGCAAGGAAGCGGCGAGAAACACCACGAGGTAGGTCAGCGGGTGCCCGAGCCCGAGCGTGTCGTCGAGAAAGCCGGTCAGGGAAAACATGGACGGCCCGGAGAAAACGCGCCGCGCCCCCGGGCGCGAGCCGTGAAAACGTCCACGCCACGTAAATCATCGTCGCCGGCCGCAGACGAGGAAGCCCGCGCCCCTTGTGGAGTGTGGCGGCACGACGCCGCCTTCGACGAGCCGGCTCGGCGGCTCGCCCCGCCCGCCGCTCGCCGCCCCGCCGGCCGTCTCCCGCCCGCCGCACCGATGACGGGCGGCCGAGCCCGCGACGAGCCAAGTCTCGTCGTCAAAAGCGGCGTCGTGCCGCCGCGCTCCATCCTTGCCTGCCCGCGCTTTCCTATCCGCGCCCCATCCGCGGTCATCCCCTCCGCGGCTTCGTCCGTCGCGGTCCGATTTTTTCCGCCCGCTCCCTCCCCGTCTTTCGGCTTCCGCCCGTTCGCCGCCCGCGCCTAGCTATTGCCCGCGCCCGGAGGCGCACCGTGCCCGCATGATTCAATCCTTCATCCTCAGCGACGGCAAAGTCGTCGGCCGCGACCTCGAGCTCGAGGCCCTCCGCCTCGTGCGCGGCGACAAGGGGCTCGTCCTGTGGGTCAACCTTTCCGATCCCACCCCCGAGGAGACCAAGGCCATCCTCGAGGGCGTCTTCCAGTTCCACCCGCTCGCCATCGAGGACTGCGTCTCCCCCTCCTCGCTGCCAAAGATCGAGGACTACGAGGACTACCTCTTCATCGTGATGCACGCGGTGGACTTCAACCGCGCCGACAAGTTCACCACCACCGAGCTCAACCTCTTCCTCGGCCGCGAGTTTCTCGTCACCTTCCACCCCGCCCCGCTCAAATCCGTCGGCGCCGTCGTCGAGCGCTGCGCCAAGGCCACCGGCATCGTCGCGCGCGGCCCCGACCGCCTCGCCCACCTCGTCCTCGACGCCCTCATCGACAACTACAAGCCCGTCACCGACGAGTTTCGCGCCGACCTAGAAAAAATCGAGGAGGACGTCCTCTCCGGCGAGGCCCACGACCTCACCCCGCGCCTCCTCGCCGTGCGCGGCGAATTGAACACCCTCCGCGCCACCATCCGCCCCCAGCGCGAGGTCGTCGTCCGCATCGCCCACGGCGAGTCCAAGATCATCCGCCCCGTGATGCTTCCCTACTTCCGCGACCTGCGCGACAACCTCGTGCGCATCGAGGAAACCGCCGCCGCGCAGGCCGACCAGCTCCTCATCTCCTTCGACCTCCACCTCAGCCGCTCCGACTTCGAGGCCAACCGCGGCATCAAGGCGCTCACCGCCATCACCGCCATCACCCTCCCCGCCACCCTCGTCAGCACCTGGTATGGCATGAACTTCGAGCACATGCCCGAGCTCGACCCGGTCTGGGCCTACCCGCTCGTCACCGCCGCCACGCTTTTCCTCACCTATCTTACCTACCGGTGGTGCAAACAACGCGGCCTCTTCTGAAGCGACGCGCCGCATCTCGCCCGGGAATGACGAATGTCGAACGCCTAATGACGAATGATTCCACACTCCACCCCGTCCAGGTAGGGCGCGACCGCCGGGCGCGCCGCAACGTCTCCGCGAACCCCGCCCGGCCGCCGGCCTCCGCCGCTGTCCGCATTGGGCATTGGTCATTGGTCGTCGGTCATTTCAGCCCATGCTGACCACCCTCGTCTACCGCGACCACCGCTTCTCGGCGCTCAACCCGCCGCCGGAGAACCTCGCCGCCCTCCGCGCCGAACCCGGCGTCCTTCTCTGGCTCGACCTCAGCGCCCCCACTCCCGAGGAGACGAGCGCCATTCTCGAAAAACTCTTCGCCTTCCACCCCGTCGTCATCGAGGACTGCACCACCGACTCCCCCTTCCCCAAGATCGACGCCTTCGACGACTACCTCCACCTCGTCATGCACGCCGTGGACTACTCGAAGACCGACAAGTTCACCACCACCGACCTCGACCTCGTCCTCGGCAAGGGCTTCCTCGTCACCTTCCACCGCCAGCCCCTTCGCCTCGTGCAACAGGTGCTCGAGCGCTACTCGCGAGGCGGCCCCGGCGCCGTCCCCGTCCGAGGCGCCGACCGCTTCGCCCACACCCTCCTCGACCAGCTCGTCGAGGCCTACAAACCCGCCATCGACGAGCTCCGCGGCGACCTCGAGCAAATCGAGGAGGACGTCCTCGGCCAGGCCACCCCCAACGAACTTTTCCCCAAGGTCGTCGCCCTCCGCAAGGACCTCGCCACGCTGCGCCAGATCGTCCGCCCCCAGCGCGCCGTGGCCGCCGAGCTCGCCGCCGGGAAAACCGGCTTCATCCGCCCCTCCATCGTCCCCTACCTCCGCGACCTCGCCGAAGACTTCGCCCGCATCGAAACCCAGGCCGCCGTCTGGGGCGACCAGCTCATCCTCGGCTTCCGCCTCTACCTCAAGCGCGCCACCAACCAGACCAACGAGGGCATCAAGATCCTCACCGGCCTCACCGCCATCACCACGCCTTCGCTCCTCATCGGCGCCTGGTATGGCATGAACTTCAAGCACATGCCCGAACTCGCCCCGACTTGGGCCTACCCCGCCATCCTCGCCTTCACGCTCCTTTCCACCGTCGTCCTCGTCCTCTGGCTCCGCAAACGCCGCTGGATGTGATCGAGGCGGCACGAGTCTCTTCGCTCGTCCCATGGCCCATCCCCTGCTAACCGCCGCATAGTCATTGGTCATTGGTCATTGGTCATTGGTCATTGGTCATTGGTCATTGGTCATTGGCCTCAGGTCTCCGCCCCTCATCCCTCTCTTCCGCCGGCCCCCCCGATCCCTGCCCGCATGACTCCGCGCCCCCGCCTCGCCGCCAAACCAAAGAAAGCCCGCTCCGTCTACTTCGCCGGCGAGCTCTTCTCCGCGAAGCACCTCGTGGGCAACGCCTACCTCGCCGAGGCCATCCACGCCGCCTCGCACGGCCGCTACCTCTGCCGCCTCCCGCAGGACATCGAACTCCGGGGCAAACATCCGCATCTCATCCGCGACGCCGACATCCGCGCCCTTCTCGCCTGCGACCTCGCCCTCTTCAACTTCGACGGCCCCGAGCTCGATAGCGGCACCGTCGTCGAGTTCATGTTCGCCAAGTTCGCCGACATCCCGTGCGTCGTCCTCCGCACCGACTTCCGCTCCGCCGGCGACCAAGGGCCCGGCCGCGACCCGTGGAACCTCATGGCGAGTTTTTACCCCCGCACCGTCTCGGTCTCGGTCAACAGCATCGCGCTCTACAAAAAAGCCCACGCCGCCGCCCGCCGCGCCGCGCACGACGACGTCACGCGGCTCGCCGGCCAGCACAGCTCCGCCACCGCGCAGACGATGTGCGAGCAGATCGCCGCGCAAGTCGTGCGCGCCTTCGACAAAGCCGCCCGCCTCGATCCCGCCATGCCCAAGCACCTCCGCGAAGAGGTCTATCAATGGCTCGCCCTCATGCCCGGCCTTCGCGGCGGCCCCAAAAAACTCCGCAAGGAGCTCGAGCACCTCCTCGAACGCAAAGTCCAACGCGACCTGCTCTGACGCGCCCTCGGCGGATCAACGCCGACGGTTTTTCGTTGGTCATTGGACATTGGTCATCGGTCATTTCCCCATGCTCCACGTCCTCCGCCACCCCCTCGCCGACCACGCGCTCACCCACCTGCGCGACCACACGACCAAGCCCGCCACCTTCCGCACCCTCGCGCACCAGCTCGGGCTCCTCCTCGCGCTCGAAGCCACGCGCGATCTCCCCACGCGTCCCCACGCCGTCAACACCCCCCTCGAGCCCCACACCGGCAAGGTGCTCGCCGAGCAACTCGTCGTCGTCCCCATCCTTCGCGCCGGCCTCGGCATGGTGCAGCCCTACCTCGACCTCTTTCCCGACGTGAGCGTCGGCTACGTCGGACTGGAGCGCGACCACGCCACCGCCCGGGCCCGCAGCTACTACTGCAAGCTCCCGCCGCTCGGCGGCAAACGCGTGCTCTGCGTCGACCCCATGCTCGCCACCGGCGGCAGCGCCGTCACCGCGCTGAACCTCCTGCGCGAAGCCGGCGCCGCCGACCTCGCCCTCGTCGTCATCGTCGCCTCCCCCGAAGGCGTGGCCGCCGTGCATGCCGCGCACCCGACGGTGCCTGTTTTCACCGCCGCCCTCGACCGCGAGCTCGACGCGAAAAAATACATTCTCCCCGGCCTCGGCGACTTCGGCGACCGCCTCTTCGGCACCTGAGCCTCCCGCTCGGGGGCGCGCCTCCTCCGCTCACGCCCCCGCGAACTCCCTCAACTTGTCCGGGTTCCGGTGCCCGTAGATCGCCGCGATCCGCCCCTCGCGCACATCGAGCGAAAGCGCCGTGACCACCACGCCGCCCACGCGAAACAACACTCCCGGCGCGCCGTTGAACCAGGTCGACCGAACCTCGAATCCTTCTGCGGCCAGATTCCGCGCCACGCCGATGAAAAACTTCGCGATCACCTCCCGCTCGGTGAGCACCTTCGGCACCGCCGTCGCCTTGCCCCCTCCGTCCGAGTAAAACGCCACGCTCTCCCCGAAGAGCGCCATCAGCGGCTCGATCTCCCCGCCGCGGCAGGCCGCGAGAAACCGCCTCGACAACTCCGCGTGCTCCGCCCCGCTCGCCGCGAAACGCGGCCGCTCCGCCCGCACGCGCTCCCGCGCCCGCGACACCAGCTTGCGACACGCCGGTTCGCTTTTCTCCAAGATGCCCGCGATCTCCGCGAAATCGTAACCGAACACCTCGTGCAGCAAAAACCCCGCGCGTTCCACCGGCGAAAGCTTCTCCAACACGAGCATCAGCGCGATGGATACGCTCTCGTCCACCTCACCCGCGCGCGCCCCCCCTCCCGCGACTCCGGCCCCGCCTTCGACCGAAACCCTGTCCACGAGGGGCTCGGGCAACCACGTCCCGAAATACTGCTCGCGCCGCACGCGCGCCGACTTGAGCCGATCGAGACACAATCGGCTCACCACGCGGACCAACCACGCGCGCGGCGTCTCCACGTCACCCGCGCCGCGCCAGCGCGCCCAGGCGTCCTGCACGATGTCCTCCGCGTCGCCCACCGATCCGAGCATGCGATAAGCGACGCCTATCAGCACATCGCGATGGGCTTCAAACTCCGTGGCGCGCAAATCGACGTCCGACGTCATTGCAGAAACGTATCATCGCAGCGCGGGAATCAGCGAGCAGCTCTTCGCATGCCCGAGCGCCCGCTTCAAGGTCGGGTAGATCCGCATGCCGACCAGGTTCACCGCGATCTCCGCCAACGCCGCCTTGCCCAGCCGCGCCTCCAGCCGTGGCAACAGCTCCGGGTCCATCTCCTCGTTAAGCGCCACCGCCCTCGCGTAGTCGTGGATGTCGCGCTGTTCGGCGTTGAGCCCTTCGCCTCCGCGCAAGGCGCCTTGGATCACCGGCTCCGCCACGCCCGCCTCGCGCGCGATCTTCAGGCACAGCTCTGTGCAAGGCCCGCAATCCTGCGCGCGCATGCCCGCGATTTTCGCGATCTGCACCGTCTCCGCCGGCGCGACCTTTTGCACGCGAGACATCGGCATCGCCGCCTCGAAGGCGCGAAACGCCTCGGGAGACGCGTCCGCCAGTTCGAGCAGATACCCGACATCGTAATCGAAATGCCGGCCAAATTCTTGCAGCGCCTGACGCGACGCCGCCAACGGATCGGAAGAGGTAAGAGTGCTCATGCACCCTTAAAGACGATCCAGCCGCTCGAATTGTGACCGAACGCCAAAAATTCAAACGCGATTTCGAACATGGCCATCCCTCGCGGCCATTGGCCGCCCATCGAACCCCGCCATCGCGGCCCCCAAAGCCGCGATTCACCTCCCAAGGAAAGCCCATTGGGCCTTTCCATTAGTGGTCAACTCCGGTTCGAAAAAACGTCGCCCTCATCTACTCCGCCCCCTCCGCCTGAAACCCCACGCGGTGAAACACCGTGGGGCTCTTCCACGAGCAGAGTCCGAGGCGCATGTCGGCCCCTGCGTCCCACAACCACGGATTCGTGAACCGTCGCCCGGTCAGATCCCAGCTCCGTTGCACACGGCCCTTCCAGATCGCGGTGACCCGCGCGCCGCGCACCTCCAGCGTCACCAACTGCCTCTCCCCGTTTCGCAACGCGCCCGGAAAGTTCTCCCCGTGAGCCCGCATGTCCTGGTCGTCGATCATCTGGATGCCGCCCAGCCCCGCGTCCCAAGCGTCGAGCTCGAACACGCCCACGCCCGAACTCGTCGGCAAAAACACGCCGACCGAGTTTTTCCCCGACAACCGCGTGAACTCCACTTTCACGTCGTAACGAAAATCCGCCGGCACTTGCACCGGCAGCCGCAACGCGCAGACGCCGTCGTTCGAGCGCAATTCGCTCGCGCCATTCCTCTCCCACCCGCCCGACGCGCGCTCCCGCCCCGGCTCCACGTCCGGCAAAATCCAACGCATGCCCTCCGCCGCCCGCGCCGCCTCCGGCGCCCTCACGTTTTCAACCGGGTCCGCCACGACGGGCGTCCGCCGCGCCACCGCTTCCGCCGTCGTCTCTGTCTCCGTCGCGAGCGCATCGCGTCGTTCCTTTTCCCGCACATACGCCAAAGCGCCCCACACCGCGCAGGCCCCGCACGTCGCGATCACCGCCAACCGCCCCCGGCGCCGTCCTGCCGACATCCGTCTGCCGCCCCTTATCGCCGCGCCCAGCCTCCGCGCGAACTCCCCCGCGCTCTTCGGCCGCCGCTCCGGCTCCGCCGCCAACGCGGACTCGATCACCCCGTCCACGGCCTTCGGCACGCCCGCCGTCCGCGAGGCCGGCGCAAACACCCCGCGCGGCACGCGACCCGTGAGCATCTGATAAGTCATCACGCCGAGCGCATAAATATCCACCGCCTTCGTCACCTCGGCCGCCGCTCCGCCCGCCTCACCCGCGCCCATCTGCTCAGGCGCCATGTAATCCACGGTGCCGAAAATCACGCCGCTCATCGTCAGCGTCGTCGTGAAACCCGCCCCCTCCACGCGCGCCAGACCAAAGTCCCCCAGCGCCAACCCGCCGTCGCCCCGCACCAGCACGTTCGCCGGCTTCAGATCGCGATGCACCACGCCCTTCCCGTGCGCCGCGTCCAGGGCCTCCGCGATCTGCGCCACCCAGGCCGCCACCGTCCTCGGCTCCTGCGCGTTCCCCGCGATCCGCGCCGCGAGATCCCCGCCCTCGGCCCACTCCGTCACCAGATACGACGCCCCGTCCGGCAGCGTCCCGAAATCGAAGATCCGCAGCACCCGCGGATGGTTCAGCGCCGCCAGCACTCGCGCCTCCCGCTCGAAACGCTCCCGCGCCATCGGATCCGCCGTCGCCCCCGCCGGCAGTAGTTTAACCGCCACTACGCGTCCCAGCCTGACCTGTTCCGCGCGATAAACCGCGCCCATTCCCCCGCGCCCCGCCAGCTCGATCACCCGCAGCCCCGGAATCGCCTCCGCCAACGCCTCCGCCGACGGCGCCAACCAAGATCCCGGTCCCGAGCCCCCCAGCCCCAAACCGAGCCTCCGTTCCGTCCCGTCGCTCACGCCGCACCTCCGCGCAGCACCGCGCCCAATTCCCTCAACTCCGCCTCCACATCCCCGCCCTCCGGCAGCGTCTCCGCCACCACCGCGCGCAACGCCTCCCCGAACCGCTTCCGCAGCCGATGCACCGCCACACGCCGCGCCCCCGCGCTCATCTCCTCCGCCCCTCCGCCCTTCCTCCCTCTGTCGTTCTGTCCTCTGTCATTCTCCCGCTCCCGCATCTCCGACTCCTCCAACGCCTCCCCCCGCAACGCCTCGAAAACCTCCCGCTTCCCTTCCTTTGCATACCGCGCCTCCGTCCGCGCCAGCGCCTGGGCCAACAGCTCCCGCGCCCACTGCCGCTCAAACCCCGCCTCCGACCCCGCGCCCGCTCCGCCAAGCGTCACGCCCGCCGCCGTCCGCGCCCACTCCGCCTCCGCCGCCTCAAAGTCGCCCTCCGCCCAGCCGCCCTCCGGATTCCGTCGCGCGGCCATCTCACGCGCCGCCCGATCCGCCAGCACCCGCTTGAACGCCGTCAGCAAGAAGCTTCTCAGCTTCCCGTGCTCCGCCTCCGCCCGCTGAAACAGCTCCCGCCGCAACGCCGCCGCAAAGAACTCCTGCACCGCGTCCTGCGCATCCGCGCGGGCCAGCCCGCCGCCCCGCGCATACGCATACAGCGGACGCCAATACGCCCGGCACAGGGCATCCAGCGCCGCCCCCGCCGCCCGCTCCTCCGCCGCCGTCCCGCCCGCGCGCGCACGCCTTACCAGCGACCAACTCGTCGCCGGAAATCCCCACACCGTTTGCGGCCCGTCAGCGCTCATGTCTCGGCCCTCAGCAGAACCGCCCGCCCCGCCCCAAAACAATCGCCAAATATTTTCCCTTCCGTCCCAGTAACGCCCGCCCCCCCGTGCCGTAGTAAGGACGCACCCGTCACGCATCCCGCTCCCACCATGCGCTCTCCCGCTTCCCCCGCCGCCCCTGCCTCCGAATCCTCCTTTTTGCGCCTTCTGCGCCTCTTTGCGGCCATCCCTTCCGTCTCCTGCCTCTCCGTCCTCCCCTTCTTCCTCTTTGCGGCCCACGCCCGCGCCCAGGTCACCACCGCCGGCTTCCTCAACCTCCCCCGCCCCGAGGCCCCCGGGACCCTCCTCAGCCACCCCGTCGCCAACGGTTCCGAACCCATCGGCCGCACCACGTCCATCAACTACTTGAACGGCTGGATCATCGTCGGCGCCGAAGTCCCCGGATCCCGCCCCGGCTCCGACTACGTCCTCCGCGTCTACGACATCGCCAACCCCGCCGCCCCCGTCCGCCGCCACCCCTCCGACTTCGGCCTCGCCTACCCGAACAACTGGTGGATCCAGGGCAACTACGGCTGGGACGCCCACGGCACCGCCCAACACAACGACCTCCTCCTCCCCGGCGTCCTCCGCGTCCCGTCCTTCGGCGGCCCCGTCCAGCTCGGCGGCAACGCCTACGGCCACGGCGTCCCCGACCTCGCCCACCTCCCCCTCGGCTACAACCGCTCCGCCTCCGCCGGCCCCTGGCTCTCCACCCAGCTCTGGTATGCCATCCAGGACCTGCCCATCCAGATCACCAAACCCTACCTCCAACCCAACGGCTTCGTCGCCTTCCAAAACCTCGCCACCATCGACCACATCGGCGCCTACGGCGGCGGCGACTGGCACTCCATGTTCTTCGGCGATCTCCTCGTCTTCGCCCGCAGCGGCGTCGCCGGATCCGACGGCGTAGTGGTGTATCGACTACAGTATAACAACTTCGACGACCCCGCCACGCGCTCCATCACCCCGCACTTCGTCGGCTCCATGGCCGCCGGCTTTCACGGGTATTGGCCAAATCTCTTCAGCGACGGCACCGGCCTCTACGTCGTCGGCTCCACCACCGACATCCTCGACGTCGCCGACATCACGCAAACCACCCATCCCGCCCTCGACGGCTCCATCCGCCTCGCCGCCAGCCGCGTCGTCCCGAATTTCACCAACGCCTCCTACCCGACCTACCAGGACCAGTTCGCCTTCATCCACAACCGCAAGATCGACATGACCCGCCTCATCGCGGGTGACGCCAACCCCATCACGCTCACCCTCGACGAGGTCGGCACCGGCGTAAACACCTCCCAGATGTCTCTTGTCCTCGGCAACCTCTGGCTCACCGGCGGTTACCCTGTCCCGGGCTTCAACCAGGGCATGGGCGTCTGGGTCCACCAACAAGCCCCCGACACCACCGCGCCCCGCGTCGCCTTCCACATCCCCCAGGCCAACCGCGCCAACTACCCGCGCCACGCCCCGCTCAGCTTCCTCATCCACGAACATCCCCGCCGCGGCGGGCCGCGCAACGGCATCGACTTCCTCGTCCGCCCCGTCACCCCCGGCGTCGGCGGCGCGCCCGACACCCTCGGCACGCCTGTCGCCGGATTCCTGATACACGACTTCTCCGGCAACCTCACCTTCACGCCCGACGCCGGCCTCGCCGCCGACACCACCTACCAGGTGGACTTCCCGTCCTCCGACAACGGCACCCCCGCCGACCTCAACGACGACATCGGCTTCTCCGACACCGCCGGCAACCTCATCGAGCCCTACTCGTTCCGCTTCTCCACCGGCGGCGGCGTCGATTCCACCCCGCCTCCCGTCTTCACCGGCCTCGTCGCCTCCACCTACCAGCCCGCCCCCGGTGGCGAGGTCACCGTCACCGCCTCCGCCACTCCCGGCACGCCCGGAGACGCCCTCGAATACCGCTTCAACTTCGACGGCACCTGGACCGCTTGGAGCGACTCGTCCACCGCCCAGCACACCTACACCACCGCCGGCCGCCCCCGCGTCCTTGTCCAGATCCGCGACAGCCACGGCGCCCTCGTCACCGACTCCCTCCGCCTCCTCGTCATCACCCCGCCCGCCGCCACCGCGCCCACCCAAAGTGGAACCCTCGCCATCGGCGACGACCCCGCCGGCCGCCGCCTTTGGGTCGTCAACCCCGACGCCCACACCGTCTCCGTCCTCGACCCCGTCACCGGCGCAAAACTCGCCGAACACTCCACGGGCGCGAACTCCAACCCCCGCAACATCGCCCGCGACGCCCTCGGTCGCTATTGGGTAACCTGCCACGGCTCCGATCAGATCCGCGTCCTAAACCCCGACGGCACCACCGCCCACACCGTCACGCTCCCCTACGGCTCCGCCCCCTTCGGCGTCGCCCCCTCGCCCGACGGCCAGTCGCTCTTCGTCACCCTCCACGGCTCCGCCCGCCTCCAGCGCTACTCCGCCGCCAACCCCGCCGCCGCGCCCGTCTCCATCACCACGCCCTTCCCCACGCCTCGCGCCCTCGCCGTCACCGGCGACGGAGCCCGTGTCCTCGTCACCCGCTTCATCTCCCCCGAGCTCGAGGCCGAGGTTGGCGACTTCGCCTTCACCACCTCGCCCAGCCCCGCGCTCACCCTCACCCGTGTCATCCGCCTCGAATCCGCCAACACCCTCGACGGCGGCGACCGCGCCGCCGGCGTGCCCAACTACCTCTCCGCCATCGCCATCTCCCCCGACGGCGCCCGCGCCGCCGTCGCCTCGAAACAGGACAACACCCAACGCGGCCTCCTCTACGGAGTCGGCGACCTCACCCACGAGACCACCGTCCGCTCCGTCGTCTCCTTCATCGACCTTTCCGTATCCAACGCGGAGATACGCCACTCCCGCCGCGACTTCGACAACTCCGACAGCCCCTCCGCCCTCGCCTACACGCCCCTCGGCGACACCCTCTTCGTCGCCCTCCAGGGAAACAACAAGATCGCCGGCATCGACGCCCTCTCCCTCGCCCCCCTCACCAGCCAGCAAACCCAGGGCTCCACCGAAACCACCCCCGCCGTCATCACCCTCGAACTCTCCACCGGCCTCGCACCCCAGGGCCTCCTCATCGACGCCCCCACCGGCCGCCTCTTCGCGCAAAACTTCATGGGCCGCTCCGTCACCGTCCGAAACGCCGCCCCCTTCATAACCGAAAACCGCACCAACCTCCCCGTCCTCGCCACCACCTCCACCGTCGCCGCCGAGCCCCTCGCGCCCGACGTCCTCCTCGGCAAACAGATCTTCTACAACGCCGCCGATCCCCGCATGTCGGCCGACAGCTACATCAGCTGCGCCACCTGCCACGTGGACGGCG
>CBINJQ010000037.1:0-17067 GCA_966251015.1 uncultured Akkermansia sp. | reverse complement strand
CATTCGTCATTTCGTGCGAGCGCGCCCGAGGCGCGCTCACACGATGAGCTTTTCCGGCACCGCCGGCGTGGCGTCCTCGTGTTCGGCGGCGAGGACCCAGGTGTCCTTCGAGCCGCCGCCTTGGGAGCTGTTGACCACCAGGCTGCCTTTGCGGAGGGCGACGCGGGTGAGGCCGCCGGGCATGATCTTGATCGAGGGGCCGTTGAGGATGTAGGGGCGCAGGTCGATGTGGCGGCCCTCGATGACGTCGCCGCAGACGGCGGGGCAGCGCGAGAGGCCGAGCGTGGGCTGGGCGATGAACTTGCGCGGGTTGGCGACGATCTTGGCGCGGAACTCCTCGATCTGCGCGCGCGTGCTGTGCGGGCCGACGAGCATGCCGTAGCCGCCGGCCTCGTCGACGGACTTCACGACGAGTTGCTCGAGGTTGGCCAGGATGTGGGCCAGGTCCTTTTCGTCGCCGGAAAGGTAGGTGTCGACGTTGGGCAGGAGGGCGTCCTGGCCGAGGTAGAATTTTATCATCCGCGGCACGTAGTAATACATCGCCTTGTCGTCGGCGACGCCGGTGCCGATGGGGTTGCAGAGGGCGACGTTGCCCTTGCGGCAGGCCTCGAAGAGGCCGGGGACGCCGAGGAGTGAATTCGGGTTGAAGGCGCGCGGGTCGAGGTAGTCGTCGTCGATGCGGCGGTAGATGACGTGGACGGGGGCGAGGCCGTCGGTGCGCTTCATGTAGACCTTGTCGTTCTCGACGACGAGGTCGGAGCCCTCGACGATCTCGATGCCCATCTGGCGGGCGAGGAAGCTGTGCTCGAAGTAGGCGCTGTTGTAGACGCCGGGCGTGAGGAGCACGACGGTCGGCTCGGGCACGTGGGAGGGCGCGAGGTGGACGAGGAGCGAGAGGAGATCGCTCGGGTAGGTCTCGACCGGGCGCACGCGGTAGTCGCGAAGCAGGTTGGGGAAGACGCGCTTCATGACCTGCCGGTCCTCGAGGACGTAGGAGACGCCCGAGGGGGTGCGGAGGTTGTCCTCGAGAACCCGATACACGCCGTGCTGGTCGCGGACCAGGTCGGTGCCGTTGATGTGGACGTAGAGATCGCGCGCGATGGGCACGCCGACGAGCTCGGGGCGGAAGTTTTTGGAGGTTTCCACCATCTCGCGGGGGACGACGCCCTCCTTGAGGATTCGTTGCGGGCCGTAGATGTCGGCGAGGAAAAGGTTCAGCGCCTCCATGCGCTGGCGCAGCCCGGCCTCGAGGAGCGCCCACTCGTCGGCGGGGATGATGCGCGGGATGAGGTCGAAGGGGAAAATCTTCTCCGTGCCCTTGTTGTCGGAGTAGACGGTGAAGGTGACGCCGCGGTTGATGAAAGTCTGGTCGGCGGTGCGCTGGCGCGCGAGGAGGTCGGAGATGCCCTCCATCTGGCCGAAGCGGTCGAAGAGCCGCTGGTAATGCGGACGAGGCCGCCCGGGGGCGGCGAACATCTCGTCGTAGAATTTATCGGTGTCGTAGGCGGCGAACAGGTCGGACATGGAGTGGGGAAAAGCGGGGGCGCCCGATGGCCGATGTCCAATGACCGGTGGCGCGGGCGGCGTCGCGGATCAGCTGCCCGTCGGGGCGGCGGGCTCCGCGGGCGCGGTTTCGGGGGCCGGGGCGGCGGGGGGCATGGACCAGAGGAAACTCTGTTGGCGGGCGACCTCGGAGCCGGAGGGGCCGAGCAGGCGCATGCGCCAGGCGGTGGGCTCGACTTTGACGCCGGGCCAGTCGGCGCCGGTGAGGCCGGCGAGGATGGCGCGGGAGCCGCGAGGAAGGTCGACGGGGAAAAATTGCACGCGCGCGAGGTCTTCGCCGGGGAGAAAATATTCGAGCGCGAGGATGGATCCGGGGAGCGCCTCGCCGCTGTTGAACCGCGCGAGGAAATAGTAGCCGTCGCGCGATTCGGGCCGGGTGCGGACGACGAGCTCCGGCGCCGATTCCTTGCCGCCGAAATACTCCGCGATGCGGGTGAACGACGAGCCGGCGCGGTATTCGGGCCAGACGCGAACGAGTTTCACCTCGGCGGCCGAGACGAGGGCGGGAACGGCAAGCACCATCGCGGCGAGCGCGAGGACGGTCGGGCGGGGAAGGCGGGGACGCATGATGCCGATGTGGATACGGAGGCCGCAGGGGCGGCACAAGGAGGGAAGCGAGGAGCCTGCGCGTTCGCAGGACTTGTGCCACGGAGGCCGCGGCATGAGTTGAATTTATCCGGAGCGGGCGCGCGGGCCTTGGGGCAATCCAACTGCGGAAACGGCGCCGGGAAAGCCCCCGGTCGCTCTATTCCGCGGATTTGATCCGGGCCGCGCTTGTTTTGCCCGGCGGCGCGTGCTTTGACTTCGCCTTCCCATGCCCCTGATCGACCTCCCCCTCGACGCGCTTCGCAGCTACGCCGGCCGCAATCCGCGGCCGGACGACTTCGACGCCTACTGGGACGAGGGATTGCGAGAACTCGCCGCGACCGATCCGCAGGCGCAACTCGTCCCGAACACCGCGTTGCAGGCGCCGGGCGTGGAGTGTTTCGACCTCTGGTTCACCGGGATCGGCGGAGCGCGCATCTACGCGAAATACCTCCGGCCGACGGCGGCGGGTCGCGCGGACAAGCCCGTCCCGGCGGTGCTGCAATTTCACGGTTACACGGGCAACAGCGGCGACTGGGCGGGCAAACTCGCCTACGCCGCGACCGGGTTTTGCATCGCGGCGATGGATTGCCGCGGGCAGGGCGGACGTTCGGAGGACAAGGGCGGCGTGCTCGGGACCAGCCACAACGGCCACATCGTCCGCGGTCTCGACGATCCCGATCCGCGCAAGCTGCTTTACCGGCAGATCTTCCTCGATACGGCGCAGCTCGCCCGCGTGGTGATGAGCCTGCCCGAGGTCGATCCCGCGCGCGTCGGCGCCATGGGCGGTTCGCAGGGCGGCGCGCTCGCGCTCGCCTGCGCCGCGCTCGAACCGAGGATAAAACGCGCCGCGCCGATCTTCCCCTTCCTGGCCGACTACAAGCGCGTGTGGGAGCTGGATCTCGCGCGCGACGCCTACGCCGAGCTGAGGACTTTTTTCCGGCATTTCGATCCCCGCCACGAACGGGAGGACGCGATCTTCACAAAGCTCGGCTACATCGACCTGCAGTTTTTGGCGCCCCGCGTCCGCGCCGAGGTGCTGATGTTCACGAGCCTGATGGACACGATTTGCCCCCCGAGCACGCAGTTCGCCATCTACAACAAGCTCACCGCCAAGAAGGACATGAAGCTCTATCCCGACTTCGGCCACGAGGCGCTGCCCGGCGACGGCGACCTGACGTTTAATTTTATGCGCGGGCTATGAGCCTTCGCGGCGTGGCCGGCGGCCGAGGCGCGGCGTGGTGCTCAGGCGGTGTGGGCCAGCCGCTCCAGCCGCCTCGCCAGCTCCACGTCCAGCCCGGTCACGCGGCCGCCCACCGAGTGGGTGTTGAGCCGCACCGCGACCGTGCGGTGGACGTTGGTCCATTCCGGGTGGTGGTTCATCTCCTCCGCCTCGAATCCCGCCCGTAACATCCATGTCAGCGCGGAGCGAAAGTCCGCAAAGACGAAGTCCTTGGCCAAGGCCTCGCGCTCGTGACGCCAACCCGGAAGGTCGATGAGGGCGCGGGCGATTTCGGCGGTGTCCAACGGCAAAGACGGCGTTTTCATGGACCCACTCAACTTTTGCTCGTGGCCGGGGTCAAATTGACGGGACTTCTGGCATTGCCCAGCCCGCTCCCGCCCTCGTAACTCTGCCGCTTCGTTTCTCGCCTCGGACGTCCGCTCCGAGGCCGGTCGCTTCCTCTTTCCTCCCGATGCCCAACGCCTCCGCCATGCTTCCCGTGCCCGCGCACGTCGCCATCATCATGGACGGGAACGGTCGCTGGGCGAAACAGCGCGGTCTGCCTCGGCTCGAAGGCCACCGACGCGGCGTCGAGTCCGTCCGCGCCGTCGTGGACGCCGCGCGGGAGATCGGCATCCGCTGCCTCACGCTCTACGCGTTCTCGGTGGAGAACTGGCGCCGCCCCGAGGACGAGGTCGGCGGGTTGATGGGCTTGCTGGAGACTTTTCTCGGCCGCGAAAAGGCCAACCTGCTCAAGAACAAGGTGCGTCTCAGGGCCATCGGCCGCATCTCCGCGTTGCCGCCCCGCGCGCGGGCGGCGCTCGAGGACGTGATGGCCGCGACCGCCCACTTCACCGAGCACACGCTGGTGCTCGCGCTCAACTACGGCTCGCGCACCGAGATTCTCGACGCCGCGCGCTCTTTCGCCGCCGCGGTCGCGGCGGGCACGGCCAAGCTCGAGGACGCCGACACGTGGGAGGGGTTTTCCAGGCATCTCTACACCCGCGATCTTCCCGATCCCGACCTCGTCATCCGCACCTCGGGCGAGAGTCGTCTGAGCAACTTCCTGCTCGCGCAGGCGGCCTACGCGGAATTCGTCTTCACGCCGGTGCTCTGGCCCGACTTTGGCGCCCGTGAGCTCGAGGCGGCGGTCAACGATTACCGGCGTCGCGAACGGCGCTACGGACTGACCGGCGACCAGGTTTCAAAACCGGGCCCCGCTTTGAATACCGCGCCCGCCCCGGCTATCATCTGAAGCGGCGGAGAAGGTTTTCTTCGCCGCGATTTTCCCCGCGCCTTCGTCCGCCAACCCCGCGATCCATGCGCAACCGCATCCTCAGCACCGTCGGCCTCTGGCTGGTCATCCTCGCCACGATGTATTTTTTCCAGGCGCGCGGAGGCATCGCGCTCCTGCTGTTCGTGTCGGTGCTCACGCTGCGGGAGTTTTATCAGATGGTGGCGCGGATGGGGCACGCGCCGTTTCACCGCATCGGCCTGCTGCTGGGCGCGGCGATCTCGGTGGCGCCGCTGCTGGCCGCGGCGCATCCCTTGCTCCAGCCGGAAAACTTCCTCGCGCTCGCCTGCGTGGTCTTCGCGATCCGCATCGTCGGCGAGCGCGTCCCGGAGAACCGGGTCGAGTCGCTCGGCTGGACCCTGTTCGGCCTGGTCTACGTGCCCTTCATGCTGCAGTTCCTCGTCCGCATCCTGCTGATCGAGGGGCCGCGCGAGGGCACCGGGCTGGCGCTCGCGCTCTGG
The DNA here is from genome assembly GCA_966251015.1 of uncultured Akkermansia sp. Classification (GTDB taxonomy): domain Bacteria; phylum Verrucomicrobiota; class Verrucomicrobiia; order Opitutales; family Opitutaceae; genus IMCC26134_A. The sequence continues at coordinate 11,942 of CBINJQ010000037.1, read as the reverse complement.
CTGATCGCCGTATCCAAATTTTGCGACGTCGGGGCGCTGCTCTCCGGCATGGCCTTCGGCAGACACAAGATGGCCCCGGTCATCAGCCCGAAAAAGACCTGGGAGGGCGCCGTCGGCGGCCTGCTGACCTCGGCCGCGCTGGGCGCGGGCATCGTGTGCGGCTTTCGCGAGTATTTTCCCGTCGCGTTCACGCCTTTGCTCGCGGCCGTCGTCGCCATCCCGCTGGCCGGTCTCGGGATCGTCTCCGATCTCGTGGAGTCCGTCATCAAGCGGCGCGCCGAGGTGAAGGACTCGGGCGCGACCATTCCCGGCATCGGCGGCATGTTCGATCTTTCCGACAGCCTTGTCCTCACTTCGCCCGTCGGGTTCCTGATTTTCAGCCTTCTTCGCTAACGCCGTCCCGCATGTCCGTATCCGCATCCGTCCGAAAGCGAGTCGTTCTTCTAGGCGCCACCGGCAGCATCGGCGAAAACACCCTGTGCGTGTTGCGCGCCCATCCCGACGCGCTCGAGCTCGTGGGCGTGGCCGCGAACGGCAACGCGGACAAACTCCTCGCCATCGCGCGCGAGTTCGGCGCGCGCCACCTCGCGCTGTTCGACCCGCGCGCCGCCGCCGTCGTGCGCGAGGCGGGCTCCGGCGCGCTGCCGCCGGGCGCCACGCTTTACGCGCCCGGCGTCGAGGGACTCGAAGCCCTCGCGACCTTGCCGGAGGCCGACATCGTGCTCGTGGCCGTGGTGGGCACCGCCGGGCTCCGGCCCGCGCTCGCCGCGCTCGGGGCGGGCAAGGACCTCGCCCTGGCATCGAAGGAGATCCTCGTGCTCGCCGGCGCGCACGTGCTCGCCGCCGCGAAGAGATCCGGCGCGCGGCTCCTGCCGGTCGATTCCGAGCACAACGCGGTTTTTCAATGCCTGCAGGGGCACCGCCACGACGAGATCCGGCGCGTCATCCTCACCGCCTCGGGCGGGGCGTTTCGCGACTGGCCGGTCGAGCGGCTGGCCGAGGCGACGGTCGCCGACGCGCTCAAGCACCCGAACTGGGCGATGGGGCCGAAGATCACGGTCGACAGCGCCACGCTCGCGAACAAGGGCCTCGAGCTGATCGAGGCCTCGGTGCTCTTCGACCTGCGGCCCTCGCAGTGCGCGGCGATCATCCATCCGCAGAGCATCGTGCATTGCCTCGTCGAATACACGGACGGCGCGATGCTCGCGCAGCTTTGCCCGCCCTCGATGACCTTTCCCGTCCAGCACGCGTTGCTGCACCCGGCGCGGGGCGCGAAGGGCACGGACGCGGCGTTGCCGCTGGATCGCGTGCTGAACCTTGAGTTTCGCCCGGCGGACGAAGGGCGGTTTCCGATGTTGCGGCTCGCGCGCGAGGCCATGGAGCGCGGCGGGGCGGCGCCGGCGGTCTACAACGCGGCCAACGAAGTCGCCGTCGCGGCCTTCCTTGCGGGGAAACTGCCCTTTCTCGGCATTCCGCGCGTGACGGAGGCGACCTTGGCGGCGCTGGCCGGGGCGCCGGCCGCGGATCTGCCCGCCGTGCTGGCGGTCGACGCCGAGGCGAGGCGGGTGGCGCAGGAAGTTATTTAACCGCGGATTATCACGGATAAGGAAAAATCCTCCGGCAATCCGTGCCTATCCGTGCTATCCGTGGTCTAAGCCTCGGTAGTTTTCCCTTTCCATGGACATTTTTCAGATTCTCACCTCCAGCGCTTGGTCGGTCCTGATGATCGCCCTGTTTTTCGGCGGATCGATCTTCGTGCATGAACTCGGTCACTTCTGGGTGGCCAGAAAGCGCGGCGTGAAGGTGGATCGTTTTTCGATCGGCTTTGGTCCGGCGATCTTCAAGTGGACGGGCAAGGATGGCGTCGAATATCGCCTTTCCTGGCTGCCGCTTGGCGGCTACGTGGCGTTGCCGCAGCTCGCCGACATGCGCGGGCTGGAGGGCGAGCCGAACGCCGAAGTCGCCGCTTTGCCCTCCCCCAACTACACGACTCGCATGCTCGTGTTTGGAGCGGGCGCGTTCATGAACGTGGTCTTCGCCTTCGCCTTGGCCACGATCCTCTGGCAGGTTGGTTTGCCGACGAACGCGGACATGCAGCGCGCCAAAATCGGGCACGTCCTCCCCGAGATCGAGCTGCCGGATAAAACCAAGGTCGCCAGCCCGGCCGCGGCCGCGGGCTTGCGTGTCGGCGACACGATCACGGCGATCGACGGCAATCCCGTCACCACCTGGGACGAGATGCGCCAGATGCTCTTCACCGGTTCCGGGCGCGACGCCGAGGGCCGCCCGCATGCCGCGCTCACGGTGCGCCGTGGCGAGGAGACCTTGATCCTTTCCGCCCGGCCGGTTCTGGCGGGCGACGAAAACATGCGCATGCTCGGCGTGTCGCCTTACGAGCGGCTCAAAGTCGCTCGGCCCCAGCCGGGATCTCTCGCGGAAAAAGCGGGGCTGTTGCCGGGCGATCTTCTCGTCGCGCTCGATGGCGTCGAGCTGACCAGCGGCCAGCACTACGTGGCGGGTTTGCGCGCCGCGCCCGCGAAGCCGAGCGAGTTGGTGGTCGAGCGCGGAGGGCAAAAGGTGACGCTCACGGTGCCTGCGCGCCCCGAGGCGAAAGAGGCGGCCGAGCTCGGCATCGAGTGTGACCCCGAGATCGTCATGCTGCATCGCAGTCCGTGGACGCAGATCACGGACAACGTGAAGATGACGTTTCGCACGCTTGGCAGTCTGCTCAACCGCGACAGCGACATCGGTATCTCGAAGCTGAGCGGCCCCATCGGCATCGCGCGGGTGTTCCACATCACGGCGCAGACGGATATCCGCTACGTGCTTTGGTTCACGATCATCGTGAACGTGAACCTGGCGATTTTTAACCTTCTGCCGCTCCCCGTGCTCGATGGCGGGCACATGCTGTTCGCGACCATCGGCAAACTGCGCGGCAAGGCGTTGCCGGCGGGTTTCATTCAGGCGGCCCAGTCGGTCTTCGTGGCCGCGCTGCTCTCGATGATGCTTTATGTGAGTTTCTTCGATGTGCGCCGCATCGCGCGCGACACGAAGGCGGAGGAGCCGGACGCGAAAAACGAGACGCCCGCAGACGCCGCTTCCGGTCCCGCCGCGCCGCCGGATACCCTGCCCGCTGTGGTGCCGGTGAAGTAGCCGGGCGGGGGCGAAGTTTTCCGGCGCGCCTCAGCCCTTGATCGTGTTGGCGGTGATCTGGAAGACGAAGAAGCCGAGGAAAAAGAGCATGAGGAGGGCAAAGCCTCCCTCCGTGCTCTGGATGAGGAAAAGGCCGGCGGCCGCGCAAAGCGCGAGCGCGGCGGTCGCGCCGCCCAGGATGAGCCTGTTCAAGCGCTTTTCGCGGACGACGGTGGCGGCCACGCAGACGGAGAGCATGGCGGCGACAATCACGCCAAAAAAGGAGCCTTCGCCTTTTCCGGACGCCCACCACGCGCCGGCGGCGACGACCAGCAGCACCGAGGCGCCGAACCAGTTGGTGTCGCGCCGCTCCTTTCGCGAAAGCACGTGGCGACCGTAGCGGTCGAGGCGGAGCAGGAGGTTGAAGAGCGGGACCGCCGTCCACGAGAGGTAGACGAAGACGTAGAACACCACCAGGAGCGGCCATAGCACGAGGCCCAGGGTCGGGTTGGTCGACGCGAGGTTGCGGATGACGCGCTGTCCAAAATACGTGACGATGAGGAAGGCCCACTGGATGCGTCCGCTCTGACGCCCCATCCAGAGGAAGTAGGCGAGCATGGCGCGGTAGAGCGGGTTGCGGGCCTTGAGGGCCTCGAGCATGCCGTTGCGCGCGGGCTCGAAATCGGGGCGGAGGCGCAGCGCCTCGCGAAAGTGTTCCTGGGCGCGGCGGGGATCGCCGCGGTGAAGCTGCGTCCATCCCTGGGTGGAGTGGCTGAATGCGTCCTCGGGGGCTTGTTCGAGCGTGCGCGCGCCGACCTCGGCGGCCTCGTCGGCGCGGCCGAGCTGATGAAGCGCGGTGGCGCGGAGATTCCGCGCGAATGTATCCTCGGCGTTGATACGGAGGGCGGCCTCGCTGTCCTCCAGCGCGGCGCGCCAGTCGCGGAGCGCGAGGCGGATGCCGGCGCGCTGGGCGAGGAGGTCGCCGTCGTCGGGCGCGAGGCGCAAGGCGTCCTCGGATGCGGCGAGCGCCTCCTTGGGCCGCTCGAGCTGGAGCAGGACGTGGGCGAGGACGTGGTGGACGTAGGGCGAATCGGGCGCGGCGGCCACGGCGGCGCGGGCGGGGTCGAGGGCGTCGCTCTCGCGGTTCTGGCCGGAGAGCGCCCGGGCGAGGAGGGCGAGGGCGAGCGGGTCGCCCGGAGCTTGCCCGAGGGCCATCCGCGCCTCGCGCTCGGCGTCGGCGGGACGCGACTGGGCGAGGAGGATCTCGGCGCGGGAGAGGTGATGGCTCATGCGGGGGAGGTCTGGAAACGGAGAAAGGTTTAATACCAACGGGCGATTGAAACGATCCAGGGTGGACGGGCGCGTCCCCGCGCCCGTTGCGTGACTCTCGATCCACGGGATCGTGGACGCGCCCGTCCACCTAAAATCTAGAAGCGACGAGCCGCTGGCAGCGGATTTGCGCTCCCTGGTTTGGCGTCATGGCTTCGCGATCTTAAGGTATTCGAGGATGTCGTCGTAGAGGCCGCTTTGGTTGGCGTAGAGGGCGTAGTTGCGCGCGTTCTCGAACCAGTCGCGGGTGGTGGGCCGGTGGCGCTTGGCGGCGTCGAGCAGGTCGCGCGTCGTGAGCGGGGCGAGTTTGCCGGACTTCATCGCGGCCCGGAGTTTCTCCTCCACGGCGAGCTCGACCACCGCGCGCAGATCGGCGCCGGAGTAGGCGTCGGTTTTTTTCGCCACCGCCTCGGCGTCCACGTCGGCGGCGGGTTTCCCCTTGAGCAGGATGCGCAGGATCTCGGCGCGCGCGGCCTGGTCGGGCGGGGCGACGAAGAGGATGCGGTCGAAGCGGCCCGGGCGGCGAAAGGCGGGGTCGAGGTGCCAGGGGGCGTTGGTCGCGGCGAGGATGAGCACGCCCTCGTTGGAGGCCTGCACGCCGTCGAGCTCGTTGAGGAACTGGTTGATGAGGTGGCGGCCGCCGCTTTTCAGCATGTCGGTGCGGTTGGCGCCGAGGGCGTCGACCTCGTCGAAGAAGAGCACGCACGGCCGGTGCGAGCGGGCCTGCTCGAAGAGGGCGTGGAGGTTTTTTTCGCTCTGGCCGATCCACATGTCGAGGACGTCGCTGATGCCGATCGCCATGAAGGCGGCGCGGACCTCGCCGGCGGTGGCGCGGGCGAGGTGGGTCTTGCCGCAGCCGGGCGGGCCGTAGAGGAGCACGCCGCCGCCGGCCTTCTTGCCGTAGGCGGCGAACATCTCGGGGTGCTGCATGGGGAGGATGATCTTCATGCGGATCTCCTCCTTCATCTTCTCCATGCCGCCGAGGTCGGCGAAGGTGACGCGCGGGCGCTCGACCTCGGCCGAGGAGCTTTCGGCGGGAAGATCGCCGGCGGGGAGCCGCTCGCGTTCGCGGGATTCGGACGAGCCGGCCGCGTCCTCGTCGGAGTGCTCGTCGACGAACTCGTCGGAGGGAAAGGGCGGGGGCTCGGGCGGGGGAGCGAGCGGAGAGGGCGCGGGTTTCGGCGCAAGCGAGGCGGGCGCGGGCAGGTGCGGGGCGAGTTCGTCCTCGAGGTGGGGATCGCTCGCGGGAGGGCGGGCCGTGCGGGCGCGCTGGTAGAGGCGGGCGGCGAGGCGCGGTTCGCCGGCTTTCATTGCGAGGCGGGCGTGGAGGAGGAGGGCGCGTCCGGGCGCCTCGGGGGAGGCGGTGAGGTTCTCCACGATCACGAGCGCGGCGGAGTTTTTACCGAGGTGGAAGAAGGCGTGCGCGAGGCCGAGCTTGGCCTCGGTGTCGGCGGGCGAGAGGGCGAGGGCGCGTTTGAAGAGGATTTCCGCCTCGGCGAAGCCGCCCAGCCCGAGGACGTGCGCGGCGACGTGGACGAGGAGCGGCGCGTTGTCGGGCGAGTGGCGGAGGGCCTCGCGCAACGCGGGCGGGACGAGTTCCGAGGAGAGAGGGTCTTCGGCGGACATGCGGCGCATCCAAGCGACGGGGCGCGGGCGGAGTCGAGAGGCGAAGCGGCGAAGGGCAAAGGTTGCGCGGCGCGAGCGGGGCGCGAAAAAGCCGCCTCCCGGGGACGGAGGCGGCTTTAGATGGGCGAAGCCGGATCTGGCGGGCTTTCGAACCAGGGGCGGAGGGACCCGCCCGATCCTGGGATGGAATCAGGTGGCGGCGGGATCAGGCGCGGCGGCGGCGCGTGGCGGCGAAGGCGAGCCCGGCGAGGCCGGCGAGCGCGGCGAAGGAGGACGGCTCGGGAATCGCGCCGGTGACGCCGGTGTAGGTGGTGGAGAGGCGGATCTCGTCGAAGATGCCGCCCGAGGCGTTGAAGACGGAGGGCGAGGTCTGGTTGCCGCCGGCGAAGATACGGAAGGCGGAGATGGAGCCGAAGTCGTTCACCGAGACCTCGAGGTAGGGCGTGACCAATCCCTCGTCGGTCAGCGACGACGGATTGATGTAGAGGGTCAGCTTGTCCTCCACGCCGCTGGCGTAGCCGAACTCGATCTTGCCGACGACGAGGAAGGTCGTGCCGAGCGCGTAGCTTACGGGCGTGGCGGAGGTGTAGACGCCGTTGAACGCGGCGTTGTTCTGGGAGTTGCTCACCAGCGCGGCGAAGTGGCCTTGGTTGGGCGTCGTGGTCCCGTCCGCGGAGCCGTCGGGATTGCGCAGGTTGAGGTTGTTGGCGATCTGGCCGATGGCGAGGCGCTCGTTCGTGCCGCTGAAGAAGGACAGGTTCAGCGTGCGGACGGTGTCCACGGTCTTCTGGGTGAGGTAGCTGAAATAGAAGGTGCCCGAGTCCACCGACTGGCCGAAGTCACGGCCGACGTTGGCTCCGGCCGATCCGGTGCCGGCCACGGTGGCGGAGAGGCCGGTCTCCCCGGGGTAGCCGGGACCGCTGTAGTCGAGGCCCGTCGTATGGATGTTGCGGATCGTGCCCGAGGCCAGGACGCCCCAGGTGGTCGTGTTGGCCTGGCCGGAGTCGCCGGTGGCGTTCCAGCCGGTGCCGCCGTTGAATCCGGCGGAGGTGGCGATCTGGGTGCCGGACGGGGTGTAGTCGAAGCCTTCGTAGGCGGAGCCGACATAGGCGGCGCCGAAGGCGGAGGCTGAACCGAGGAGCGCGAACAGGGCTGTCGCGCGCAGCAGTGTGGATTTGGTCATGTTGGTTGGGGGCGGGGAAAGCGGGGCGGAGGAATGGCGGGCGAATCCCGATCAGTCGGTCCGGGTGACGCGGACGCGCAGGAAGACGCGGGCGTTGTCGGCGCGCGCCACGCTGGCGGTGCGCCAGTCCGCGACGGTGGCATGGGCCGCGTCGGTCACGCCGGTGGTGGTCCACGTGACGAGGTCGGCGCTGGTTTCAACCGAGTAGGTCAGGTCCGCGCCGTGGCGAGGGGCGGGATAGTCGAGAAGCAGCACGCCGGCGCCGGAGGCCACCGCGGGCGAGGGGCCGGCGGCGGAGGAGCGGGGGGAGGAGCCGAAGGCGTATTCGAGCAGATTGACGACGCCGTCCGAGTCGGGGTCCGCGTCGGGGCCGGAGACGGCGGGATCGGCTTGTTCCGAGGGATTGAAATTCGCGGAGAGCCAGGTTTGCCAAGGGGTGGCGGGGGCTGCGCCTCCGACCACGCTGGCGTAGGTGGAGCCGAAGCGAATCTCGTCGAAGACGCCGCCGGAGGCGTTGAAGCCGTTGGCGGTGGCGCCGGCAAAAACGCGGAAGCCGGTCAGCGCGCCAAAGTCGTTGTGGTCGACGACGAGATAGGGCGTCAGCGCGCCTTCGTCGGAGAGGTTGCCCGGGTTGACGTAGAGGGTGAGGCGATCCTCCACGCCGCCGGCGAAGTTGAACTCGATTTTGCCGACGACGAAGGCGACGGAGGCGGACGGATAAGCGACGGGCGCGGTGGTGTTGACGTAGACGCCCATCGCTGCGGGGCCGGCGGTGTTGGCGGCGGTCGAGTTGTTCTGCGAGTTCGAGATCAGCGCGACGAAATTGCCGGAGTTGGCGCCGACGTTGTTGAGCCAGTTGCCGTCCTCGTCTCGGGTGTTGAGGTTGTTGGCGATCTGGCCGATGGCGAGGCGCTCGTTGGTGCCGAAGAAGGACAGATTTACCGTGCGGAGTTCGGTGTTCGTTTTTTGGGTGAGGAAACTGAAATAGAAGGTGCCCGCGTCCACGCTTTGGCCGAATTGGCGCCCGATCGAGCTGCTGGCGGCGGCTCCGCTGACCACCGCGGCCCCGCCGGTTTCGGCGGGGTAGCCGGACGTGGAAAGATCGAGGCTGGCGGCCTGGATGGCGGCGCCCGAGCCCGAGGAGGTCAGGCTGGTGCCGACGCCCCAGGAGGCGGTGTTGGCGGAATTGTCGCCGACGGCGTTCCAGCCGGTGCCGCCGTTCTGGGCGCTGGTCAGGGCGCCGACGGGGTAGTCGAAGTTTTCGTGGGCGCTTCCCTGGTAGCTGGCCGCGAACGCGGGCAGGGAAGCGGACAGCGCAAGCAAAGCGCCTGTGCGGAGCGGGCGGCGGAGTGTCATCGGGGGCGGGGCCTACGCGCGACGAGCGAGGATCGGGCGGGTCCAAACGTAGGGGAAACGTGGGGACGCCTCGCTGCCGCGAATAAACGGTGAAGCACGGCGATTAGGGGCGGCCTTGGCCGGGACAAGAAGCGCTTATGGGGTCGGACAGTCTGATTTCCGTGCGAATGCCATCGCTGTTGGAGTCACTCGGAGGATCCGGGCAGCGATGCGAGGGCGGCGCGGACCTCGTCGGCGGACAGGGCGCGGTCGAAGAAGAGGAGGTCGTCGAAGCGGCCGTCGAAGGGATTTCGTTCGCGGGTGTTTTGGGGAAAGCTGCCTCCGATTTTGATGCCGGTCGGCGTGGTGGGTGACGCGCGAGGCGTGCCGTCCGGGGGGAACGAGGCGGCGGGGCCGGCGAGATTCCACGGATCGCCGACGGGGGCGGGGGGCAGGGTGGCGAGCGGAAGGCCGTCGCGGTAGAGGGCGACGGCGCCGGTGGAGTAGTCGAACGTCGCGGCGAGATGGACCCAGGTGTCGGGCGGCAGCAGTTCGTCCGGCGGCAGGGCGGCCGCGACGAAGAGGCCCGGGCCGTCGTCGAGGCGGCGTCCGAGGGCGACGAGGCGAAGGCGGCCGTCGACGGGGAAGAGCTCGATCAGGGCGCGGACGGGATGGCCGTCGGAGGCGCCGTGGAGGAGGCCGAAGAGGCCGATGGCGTTGTAGCGGTCGCCGGGGGCGGGCGTGGTGGTGTCGGGGGCGGGGCGCAGCGCGGGCGCGGTGGATTTGATCCAGCCCATGAGCGTGATGCCGGACGCGGAGCGAAAGCGGGCGAGCGTGGCCACGCCCTCGGGAGCGGGGGCGTAGCAGCCGGCTTTCCAATCGTCGTCGCCGGCGCGGTCGGGCGAGACCTGTCGGGTTTGGAGCGAGCGGCGGCTGCCGGGATGCGCGCCGTCCGCGACGCGCATGGCGGCGCCGCCGTTGACCAGGTGTAACGCTGTTCCGGATACGCCTTGGTCGAGCTCGACGGAGGGATCGTCGGGCGCGGGGTGTTCGAAGTCGTAGGCGCAGACGAGGTGTTGACGGAGCGAGGAAAGCGGAACGGGGGGCGAGGCGCAGCCGGCGCCGACGAGCAGCGGGAGCGAGAAAAGGAGAACGCGGGCGAGGATCATTGGCGCGGAGCGATGCGGACGCGGAGGAAGACGCGGTCGGTGTCGGCGCGGGAAGCGGTGGCGGTGCGCAGGTCGGCCGGCGTTTCGCCGGAGGCGGGGGCGTCGGAGATGTCGTCGGTGGTCCAGGCGACGAGGTCGATGCTGCGCTCGACGACGTAGCGGAGCTCGGGGCGGGGAGCGGGGTAGTCGAGGGCCAGCGCGTCGGGGACCGCACGGGCGGCCAGTGGGAGCGGCGCGGCGCCGGAGCGCGGGTCGGAGCCGAGGGCGTATTCGAGGAAGTTGGAGCGGCCGTCGCCGTCGGGGTCGGCGTCGTCGCCGGAGACGGCGGGGTCCGCCTGTTCGACGGGGCTGAAGTGGGCGGCGAGCCAGGAGGGCCGGGCGGGGACGGAGGTGAGGCCCCGGATCATGCCGTCGCTTTTGCTGAGCACGTGGAGCTCGCCCTCGGCGTCGGCGATCACGCGGATGTCGGCCCGGCCGTTGCCGGAAACGGTGGAGCCGCCGGGGAGGTTTGCGTCCGTTCCTCCGCGGAGGTGGTAGGCCGCCTGCACGATCTCGAAGAAACGGGCGTAGGTCTGCGGTCCGTCGACGGTGGCGGGGGCGTCCCATTCGATCTGGAGCGGGTCGAACGCCGCCTGCGACGAGGGGCCGTTGGCGGCGTGGGCGGCGAGCATGGCGGCGAAGTCGGCGTGGAAGACCTTGCCGGTGGTGATGTCGCCGAAGACGAAGCGGTCCCGGAGGGCGGGCGCGGCGCGGCCGCGGTAGACGAGGCCGCTGGAGATGGCGTCGCCGTAGGGGGCGGTGTGCGGGTAGGCGATCACCGGATAGGTCGGGACGACGGCGTCACCGGTAGTGGATGTGCCGATACGGACGGGCAGGGTGTCGGGGACGGGCGGGGCGACGAGGGTGCGGTTGTCGGAGCCGGTGGAGATGATGAGGCGCTGCGGACCCTCGCGGTGGGGGTAGCCGTAGTTGCGGCCGGGCTCGATGATGTTGACCTCCTCCCAGGCGTGGAGGCCGATCTCGCAGACGAGGAGGGTGTTGGTGGGAACGTCCCAGAAAAAGCGATGGGGGTTGCGATGGCCGACGGTCCAGAGCTCGGGGCGGGCGCCGGAGACGGAGGCGTAGGGGTTGTCGTCGGGCACGCGGTAGCGGCCGTTGGCGGAGAGCGTGCTTGCGGCGACGCGGCGGGAGAGGTCGGGGATGATGCGGAGGGTTTTGCCGATGAGAAGGTCGAGTCGCTGCGGGAAATAGTGTCGGTCACCGGCGGTGAGGCCGGAGGAGCCGTCGTCGTTGTTGTTGGATTCCCCCGCGCCGCCGTCGCCGTTGGCGAGGTAGAGGGAGCCCCAGTCGGGATGGCTGGAGTCGGTGGCGAGCGGGTTGAAGATCAAGTCTCCGAGCGGGTGGATGGTGCCGGTGTAGCCGAGGCGCAGGACCTCGCGCGCGGTGCCTTGGAAAACGAGGTCGGAGGGCGCGGTGTCGGTCCACTCGACGAGCACGGCCTGGCGGGAGGTGCCGCCGGCGGGCGGGGCGACGACGTTGGTGCTCGTGTAGCCGGCGAGGTCTAGGCCGGGGTGCTTGGTGCCGGCGCCGCCGAGGGGGACGCGAAGCGTGTCGGAGTTGGTGGAGTTGGACTCGATGTGGACGGTGTAGAAGCGGCCGTTGACCGGGTATTCGGGATCGAACTGAAAGGTGACGAGGCCGTTGGCGTAGCCGCTTTGCTTGATGAAACGGCGAAAGAGGCCGTTGGGCGTGGTGGAGGAGGTGCCGTCGTTGTTCGGGAGAAAGGTCTGGTCGTTGGCGTGGCCGGAGGTGGAGCCGTTGAAATCCAAGTAGGGCGAGCCGGCGGCGGCCGCGGTGTCGAGGTTGGCGGAGCGCGCGGCGAGATCGGCGAGGGCGGAGGGGAGGATGAAGAGGTTGCCGTTGAGGTCGCAGATCCAGACGCGCCCGGTGTCGCCGGGTTCGGGGCGGACGAAGTTGATGCGGGAGAGATAGGTGGGGTTGCCGGTGAGGCTGGAGCCGCCGAGGGAGAGGTTGCCCGAAAAAGGCATGCGCAGCCAATCGTAGGCGCGGACGGTGGTGGTCTGGGCGCGAAGGGCGAGGGCGGGGAGCGCGCAAACGAGCGCGAGGGCGAAGCACGACGCGCGGCGGCGTCCGCTTCGGGGCGGAGG